>DASSAL010000019.1:0-11114 GCA_035685405.1 Actinoplanes sp. | reverse complement strand
AACACGACGGCCTCGGCCGGTCCGAGGCGGCCGCCGACGACGATCTCGGCGTCCAGTCGCGACTCGGCGTTCTTCGAATCGGCCGGCGGCTCGGACTTCGGCACCACGATGAGCAGCCGGCACGGGTGGGCCGCCGCGGCGGTCGCGGCCGCCTCCTCGGCCTCGCGGACGCGGTCCTCGTCCACCACGGCGACGAGCGTGAGGGCCAGCCCGCTGGCCACCCCGCCGGCGGTGCGCCGCTCGGCCGAGAGGGCCCGGACGACCTCGGTGCCCGTCGTGTCCCACAGCGCTATCACGGCCGCCTCCAGGTGCGGCCGTCGCGGGCGAGCATCTCGTCGGCGGCCCGCGGACCCCACTCACCGGCGCGGTAGGTGAACGGCTTCGTGCCCTGCCACGCCTCCTCCAGCGGGTCGATGACATCCCAGCTCGCCTGCACCTCGTCGGCGTGCGGGAAGAGGGTGCTGTCCCCGATGAGCACGTCGAGCACGAGCCGCTCGTACGCCTCCGGGCTCGTCTCGGTGAACGCCTCGCCGTACTGGAAGTCCATCGTGATGTCGCGGACCTCCATCGTCGTGCCGGGCACCTTCGAGCCGAACTTCAGCGTGACCCCTTCGTCGGGCTGGACGCGGATGACGAGCTGGTTGTTGCCGAGAAGCTCCACATCGGACGAATGGAACGGCAGATGCGGCGCCTTCTTGAACAGCACCGCCACCTCGGTGACCCGGCGCGGGAGCCGTTTGCCGCAGCGCAGGTAGAACGGCACCTCCGCCCAGCGCCGGTTCTGGATGCCGAGGCGTACCGCCACGTAGGTCTCGGTGCTGGAGTCCGGCGGCACGCCCTTCTCCTCCAGGTAGCCAACCGCGCGCTCACCGGCCACCCAGCCGGGCAGGTACTGCCCGCGGACCGAGCCATGGGCGATGTCCCTGGGCAGGCTGATCGCCTTGAGCACCTTGAGTTTCTCGGCGCGTACCTCGTTGGGGTCGAAGCTGGTCGGCTCTTCCATGCCGACCAGCGCGAGCAGCTGCAGCAGGTGATTCTGCAGCACGTCGCGGGCGGCGCCGGAGGCGTCGTAGAACGCCGCCCGGGTGCCGATGCCGACGTCCTCGGCCATGGTGATCTGCACCGAGTCGACGTACTTGGAGTTCCACACCGGCTCGAACAGGTTGTTGGCGAAGCGCAGCGCCAGGATGTTCTGGACCGTCTCCTTGCCCAGGTAGTGGTCGATCCGGAACACGTCCTGCGGGGTGAACACCTCGTCGACCAGCTGGTTCAGCGCCATCGCGGTCTGCAGGTCGTTGCCGAACGGCTTCTCCACCACCACCCGGCGCCAGCCGCCGGACTTCGCGTTGTCGGCCATCCCGGTGCGGGCCAGCTGGTTGAGGACCAGCGGGAACGCGGCCGGCGGGATGGAGAAGTAGAACGCCGCGTTGCCCGGGATGCCGTTGCGCTCGCGCAGGTCGTCCAGGGTGGTGGCCAGGTGGTCGAAGGCGGCGTCGTCGTCGAACGAGCCGGGCACGAACTGGAATTGGCTGGCCAGGCGCTGCCAGACGTCCTCGCGCCACGGGGTGCGGGCGCCGTTCTTCGCGGCCTCGTACGCCAGCGACTCGAAGTCGCCATCGCCCCAGTCGCGCCGGGCGAAGCCCAGGACCACGAAGCCGGGCGGCAGCAGGCCGCGGTTCGCCAGGTCGTAGACCGCCGGGATGAGCTTCTTACGGGACAGGTCGCCGGTGACTCCGAAGATCACCAGAGCGCACGGCTCGGGGATCCGGGGAAGCCGGCGATCCTGTGCGGTACGCAGCGGATTACCCACGAGTGTCATCCTGCCAGGTTTTGCCCAGCGTGCAGCACGACTACCGGATGCGACCCGCGACGGCACCGCGGCCGTCGCGGGTCGGTCCGCGTCAGCCCTTGGCCGCGTCGCTGGGGGAGCCGGCGCCGCTCTTCGCGGCGTTCAGCGACTTCTGTACGTCCTCGACGAGCTCGGCCCAACTCGCCTCGAACTTCTCCACGCCCTCGTCCTCGAGGACCCGGAACACGTCGTCGAGGTCGATACCCAGCCGGGCCGCCTCGTCCATCACCCGCTGCGCGTCGTCGTAGTTGCCGGTGACCGTGTCGCCGCGGGTCTCGCCGTGGTCGGCGAACGCCTGGATCACCGACTCCGGCATGGTGTTCACCGTGCCCGGGGCGATCAGCTCCTCGACGTAGACGGTGTCCCGGTAGTCCGGGTTCTTGGTGCCGGTGGACGCCCACAGCGGGCGCTGCGGGTGCGCGCCGGCGTCGGCCAGCGCCCGCCAGCGGTCCGAGGCGAACACCTCGGAGTACGCCTGGTATGCCAGCCTTGCGTTGGCGACCGCGGCCTTGCCCCGCAGCGCCTTGGCCTCGTCGCTGCCGATCTTGTCGAGCCGCTTGTCGATCTCGGTGTCCACCCGGGACACGAAGAACGAGGCGACCGAGCCGATCTTGGTGAGGTCATGGCCGTTGGCCTTGGCCTGCTCGATGCCGGCCAGGAACGCGTCCATCACCTCCCGGTACCGCTCCAGCGAGAAGATCAGCGTGACGTTGACGCTGATCCCGGCGGCCAGCGTGGCGGTGATCGCCGGCAGGCCGGCCCGGGTGGCCGGGATCTTGATGAACAGGTTCGGCCGGTCGACCAGCCACCACAGCGTCTTGGCCTCGGCGACGGTCTTCTCGGACTGATGCGCCGAGCGCGGATCCACCTCGATCGAGACGCGGCCGTCGACGCCCGCCGAGGCGTCGTACGCGGGCCTCATCACGTCACAGGCCCACCGCACGTCGTACGAGGTGAGCAGGCGGACCGCCTCCTCGACGCTGACGTCCTGCGCGGCCAGGTCCTTCAGCTGCGCGTCGTACGCGTCCGCGTCGGCGAGCGCCTTGGCGAAGATGGTCGGGTTCGTGGTCACGCCGACCACGTGCTGCTCGCGGCGCAACTGGTCGAGGGTGCCGCTCTGCAGCCGGACCCGGGAGAGATCGTCGAGCCACACCGCCACGCCCGCGGCGGAGAGCTCGGCCAGTCTGTCGGTCATCGGACCTCCTCAATTGCCGGTCTTGTGACCGGTGATTTCGCCGACCTTGGCGAGGGCGGCGTTGGCCTTGGCCACCACGTTGTCCGCGGTGAACCCGAACTGCTCGAACAGGATCTTCGCGGGCGCGCTGGCACCGTAGTGCTCGATGCTGACCGGCTCGCCGGCCTCACCGAGGACCCGGTCCCAGCTCATCCGCACCCCCGCCTCGACGGTGACGCGGGCCTTCACGCCGCGCGGCAGCACCTGCTGCTGGTACGACAGATCCTGCTCGAAGAACCACTCCTGGCACGGCATGGAGACCACCCGGGTGGGCGTGCCCTGCTCTTCCAGGCGTTCCTGCGCGGCGAGGCAGTGCTGCACCTCGGAGCCGGTGCCGATGAGGATCACCTGAGGCTCGCCGCCGGAGGCGTCGGACAGGACGTACCCGCCCTTGAGGACGCCTTCGGCGCCGGCGTACCGCGAGCGGTCGATGGTGGGCAGGTTCTGCCGGCTCAGCGCCAGCGCGGTGGGCCGGTCGGTGTGCTCCAGCGCGCCGCGCCAGGCCCAGGCGGTCTCGTTGGCGTCCGCCGGGCGGACCACGTCCAGGCCGTGGATGGCCCGCAACGCGCTGAGATGCTCGATCGGCTGGTGCGTCGGGCCGTCCTCGCCGAGCCCGATGGAGTCGTGCGTCCACACGTAGATGACCGGCAGCTTCATCAGGGCGGCCAGCCGCACCGCCGGTCGCATGTAGTCACTGAACACCAGGAAGGTGCCGCCGTACGGGCGGGTGCCGCCGTGCAGCACGATGCCGTTGAGGATCGAGCCCATGGCGTGTTCGCGGATGCCGAAGTGCAGGGTGCGGCCGTACTCGTTGCCCGGGAACATCTTGGTGGCGAACTCGGCCGGCACGAACGACGGCTCGCCCTTCATCGTGGTGTTGTTCGACTCGGCCAGGTCGGCCGAGCCGCCCCACAGCTCCGGCAGCACCGGCGCCAGCGCGTCCAGCACCTTGCCGGACGCGGCGCGGCTGGCCAGGCCCTTGACGTCGGCCTCGAACTCCGGCAGCGACTCCGCCCAGCCCTCCGGCAGGGCCCGCTTGGCCATCCGCGCGTACAGCCGCCGGGCGTCGTCGTTGGCGGCCGCCCAGGCGTCGAACCGCTGCTGCCACTCGGCGTGCGCCTCGCGGCCGCGGTCCACGACCCGCCGGGCGTGCTCGAGCACCTCCGGGGCGACGTCGAACGTCGTGTTCGGATCGAAGCCGAGAATCTCCTTGGTCGCGGCCACCTCTTCGGCGCCCAGCGCGGACCCGTGCGACTTGCCGGTGTTCTGCTTGTTCGGCGCCGGCCAGCCGATGATCGTCCGGAGGTTGATGAACGACGGCCGGCCGGTCTCCGCCTTGGCGGCCAGCAGTGCCGCGTACAGCGCCTCGACATCCTCGTGGTAGTCGCCGTCGGCCGGGTCACCGGTGCGCCAGTCCACGGTCTGCACGTGCCAGCCGTACGCCTCGTACCGGGCGGCCACGTTCTCGCTCTTGGCGATCCGGGTGTCGTCCTCGATGGAGATCTCGTTGTCGTCGTAGATCAGCGTGAGGTTGCCCAGCTTCTGGTGCCCGGCCAGCGAGCTGGCCTCGTGGCTGATGCCCTCCTCGATGTCACCGTCCGACGCGATCGCCCAGATGTAGTGGTCGAACGGCGAGCTGCCGGGTTCCGCCTCGGGGTCGAACAGGCCGCGCTCACGCCGGGCCGCCATCGCCATCCCGACCGCGTTGCCGATGCCCTGCCCGAGTGGGCCGGTGGTGGTCTCCACGCCCGGGGTGTGGCCGTGCTCCGGGTGGCCCGGGGTGAGCGAGTCCCACTGGCGCAGCGCGGCCAGGTCCTCCAGGGCCAGCCCGTACCCGGAGAGGTAGAGCTGAATGTAGAGGGTGAGGCTGGAGTGGCCGGCGGACAGCACGAAGCGGTCGCGGCCGGGCCAGTTCGGATCCGTCGGGTCGTGCCGCATGACCCGGTTGAAGAGCAGATACGCCGCGGGCGCGAGGCTCATCGCGGTGCCTGGATGGCCGTTGCCGGACTTCTCGACGGCATCCATGGCCAGCACGCGCACGGTGTCGACCGCGCGCTGGTCGAGGTCGGACCATTGCAGAGCAGGATCATTGGCAGCCACGTCGGTGTGCTCCTCGGGCATGGTTTGCGGAACCCTATGAAGTTGACCCTATCGAGTGCCGGTAAACCCCCGCCGGGCTAATCGCCCACACGGCTTTCTCCGGCGCTGCCATCCCCTCCCCGGGTCGGCTGAGCAGCCCGGCAGGCTGCGCGTAGGCTGTCCGAGCGTGGCCGCTGGCGTTCCGCCGGCTGCGGCCGGAAGTCCCGACGTGAGCCGGAGGTAGCTGTCCGTGAGCATGATCACCGAGCGGCCGATACCGGGACGGTCGTCCACCCTCCGGCCGGCCGCGCCGCGGACGGGCGAGGGCGCCGTGGCCCGGCGGACGATCGGTGCGGTCCTCCGGGCGTACGTCTCGTTGACCAAGCCGCGGATCGTCGAACTGCTCCTGGTCACCACCGTGCCGGCCGTGATGCTGGCCTCGGGCGGTTGGCCCGACCTGGGCCTGCTGGCCGTGGTGCTGACCGGCGGGGCGTTGGCGGCGGGCGCGGCGAGTGCGCTGAACTGCTACCTCGACCGGGACATCGACGAGTTGATGCGGCGCACCAAGCGGCGCCCGCTGCCGGCGCACAGCGTCACTCCGCGCTCGGTGCTGATCTTCGGTCTCACCCTGGCGGCCATCTCGCTGATGCTGATGGCCGCGTTCACCAACTGGCTGGCCACCGCGCTGACCGCCGCGGCGATCGTCTACTACGACGTGGTGTACACGCTGTGGCTGAAGCGGCGCACCCCGCAGAACACCTTCTGGGGCGGCATCTGCGGCGCGGCTCCGGTGATCATCGGCTGGGCGGCGGTGACCGGCGGCGTGGCGCCGCTGGGATGGGCGCTTTTCGCGGTTGTCTTTTTTTGGCAGATGCCGCATTTCTACGCGCTGGCCATCAAGTACAAGGACGACTATGCGCGGGCCGGCATCCCGATGCTGCCGGTGGTCCGCTCCGCCGACCGGGTGAACCGGGAGATCGTGCTGTTCACCGTGCTCACCGTGGCCGCCTCGATGGCCGCCTGGCCGCTGGGACTCGGACCGGTCTACGGCGCGGCGGCCACCATCACCGGCGCGCTGTTCCTGGCCGAGGCGGTGCGGATGGTCAGCCGGTCCCGGCGGGGTGAGCCGGTCCGGCCGATGCGGCTCTTCCACTGGTCCACCACCTACCTGACGATCGTGTTCATGGCGGTCGCGGTGGACGCCCTCGTCTAGTCCGCTTCGCCCGGCCTTACCGATTTGCCGTTAAGGCTTTCGATGGAACCCTGGTGTGTCGACAAATCGGACACAATCGGCTCATACCAATGCGCCGGGATTTCAAACCTGCAGGTAATTGGCATCACAAATCGCCGTCATGATTACTTGCGGTGCACCGGGCTCTGCCTAGGCTGCGCGTCATGGCAGAAGGTTCCGATACCACACTGACCGCCGGAATCAAGTCGTTCGCCGGCGAGCACGGCGGCGCCAAGGCGGTCATCGAGTACGTCGGCAAGCGGGGCGCGCGCATCGTCCTGGTCGGCGAGGACGGCGAGTGGTCCGACCAGTTCGCCGACGGCACTGACGTGGCCCGTAAGGCTTGCGACGCCGCGGGCGTCGAGGTGGAGAACGAGTGGGAGCGCGAGCTGATGGAGCAGATGCGGCCCAGCAACGACCTCTGGCGCTCGATGTCCCGGCGGAGCATGGCCCGCTGACCGATAAATGACCCGAGAATTCTCCGACCGCGCGACCCGGGAGCAATCCCGGGTCGCTCTCGTCGGGTGCGCGATGTTCCCCGACCTCTACGAAGACGATCACCCGCTGCGCGACGCGCTGCGCGACCGGGGGATCCGGGTGGACGCCGTCCGGTGGGACGACGACAGCGCCGACTGGGCGGCGTACGACCTGGCGGTGATCCGCCAGACCTGGGACTACCCGCCCCGCCGGGACGCGTTCGTCGCCTGGGCGCACCGGGTGCCGCGGCTGGCCAACCCGGCCGACATCATCGAGTGGAACACCGACAAGCGGTACCTGGACGACCTGGCCGCCGCCGGCGTGCCGGTCACACCCACCACCTACCTTCCGCCCGGCACGCCGTGGTCGCCGCCGAGCGCGGGAGAGTGGGTGATCAAGCCGACGGTCAGCGTGAGCAGCCAGGACACCGGCCGGTACGCGTTCCCGGCACAGTCCGGCCGGGCGGTCGACCACGTCGCGCGGCTGCATTCGGCCGGGCGTACCGCGATGCTGCAGCCGTATCTGAGTGCGGTGGACACGGCGGGCGAGACGTCGGTGCTGTGCACGCCGGACGCGGCCGGGGAGCTGACCGTCAGCCATGCCATCCGCAAGGGCCCGCTGCTCACCGGACCGGCCGAGCCGCGCGACCCGGCCGACTACGTCGAGGACATCAGCCCACGGGTGCCGTCCACGGCCGAACGGGCCGCCGCGGCGGCCGCCCTGGCCGCGGTGCCGGGCGGGGCGAAGCGGCTGCTCTACGCCCGGGTGGATCTCATTCCAGGCCCGGACGGCGCGCCCCTGCTGGCCGAACTCGAGCTCACCGAGCCGTCGCTGTTCCTCCGCTGGGCGCCCCACGCCGGCCCCCGCCTGGCGGACGCCATCGTCGCCCGCCTCTGACCCGTCCTCCCGCTCGTCCTCCCGCGATCTTGGAGTTGTGGAGGGGACAAATGGTTCGAAGACGACTAAACGCCAACCGCAACTTCAAGATCGGCGGGACGGGTGGAAGGGGCCGGCGCGGGAGGCCGGAACCGTAGGTTCGCCAGCATCGCCAGGGTGGCGATCCAGACCAGGGTCGCGCCGAGCATGTGGATGCCGACCAGCACGACCGGCAGGCCGGTGAAGTACTGCACGAAGCCGATCAGGCCCTGCGCCAGCTCGACCAGGATCAGCACCCCGGCGGCCCGGACCGCGGCCGGCGGCGCGCCCGCCGCGCGCAGCGCGAACCACAGTCCCACCGACAGGCCGAGCAGCAGGAACACCAGGTCGGCGTGGACCTGCGAGACGGCGGCCGGATCCAGCCCGGTGCGCCGGGCGTCCTCGTCGCCGGCGTGCGGGCCGCTGCCGGTGACCACCACGCCCACCACGATCACCGCAGCGCTGGCCAGGGCGGTGAGCCGGGCCAGGTGCCGCAGCGGGACGGGCACCAGGGACACCGGTGCGCCGTCGCCCTCGGCGGTGCGCCGCCAGAGCGCGTACGCCGCCGCCACCAGCGCCATGGACAGCAGGAAGTGCAGCCCGACCACCCACGGGTTGAGGTCGGTCAGCACGGTGATCCCGCCGACCACGCCCTGGCCCGGGATGCCCAGCCCGATGACCAGCGCGAGCAGCACCAGCGACCGCCGGCGCGGCTTGGCCAGCAGGGCCGCCACGAAGGTGGCCAGGGCGATCGCCACCAGCACGAAGGTGAGCAGCCGGTTGCCGAACTCGATGGCGCCGTGCAACCCCATCTCGGCGGTCGTGGTGTACGACTGCTCGGTGCACCGCGGCCACGTCGGGCAGCCCAGCCCGGAGCCGGTGAGCCGGACCGCCGCGCCGGTGACCACGATGCCGGCGTTGGCGATCAGGGAGGCGAGGGCCAGCGGGCGCAGCAGCTTCACGGAGGCCATGGTACGGCCGTGGGCTGGATCACCCGAGGGTGGTTTGCAGGGCCGACGCGAATTACGTAACGTTGGAGTAGTGAAAAACGAGGTGCTGTCCCGGAGCGGTGTGGTGGCCACGGCCGTCACCCCGGACGGGCGTACCCGTGACCGGGTGGCCCAGCTGCTGCTGGAGCGAGGTGCGGCCACCGCCGCGGAGCTCGGCGCCGAACTCGGGCTGAGCCCGGCGGCGATCCGCAAGCACCTGGACGCCATGCTGGCCGACCATCTCGTCGAGGTCCGCGAGGCGCGCACCGCGGGCCCGCGCGGCCGCGGCCGGCCGGCCAAGGCGTTCGTGCTCACCGCGGCCGCCCGGGAGAGCTTCCCGCACTTCTACGACGGCCTGGCCACCGCGGCCCTGCGGTGGATCGCCGAGCACGGCGGCGAACAGGCGGTCAGCGCCTTCGCCGCGGCGCAGGTGTCCGCCCTCGAGGAGCGCTGCCGGGCCGCCCTGCGCTCGGCCGGCACCGACCCGATCCGCCGGGCCGAGGCACTCGCCGAGGCGCTCACCGCCGAGGGCTACGCTGCCAACGCGACCGCGATCGCGTCCGGCGGGCAGCTGTGCCAGCACCACTGCCCGGTGGCGCACGTGGCCGCCGAGTTCCCCCAGCTGTGCGACGCCGAGACCGCGGTCATCTCGCGGCTCGTCGGCACCCACGTGCAGCGGCTCGCCACCATCGCGCACGGCGACGGAGTGTGCACCACGCACATCCCCGGACCCGCTCGTGTGAAAGTACCCACCACGGTTAGGACAGATAGATGACCGACCAGATCGTCACTCAGGAAGAGCATCTCGCCGCCCTGGGCAAGTACGAGTACGGCTGGGCCGACGCCGACACCGCCGGGGCGACCGCCCAGCGTGGCCTGTCCGAGGCCGTGGTGCGCAACATCTCGGCGCTCAAGAACGAGCCGCAGTGGATGCTCGACCTGCGGCTCAAGGGCCTGCGCCTGTTCGGCCGCAAGCCGATGCCGAACTGGGGCGCCGACCTCACCGGCATCGACTTCGACAACATCAAGTACTTCGTGCGCTCGACCGAGAAGCAGGCGGCGAGCTGGGAGGACCTGCCCGAGGACATCAAGTCGACGTACGACAAGCTGGGCATCCCGGAGGCCGAGAAGCAGCGGCTGGTGGCCGGTGTCGCGGCGCAGTACGAGTCCGAGGTGGTCTACCACAAGATCCGTGAGGACCTCGAGGAGCAGGGTGTCATCTTCCTCGACACCGACACCGGTCTGCGCGAGCACGAGGACATCTTCAAGGAGTACTTCGGCACGGTGATCCCGGTCGGCGACAACAAGTTCGCCGCGCTGAACACCTCCGTGTGGTCCGGTGGCTCGTTCATCTACGTGCCGAAGGGTGTGCACGTGGAGATCCCGCTGCAGGCCTACTTCCGGATCAACACGGAGAACATGGGCCAGTTCGAGCGGACGCTGATCATCGTCGACGAGGGCGCGTACGTGCACTACGTCGAGGGCTGCACCGCGCCCATCTACTCGTCCGACTCGCTGCACTCCGCGGTCGTCGAGATCATCGTCAAGAAGAACGCCCGCTGCCGGTACACCACCATCCAGAACTGGTCGAACAACGTCTACAACCTGGTCACCAAGCGCGCCACCTGCGAAGAGGGCGCGACCATGGAATGGGTGGACGGCAACATCGGCTCCAAGGTGACGATGAAGTACCCGGCCGTCTACATGACCGGCCCGCACGCCAAGGGCGAGGTGCTCTCGGTGGCGATGGCCGGCGAGGGCCAGCACCAGGACGCCGGCGCCAAGATGGTGCACGCCGCGCCGCACACGTCCTCGACGATCATCTCCAAGTCGATCGCCCGGGGCGGCGGCCGGACCTCGTACCGCGGCCTGGTCCAGGTCCTCGAGGGCTCCTCGAACTCCAGGTCCACGGTCAAGTGCGACGCGCTGCTGGTGGACACCATCTCCCGCTCGGACACGTACCCGTACGTCGACATCCGCGAGGACGACGTGTCGATGGGGCACGAGGCGACCGTCTCCAAGATCAGTGACGACCAGCTCTTCTACCTGATGAGCCGGGGCCTGACCGAGGACGAGGCGATGGCGATGATCGTGCGCGGCTTCATCGAGCCGATCGCCAAGGAACTGCCGATGGAGTACGCGCTGGAGCTGAACCGGCTGATCGAGATGCAGATGGAAGGGGCTGTCGGCTGATGACGGCTCCGGCACTCACGCCGCCGAAAACCCGGGCTCACAACCTGCGCTCCCACAACGTCGACGACTTTCCGGCCCTCAACGGCCGCGAGGAGGAGTGGCGCTTCACGCCGCTGAAGCGGCTGGGCGGCCTGGCATCGGCCGTGA
>DASSAL010000018.1:0-37579 GCA_035685405.1 Actinoplanes sp. | reverse complement strand
GTCCCGGCCGATGTGCCGGAGCGTGGCCAGCGCGGCCGCGATCGGCCCGCCGGACCGGGTGGACGAGATCACCGAATTCACCATCGTGTAGCCGGGCCAGCTGGCGTAGGCGAAGTACTGCGGCAAGCGCAGCGCCTCGTCCCGGTGCAGCAACAGGCTGACGCCCTTCGGCGCATATCCGTACTTGTGCAGATCGACCGAGATGCTGGTGACGCCGGGCACCGCGAAGTCGAAGGCGGGCGGTGCGTCGAGGAACGGCAGCACCCAACCGCCGAAGCAGGCGTCCACGTGGCAGCGGACGTTCCGGTCGGCACAGATCGCGGCGATCTCGGTGATCGGGTCGACCACCCCGTGCGCGTATGACGGCGCGGACGCCGCCACCAGCACCGTGTCGCCGGTGATCGCGGCCGCCATGGCGCCCGGGTCGGCACGCAGGTCGGCGCGCACCGGCACCACGTCCAGATCGACCCGCAGCAGGTGCGCCGCCTTGGCGAACGCGGCGTGCGCGGTGGCCGGCACCACCAGCCGAGGCGCGGCAATCTCCGGGTGCGCGTCCCGGGCCGCCTTGACCGCGAGGATCAGCGACTCGGTGCCACCGCTGGTCACGCTGCCGACCGTGCCGGCGTCACCGCCGAGCAGCCGGGCCGCCGCGGCGACCAGCGCGTTCTCCATCGCCAGCAGGGACGGAAACGCGGTCGGGTCGAGGACGTTGACGTGCGCGGACCCGGCGTACGCCGCGTGCGCCAGCTGGTCCAGGCCGGGCACCGCCGGGTCGTAGACGTACGCGAACAGCCGCCCGCCGTGGGTGGGCAGGTCCGCGGCCCGCAACTCGGCCAGCTCGGCCAGGATCTGCTCCGCCGGAACGCCCTGCTCCGGCAACGCGTCGATCATGCCCGCAGGGTATCCGTCGACCGCCGGAGGAACAGCACCGCGGCACCGACCAGCAGCGCCGGGACCAGGGAGAAACCGAGCAGCACACCCAGCCGGGCGGTGTCGTCCTGGGCCGCGGCCTCGCCGGTCGACGACGAGACGTAGCCGAAGACCTGCAGCACCAGCGCATAGAGGCCCGGGCCCAGGGCCAGCCCGAGGGTCTCCCCCGCGGTCCACACTCCGGTGAAGACGCCGGCCTGGCGGCGGCCGGTGCGCTCGGTGTCGTCCGCGATCCGGTCCGGCAGCAGAGCCAGGGCGAACACCTGCTGGCCGGCGTACCCGACACCGATCGCCGCGACGACCAGATAGATCGCCGGCGGCGGCAGCGCGGGAGCGCCCAGCAGCGCCAGTGCCCCGGCGGCGAACAGCACGGACGCCACGATCAGCGCGCGCAGCTTGCCGAGCCGGGCGCCGATCCCGCTCCACGCGGGCATCACCAGCAGGGCCGGGCCGACGAACGCGGCGAACAGGAACGTGGCGCCCGCCTCCCGGACGACCACGTGATCCGCGAAGTACTGCACGCCGGCGAGCATCGTGCCGATGCCCGCGGACTGGACGACGAAGCACAGCAGCAGCGCCACGAAGGACCGGTTGGCGGTGGCGATGCGCAGCTGAACCCGCAGGCTGGGCTCGCTCGCCGCGGGCGCCCGGTACGGCGCTCCCCGCGTACCGGTGAACACCCCGACCGTGCCCACGACGATGAGCGCGCCGACGAAGACGCCCGCCCAGCGGTGGCCGGTCAGGCCGCCGCCGGTCTGCTCGACGATCAGCGGGGCCAGCGCGCCGGAGACCAGGATGGCCAGCGCCAGCACGGCGACCCGCCAGGTCATCAGCCGGGTCCGCTCGGCATAACCGTCGGTGAGCTCGGCCGGCATGGCCACGTAGGGCACCTGGAACAGCGCGAACGCGGTGGCGGTGGCCAGGAAGGCGATGGCGACGTACGCGCCGGCGTCGGCGCCGCTGCCGAACGGGCCGGCGAACATAGCGGCGAACAGCACACCCAGCACCAGCCCGGCCACCAGCAGGAACGGCCGGCGGTCGCCGTGGCGGTCGGAGAGCCGGCCGGCGACCGGGTTGACCAGCACGTCCCAGGCCTTGGGCAGCAGCACCAGCAGACCGGCCAGGCCGGCGGCCACCCCGAGGGTGTCGGTCAGATAGGGCAGCAACAGCAGGCCCGGTACGGTGCCGAACGCGCCGGTGACCAGAGACCCGAGCGAGTAACCGGCCAGCACGCGCCGGGGCAGGGGTGGTGCCGGGCGTACATCAGGGGAGGGACCGGCGGCCGTCATGGACGCGGATGCTAACCATCGGGGGCGTGCTGGGCCTACGCTTCGCCGAATGAGCGACGTTGGCCCGGTTCGCCCGGGAGTGGCCGCGGGCCATCCGGTGACCGCCGAGGTGGGAGTGCAGATCCTGCGGGACGGCGGTACGGCCGGGGACGCTGCCGTGGCGGCCGTGCTCACCAGCTGCGTGGCCGAGACGATCTACACCGGGCTGGGCGGCGGTGGGTTCGCCACCTACTTCGACGCCGCCACCGGCGAGGTCACCTGCCTGGACTTCTTCGTGGCGGTGCCGGGCACCGACGGCGACCGGCAGCCCGGCCCGATGATCACCGTGGACGTGTTCTTCGGCGGTCTGCCGCAGGTGTACTCGATCGGCGGCGCCAGCGTGGCGGTCCCGGGCGTGCCGCTCGGTCTCGGCGAGGTGCACCGCCGCTGGGGGCGGCTGGACTGGGCCGACGTGGTGGCGCCGGCGGCGGCGCTGGCGCGGACCGGGGTGGTGCTGCCGGCCGCGCAGGCCCGGACGCTGGTGGCCTGCGCGCCCGCCCTGGCCTACGGCGAGGGTGCCGCCTGTTACACCCCGAACGGGACCCTGCTCACCGGTGGTGACCTGCTGTTCCATCCCGGGCTGGCGGCCACCCTGGACGGCCTGGCGTCGGAGGGCCCGGCGGTGTTCTACACCGGCGCGTACGCCTCGGTCATGGTGGACACGGTCCGGGCGGCGGGTGGGGCGCTGGGCCCGGCCGACCTGTCCGGGTACCGGGTGCTGGACGCGCCGGTCGATCACGCGACGCTCAATGGCTTCCGGGTGCGCGCCCGGCACGACTACAGCCGGACCGTGGACACCATCGCCGCGCTGCCACCGGACGTGGCGGAGCGGCCACCCGGGGAGCGGGCGGTCGCGGTCGCGACGGCGTTGCGGGACGCCGGGCGGCAGAAGATCGGCGACACCACCAACGTGTCGGTGGTGGACAGCGCGGGCAACGCCTGCGTGATAACCACGACGCTCGGGCTGGGCGCCGCGGTGTGGCTGCCCGGGCTCGGGGTGAACATGAACTCGATGCTGGGTGAGGGTGAGCTGATCACCGACGACCTGGCACCGGGCCGGCGGATGTCGTCGAACATGTGCCCGCTGGTGGTGATCGACCCGGACGGGCGGCTGGCCGCGGCGGCCGGGTCGGCGGGCGCCTCCCGGATCCGGACGGCACTGGTGGACACGCTGCTCGGCGTGCTGGTCGACGGGCTCGACATGCCGTCGGCGATCGCCCGGCCCCGGTTCCACGTGATCGAGGACACGGTGCACGCCGAGCCCGGCGTACCGGACGAGGCCCTGGCCGCGCTCACCGCGGCCGGCTTCCGGATCCACCCCTGGCCGGACCTGAACCACTACTTCGGCGGGGTCACCGGCATCGGCTTCGGCGGCGCGGCAGGCGATCCCCGCCGTGGCGGCGCCGGCCGGCTGCTCTGAACCCGCCTCCATCACCTCCCGGCGGGCGGCCGTCGCGGCGGCTGCGCTGAGCGGGCCGCCCCGTCACATCCGGCGGGCGGCCGTCTCGGCGGCGGCGCCGGCGATCTCGCGCAGCGCCACGTTCAGGTCGCTGGGCTGCAGCCCGAAGGTCCGCGTGGTCAGCGACGCGTCCAGCACGAACGGCCGGTAGAACTGGTAGTCCATCTCGGCCAGCTCCCGGGCCATCGGCACGACCAGACCGGCCGTACGCATGACGAACCGCGGTAGCGACCGCAGCTCCACCGGCTCGGTGCCGCTCACCGCGAAGTACCGCCGGGCCAGTTCCCGGATGGTCAGCGGCGGCGGCGACGGCACGTGCCACGCCCTGCCGTGCGCGCGCTCGTCCCGGACCAGCGTGATCAGGGTGCGCGCCACGTCGCCGGTGTAGGTGAAGCTGTGCGGCAGATCGACGTCGGCGGGCGTCCAGGCGGTGCGCCCCTTCGCCGCGGCCGGCAGCAGCACCGCCGAGAACACCGACGTCGCCCCCGCGCCCAGGTAGTCGCTGGCCCGCGCTTCGACCGTCCGGACACCGCCGGCCAGTGCGTCCTGCCACATCCGGATCCGCACCCGCCCCTTGCGTCCGGTCGCGGCCAGCGGCGTCCGCTCGGTCATCACCCCGCCCGGGACCGGCCCGTAGCCGTACAGGTTGCCGGTGATGGCGTAGACCGCGCCGGCCCGGCGGGCCGCGGTGATCATGGATGCGGACAGCGGCGGCCAGTCCCGTTCCCACCGGGTGTAGTGGGGATTGGCGCAGTTGTAGAGGACCGCCGCGCCCTCGGTCAGCTCGGTGAGCCGGCGGGTGTCGGCGGCGTCCGCGGCGATCCGCTCGACCAGCGGATGCTCCGGCCCGCTGCCACTGCGGGTCACCACCCGGACCGGTTCGCCCTGCTCGGCGAGCTGGCGGGCCACCGCCGAGCCGACCGGGCCGGCGCCGACGACCACGTGCCTCGACATCGCGTTCTCCTTTGTGAGCACTGTTCTCTTACTAGAACAACACTCTCACTCTTTCCGCTCCGGGTCAAGAGCAGTGCTCTCGGTATGGCACACTGAACACATGAGTGCCGCATCCCTCCGTGCCCGGGTCCGCGCCGAGATGACCGAGGAGATCAAGGCGGTCGCCCGCCGTCACCTGGCCACCGACGGTGCAAACCTGTCGTTGCGCGCGGTGGCGCGCGACCTCGGCATGGCATCGTCCGCGGTGTACCGGTACTTCGCCAGCCGCGACGAACTGCTGACCGCGCTGATCGTCGACGCGTACGACGCGCTGGGCGTCGCGGCGGAGGCGGCCGTCGTCCCCGGGCGGTTCGCCGACCGTTTCCGCACCGCCGGGCACGCGGTCCGCGACTGGGCGCTTGCCCACCCGCATGAGTGGGCGCTCATCTACGGCAGCCCGGTGCCCGGCTACCGGGCGCCGGCCACGACGGTCGGTCCAGCCGTCCGGGTCATCCTGGTGTTCGCCCGGATCGTGGCGGACGCGGTCGCCACCGGCGAGGCGCAGTCCGGCGCGCCGATCGGCGGGGCGCTGGGCGGCGAACTCGCGGGCATCGCCGAGCACGTGGCGCTGCCGGCCCCGCCGCAGGTGGTCGCCCGCACCTTCGCGGCCTGGATCCACATCTGCGGCGCGGTCAGCGCCGAGCTGTTCGGGCAGCTCAACAACACCATCGCGGAACGGCGGGAGTTCTTCGATTTCCAGCTGCGGGCGGCGGTCGCGTTCGTGGCCGCCGGCTGACAGTCAGGGCACCGCTCAACCGAACTACGGAGACCAGGCCGCCCGGGCCATGTCGACGTGGTCACCGGTCAGCGGGACGCCGTCGGCGAGCAGGCGTTGGCGCGCCTCCTGCTCGTGACCGGGCGGCAGGCGGCCGGCGCTGGTCACCACCCGGTGCCAGGGCACGGCGCCGCCGTACCGCGCCATGATCGTGCCGACCTGCCGGGCCGAGTTGCGGCCGGAGACGTCGGCCAGCGCGTCGGCGATCGCGCCGTACGACATCACCCGGCCGGCCGGGATGCGCTCGACGAGCGCGAGCACTGCCTCCACGTACTCCTGCGGTGTCACCGTGCCATCTAACCGGCTTAAATGGTCGGGTGCGCGAAGCGGTGACCGGAGCACGCCGGGTCGTGGTGAAGGTGGGCTCGTCCTCGCTGACCACCGCGGCCGGCGGAATCGATGAGCGACGCGTCGACGCCCTGGTCGACGTGCTCGGCACGCTGGCCGCCGCCGGCCGCGAGGTGGTGCTGGTGTCCAGCGGCGCGATCGCCGCCGGGCTGAGCCCGCTCAACCTGCCCCGGCGCCCGCGCGACCTGGCCACCCAGCAGGCCGCGGCCAGCGTCGGGCAGGGGTTGCTGATCGGGCGGTACGCGGCCGGCTTCGCCCGGCACGGCCGGACGGTCGGCCAGGTGCTGCTGACCGTCGACGACGTCACCCGGCGGGCGCACTATCGCAACGCGTACCGGACGCTGCGCAAGCTGCTGGATCTGGGCGCCCTGCCGATCGTCAACGAGAACGACACGGTGGCCACCGAGGAGATCCGGTTCGGTGACAACGACCGGCTGGCCGCGCTGGTCGCCGCGCTGGTACACGCGGATCTGCTGGTGTTGCTCTCAGACGTGGACGCGCTCTACACCGGCAAGCCGTCCGACCCGGCCTCGCGTCAGGTGCCGCTGATCCGCGACGAGGCCGACCTGGCGGCTATCAGCATCAGCAGCCCGGGCTCGAAGATCGGCACGGGCGGCATGGTCACCAAGGTGGAGGCGGCCCGGATCGCCACCGGCTTCGGCATCCCGGTGGTGCTCACCGCGGCCCGTCTCGCCGGTAGCGCATTGCGCGGCGAGGAGGTCGGCACCCTGTTCGAGGCGCGGTCGCACCGCCCGGCCGCGCGGCTGTTCTGGCTGGCGCACGCCACCGCCCCGCGCGGGCGCCTGCACCTCGACCCGGGCGCGGTGGCCGCGGTGGTGGCCCGGCGCAAGTCGCTGCTGCCGGCCGGAATCACCGCGGTGGACGGGTCCTTCGCGGCCGGCGACCCCGTAGATTTGGTGGACGCCGGTTCGGGCGCGGCGGTGGCCCGGGGTCTGGTGAACTACGACGCGGTCGAGCTGCCCGCGCTGCTCGGACGGTCCACACCGGAGCTGGCCGCGGCGCTCGGCCCGGAATACGAACGTGAGGTCGTGCACCGGGACGACCTCGTACTCCTGTAGAAGGGTTTGTCATGAGCGTGATGCAGCAGGCGTCCGCGGCCCGCGTGGCGGCGATCGACCTGGCCGCGGCCATCCGCGCCGAGAAGGACGCCGCGCTGGTGCTGATGGCGGACCGGCTGGTCGAGCGCGCCGACGACATCGTGGCGGCCAACCAGGTGGACGTGCGCAACGCCCGGGAGGGGGGCCAGTCCGAGGCGATGATCGACCGGCTCACCCTGACCGCCGAGCGGGTCGCCGCGATGGCTGACGGGCTGCGGCAGCTGGCCGCGCTGCCCGACCCGGTGGGTGACGTGGTCCGCGGCGCCACCCTGGCCAACGGCCTCGAGCTGCGCCAGGTCCGGGTGCCGTTCGGCGTGGTCGGCATCATCTACGAGGGCCGGCCGAACGTGACCGCGGACGCGGCCGGCATCTGCCTGAAGTCCGGCAACGCCGCCCTGCTGCGCGGCTCCGGCTCGGCGATGAGCTCAAACGCGGCAATCGTCTCCGTGCTGCGCAAGGCGGTCGCCGACGCGGGCCTGCCGCCCAACGCCATCCAGTTGCTGGACGCCTCGACCCGCGACTCGGTCAAGGAGCTGATGCGGGCTCGCGGGCTGGTCGACGTGCTCATCCCCCGCGGCGGCGCGTCGCTGATCAAGACCGTGGTCGAGGAGTCCACGGTGCCGGTGATCGAGACCGGGGTGGGCAACTGCCACGTGTACGTGGACGAGGACGCCGACCTGGAGAAGGCCCTCGCCGTGGTGCTGAACTCCAAGACCCAGCGGCTGTCCACCTGCAACACCGCCGAGTCGCTGCTGGTGCACTCAGCGGTCGCCGACGCTTTCCTGCCGCTGGTGCTGGAGGAGCTGATCGCCGCCGGGGTGACCGTGCACGGCGACCCCCGGGTGTGCAACTACAGCGACGACGTGGTGGCCGCCACCGGTGCGGACTGGGGCAAGGAGTATCTGTCCGCGGACATCTCGGCCGCGGTGGTGGACTCGTTCGAGGATGCGCTGGACCACATCCGCCGGTACGGCACCGGGCACACCGAGGCGATCGTCAGCGAGTCGGTGACCACCACCCGGCGGTTCGCCGCCCGGGTGGACGCGGCGGCGGTGATGATCAACGCTTCCACCCGGTTCACCGACGGCGGCGAGTTCGGCTTCGGGGCGGAGATCGGCATCAGTACGCAGAAGCTGCACGCCCGTGGCCCGATGGGCCTGCCCGAGTTGACCTCGACCAAATACATCGTCACGGGCAACGGCCACACCCGCTGACCTGAGCACCCTTGACTCGTCGCCCGACGTCGCCATACTTGTGCTATTGCCCTAGCACATTAGGAGAGGCGATGATCGAGTTCCACCTGGACAGCCGGTCGGGCGTCGCGCCGTACCTCCAATTGATCCAGCAGGTCCGGCACGCCCTGCGGCTGGGCATGCTGCGCGAGGGCGACCGGCTGCCCACGGTCAAGGACGTGGTTGCCCGGGTGGCGATCAACCCGAACACGGTGCACAAGGCGTACCGGGAACTGGAGTACGAGGGGCTGGTGCAAGCCCGGCCGGGACTCGGCACGTTCGTCACTCGTACGCTCAGCGACGACTCCCTGGCCGCGCACGCCCCGTTGCGTCTGGAGCTACAGGAATGGTTCGCCAAGGCGCGCGCCGCGGGGCTGGACGAGGAGAGCATCGAGGCCCTCTTCCGCAGCGTCTTCCGCGCCGGTGAAAGCCGCGTGCCATGACCGCGGTGCTGGAAACCCAGGATCTGACCAAGCGGTACGGCCGCAAGACGGCGCTGTCCGATTGCACGCTGAGCCTCCCGGCGGGCAAGGTGGTCGGCCTGGTCGGCCCGAACGGTGCCGGCAAGTCCACGCTGCTCCAGCTCGCGTGCGGGCTGCTCACGCCGACCTCGGGCACGATCACGGTGCTGGGCGACCGGCCGGCCGGCGGGCCGGTGCAGATGGCCCGGGTCGGCTTCGTCGCCCAGGACACCCCGACGTACCAGAACCTCTCCGTCGCCGACCACCTGCGCCTGGGCGCCCACCTCAACCGCAGCTGGGACGCCGCGCTCGCGGCCCGCCGGATCACCCAGGTCGGCCTCGACCCGGCCCAGCGCGCCGGCCGGCTATCCGGCGGCCAGCGCGCCCAGCTGGCCCTGACCCTGGCCGTCGCCAAACATCCCGACCTGCTCATCCTGGACGAGCCGGTGGCCAGCCTGGACCCGCTGGCCCGACGGGAGTTCCTGCAGGCGCTGATGGAGTTCACCGCCGAGCAGGGCGCCACCGTGGTGGTCTCCTCCCACCTGGTCACCGACCTGGAACGGGTCTGCGACTACCTGGTCGTGCTGGCCGCCGCGCACGTGCAGCTGGCCGGCGAGGTGGACGATCTGCTCGCCAGCCATCACCGGCTCACCGGCGGCCGGCGGGATCCGGCCACGCTGCCCGGCGGCTGGCAGGTGATCGAGGACCGGCACACCGACCGCCAGTCCACGGTGGTGGTCCGCAGCACCGCACCGATCGACGACCCGTCCTGGACGGTCGAACCGCTGGGGCTGGAGGACCTGGTGCTCGCGTACATGACCGGTGGCGGCGTACCGGCCGGCCGCCCCGGAATGGTGGAGGCGGGACGATGATCTGGCTGACCTGGCGGCAGTTCCGGGTGCAGGCCTGGGTGACCGTGGCGGCACTGGTCGTGCTCGCCACCACGCTGGCGGTGACCGGCCCGGAGCTGCGTGACCTCTACCGGGCCAGTGGACTGGCCACCTGCACCACGGACTGCGGCACCGTGCTGGACGGCTTCCGCAACCAGGTGACCGCGAGCGCCGCGGGACCGGTGTTCTGGGCGACCGCGGGCGTGATGTTCCTGCTGCCGGCCGTGATCGGCATCTTCTGGGGCGCGCCGCTGGTGGCCCGGGAACTGGAGGCGGGTACCCATCGGCTGGTCTGGACCCAGAGCGTGCCGCGGACCCGCTGGCTCGCGGTCAAGGTGGCGGCCATCGGAACGGTCGCGATCCTGACCGCTGCGGCGTGCGGCGCGGCGGTCACCTGGTGGGCCCAGCCGATCGACGACGCCAGCCAGAACCGGCTCCTGCCCGAGATGTTCGCCATCCGCGGGATCGTGCCGATCGCCTACGCCGCCTTCGCGTTCGTCGTCGGCGTGTTGCTGGGCATGGTCATCCGCCGGACCGTGCCGGCGATGGCGGCCACGCTGATCGTGGTGGCGGTGGTGCAGATCGCGCTGCCGTTCTTCGTGCGGCCGCACCTCACCACACCGGTCCGGGTGGACGCCGTGCTGGCCGCCGAGCAGATCACCGGCATCGGCATCGAGCCGGACGGTGCCATGCAGGTGGCCAGCAAGCTGACCGCGCCGGGCGCGTGGGAGCTGTCGAACGAGACGTACACGGCGGCGGGCACGCGGTTCACCGGCCCGGCGGACCGGACGAAATGCGGGCCGGCCGCGTCGTACCGGATCTGCCGGGAGTGGCTGAACTCGCTCGGCCTGCGCCAGCAGGCGTCGTACGTGCCCGCGGACCGCTTCTGGCCCCTGCAATGGCGGGAGGCCGCCCTGATGTTCGGCGTGACCGGCCTGCTGACCGGGTTCACAGTCTGGTGGCTGCGCCGGCGCATCACCTGACGCTCATCGGGGACCGCGGCCATTCAGCAGAGCGCGGATGGCGAGGAGCGTGGTGTTCACGTCGAAGTTCGGGCCCTCGTCGCTGTCCCAACCGCCGTCGGTGCGCTGCGTCGCGCCGAGCCGCTTGCGGGCGGTCTGCAACAGCCAGTCGTCACCCAGGTTCAGCCGGCGCAGCGCCGCGATCATCGATGCCACATCGGCCGGCGACATGTCCGGCAGCCGGTCACCGAGCACCAACTGGATCCGCGCGGACTCGTAGAACTTCTGCTCCTCGTGTAGCAGGCCGGCCGCGTGCCAACCGGTGGCCAGGAACGACGGCCAGGTGCCGTCCGGGCGGAGCTGCTCGGCCACGTACCGGGCGGCCGCGGCCAACACCGGCGCGTGCCGGGCGGGCGCCTCGAACTGCGGGTGCGCTTCGGCCTCGGCCACCGCCAGCCAGAAGCCGGCGACCGCGGTGAGGTAGAGGGTGGCCTCCGGGTCGCCCGGCATCGCCCACGGCGGCGCCTCGGCGGCCAGCGCCTCGTGCTCCTGCCAGGTGCCGTCCGGGCGCTGCATCGAGGCCAGCCAGTCGAGCGCGCGGTCCACCGCCGGGCCGTGCAATCCGCCGAGGTCGTCGAGTTCGGCGAGCCGGAAGCAGGTCGCGTCGACCGACGGGATCGTCCCCGCGGTCGACGCCGGCCAGCCACCCTCGGGCGTCTGACCGGCGGCGATCCGCGCGATGATGTGCGGCGGCGGTGGCGCACCGGTGCGCAGGACCGACAGGCGAGCCCGTTCCACCGGGTCGCCGTGGGCAACGACATACCCGATCGCCGCATCGATGTCGACCACGTCGGTGACGCTACCGCCCGCGAAGCGATTTAGCTGTGTCGTTTCGACTCAGTACGACGGCTGCGACGGATCCACGGTGTTGACCCAGGAGACGACGCCGCCCTGGACGTGCACCGCATCCTTGAACCCGGCCGCCTTCAGCGCGGCGAGCGCCTCCGCGGACCGTACGCCGGACTTGCAGTGCAGCACGATCTGCCGGTCCTGCGGGAACCGGGACAGCGCCTCACCGGACAGGATCTCGCCCTTGGGGATCAGGATCGAGCCGGGGATCCGGTTGATCTCGTACTCGGCCGGCTCGCGCACGTCGACCAGGAACACATCCTTGCCGGCGTCCTGCCAGTCCTTGAGCTCCCGCGCGGTGATGGTCGCGTCGAGGGTGGCCTCCTGCGCCTCCGGGGAGACCGCGCCGCAGAAGTCCTCGTAGTCCTCCAGCAGCTCGGTCTGGGTGGCGTTCGGGCCGCACAGCACGCAGTCCGGGTCCTTGCGGACCTTGATCTTGCGGTATTCCATCTCCAGGGCGTCGTACACCATCAGCCGGCCGACCAGCGGCTCGCCGATGCCGGTCAGCAGCTTGATCGCCTCGTTGACCTGGATCGAGCCGATCGACGCGCACAGCACGCCGAGCACGCCGCCCTCGGCGCAACTCGGCACCATGCCGGGCGGCGGGGGCTCCGGGTAGAGGCAGCGGTAGCAGGGGCCGTGCTCGGCCCAGAACACCGAGGCCTGGCCGTCGAAGCGGTAGATCGACCCCCAGACGTACGGCTTGCCGAGCAGCACCGCGGCGTCGTTGACCATGTACCGGGTCGCGAAGTTGTCGGTGCCGTCGAGGATCAGGTCGTACTGCGCGAACAGGTCCATCACGTTGCTGTTGTCCAGGGCGAAGTCGTGGATGTTCACCCGGACCAGCGGGTTGATCTCGGCGATGCTGGCGGCTGCCGACTCGGCCTTGGGCCGGCCCACGTCGGAGACGCCGTGGATCACCTGGCGCTGCAGGTTCGACTCGTCGACGGTGTCGAAGTCCACGATGCCGAGCGTGCCGACGCCGGCCGCGGCCAGATACATCAACGCCGGCGAGCCGAGGCCGCCCGCGCCGACCACGAGCACCTTGGCGTTCTTCAGCCGCTTCTGCCCGGCCATCCCGACGTCCGGGATGATCAGGTGACGCGAGTAGCGGCGGATCTCGTCGACGGTGAGCTCGGCGGCGGGTTCGACGAGCGGGGGCAGGGACACGGTTTACTCCCCGGGTTGGCGGTGAGGTGCGGCCTCCCATTGTTGCTCGCTTCGCCCGCACCCGCGCATGACCTGCGACACCAGTCTCAGTTGATGGGCGGGCCGGTGTACCGCTTGCCGTCGATATACGGCCATGAATTCGCCACGCAGCCCTTCAGGCCGTACGTCTGCTGCATCATCACCGGCGCCGGCCGGCCCTTGCCCGGGCAGCCCTCGTGCCCGTGGCCCAGCTGGTGGCCGACCTCGTGGTTGACGGCGTACGCCCGATAGGTGCCCAGCGGCGCGTTGTACTGGGGCACCGCGTCCTGCCAGCGGTCATGGTTGATGATCACTTGCCCGGGCAGCCGGCAGGAGGTGTACCCGTCGGTCTGCAGGCCGCCGGCCAGGCACATCCGCTCGGAGGTCTGCGCCGAGGCGAGGTACACGGTGAAGTCGGCGGCGTCGGACGCCGGCACCCGCTGCAGCCGGACGTCGTTGCCGGCGATCCAGCTGCGCGGGTCACCGAGAATCCGGTCCACCTCGTCGGCGAAATCGCCGCCGTTGCCCTGGGCCAGCGTCTTCTCCACGGCGACGGTGAAGCGCCGCAGCTTCCCGGCGCTGCCCAGCATCGGGCCGTACCCGGCGACCATGGTGAACCCGCCGGCCGTGACGGCATCCTGAGCCGGGCTGGTGTCCGCGGTGTCGGCCGGGGTGGTGGCGGCCGGGGCGGTGGTGGCGGCCGCGGTCGCGCGCGGGGCCGCCGCTCCACCGGCCACCGCCCCACCGGCCGTGGCACCGGTGGTCGTGGCGCTGCGAGGAGCGGCGCCGGTGCCACCGGTCGGCTGGGCCCCGGGCAGCGCCGACGCGACCGGCGACGTGGCCACCCGCCGGCCGTCGTCGTCGCGCACGAACTGACCCACCACCAACACGATCGCCGCCAGCAGCAGGAAGGCCAGCAGCATGACGAGCCGGCGGCGCTTGAGGGTCTTGCGCTGTGCCGGGCTCATTCCGTCGGCGGACGCCTCCTGGTCCGCTGGCGCGGCGTGGGCGCCGGCCGGCTCCGGGACCACCGCGGTGCGCGGCGGGCGGGTGCCGCCCGGGGCGGTGCCGGCGGGCCGGGTGGGGGTGACGACGCCACCGGTCAGGCCGGGCGCGGGGCGGACGGTGGGTCGCCCGTCGCTGGCGACGGGTTCCGCGTCGGACTCGGCCGCCACCTTGGGAAGTTCGGCGGTGTCGGCTTTGCGGTTCTGCGGGCGGGCCATCTCGGTCTGCACGGTCTCCGCGGGCACGACTTCCCCGGCCACGACCTCCCCGGGTCCAACGTCCCCGGGCCCAACCTCGCCGGGCCCAACCCCGCCAGACCCAACCCCGCCAGACCCAACCTCGCCGGGCACGACGTCCCCGGGCGCGACGGAGATGGCCGCCGGAGCGTCCGCGGTGATGGGTCCGCCGGGCACCGGCGCCGCCGCAACCACCTTCTCCGTCGTCTGCGGGGCGGCCTTGGCAGGCGCGGGCTTGGCAGGCGCCTTCTTGGCGGGCGCGGCCTTCGTCGGCGCGGTTTTGGTGGTAGGGGGCTTGCCGGCGGAGGGCTTGGTGGCCTTGGTGGGGACGGCCTTGGCCGCACCGCCTTTCGCCGCAGCCGCCTTGGTCGCCGTGGACTTGGTGGCCGTCTCCTGCGCGCTCCCGCTCTTGGCGTCCGTGGTCTTGGCCCCGGTCGCCTTGGCCGGGGCGCTCTTGGCGGGCCCGCTCTTGGCCGCGGTGCTCTTGGCGGGCCTGCTCTTGGCCGCGGTGCTCTTGGCGGGCCCGCTCTTGGCCGGGGTGCTCTTGGCCGGGGTGCTCTTGGCCGGGGTGCTCGTTGCGGGCCCGCTCGTGGTGGCCGGGGACGTGGTGTCCGACCTGCTACCCGCCGTCTTGGTGGCCGTCTTGCTGGCGGCCGTCCTGGTGCCTGCCGTCTTGGTTGTGGTGCCGCCCGCGTTCCGGACGGCCGATGCCGGCTTGCCCCCCTTCGACCCGCCGGTCTTGGCGGCGTTGGCTGGGCGTCGCGCGGTGGCCGACTCCCGCACCCCGGCGTCGGCCGATGAACCGCGCGCCGGGATGCTGGCCGTGGTGGGCCGCCGGGTGTTCGACGAAGCCGCTGCCACCCGTTCACCGCTTCCAGCCGTACCGCTTCCAGCCGTTCCGCTTACGGCCGTATCGCTTACGGCCGTACCGGTTCCAGCCGGACCGGTCCCCGCCGAAGCAGGTCGGGCGGAGGCCGTTTCGGCCGGGCATGCCGGGATGAACCGGCCGTTCGGGCCACGCCGCGCCGATCCGGTCGACGCGCGGCCGGTTCCGGCGTTGCCCGCCTTGGCCCGTGCGCGGCCGGACGAGCCCTCCGCAAACCGGCCGTCCGGCCCTCGCGCCGGCACGCCGGGCTGCGCGGACGGGGGCGGGCCGGACGGAATCCGGACGTTCGCCGTGGTGTGGTCCCCCGTGGACAGACCCTCAGCGGCGCTCCGAGGGTCTGCGGGACCTTTTGTCGCCTTTGCCATAACAAGAGCCAGGGTGCCAGAACCGACTGCCCGTCACAGGCGTTTCTGCAGTACCCGGGCTAGAGACCGGGACCGGCCAGCTCCCGGTTCCCCCGGCGCGGCCAGGCGTACGGCGTACACCCGCGCAGCGTCAACGTCTGCTGCACCATCACCGGAGCCGGACCGCCGCGCCTGGGGCAACCTTGATGGCTGCGGCCCAGCTCGTGGCCGACCTCGTGGTTGATCACGTACTGCCGATACGTGCTGAGCGGCACCCCGGCCGCCAGGTACGGGCGGGCGGATAGCCGCCACCGATCCAAGTTGATGATCACCCGGCCGGTGGCCCGGCAGGACGTGTACGGGCGGCCGCCGACCCGGATGTTCACCCCGCCCCGCGCGCACATCCGGCCGGCCGTCTCGCGGGTGGCCAGGTACACCGTGAAGTCCGCGTCGTCGCCGCCGGCCACGCGCTGCAAGCGCACCCGGCCACCGCCGGTCCAGCTCCGCCCGTCCCCCAGCGTCGCCACCACCTGGGCGGCGAACGCGGCCACGTCCTCCCGGCTGCCACGCTCGACGCCCACCCGGAAACGGCGCAGGGGTCCGCCGCTGCCCAGCACGCGACCTCGGCCGGGGGCGTAGCCGAAGGTGCCGGATCCCATGGTGACCACCGCACCGGGCAGGGTGACCAGATCCTTGGGGACCGAGACGGTGGTCGCGGCCATCAACGGCGCCGGGGTGACCGTCGCCGGCAGCGCGGCGGGAGGCGGGACCGGAGCCGAGGACGGTCCGGCCGCCGGAGCGGTGACTCCGGGTTCCATCCGGGCTCGGGCGAACCCCACTGTGAGCAGCAGCCCGAAGATCACCACAGCGGCGAGCCACCAGCGCGCCGGAAGCGGCGGCCGAGGCGTACCGGTGGCGATCATCGATATCAGGGTCGCACGATCGCCGATCCGTGTCCCCCCGAAGAGTCCACCGCCGGGACGTCAGCCGATCGGGTGATCACCCACCGGGGACCGGATCTCGTCCAGCATGCCGACCACCGCCCGGGCGACCAGCCGGGGCACCTCCATCTGCGCGACGTGTCCCACCCCGGGCAGCATCAGCAGTCGGCTGTCCGGGATCACCTTGGCCACCTGGGCGGGCACCCGCGGATCGACCAGCCTGTCGTTCAGGCCGCCGATCACCAGCGTCGGCGCGGTGATCCGGGCGGCCAGCCGCCATTGCGAGTTCATCCCGGGCAGGTAGGAGCGCAGGAAGCTGGACACCAGCCCGCGCATGGTGCCGAGGTACGCCTGCGGGTAGTGCGCGACGGTGTACCGCAGCCGGATCTCCTCGATCGCCTCGGCGCGACGCTGGGCGTGCACCCGGCTGGTGTCGCCGAAACAGGCCTGCAGCACCTGCTCGGCCATCTCCTCCACGGTCATCCGGGCCATGCCCCAGGCGAGCAACCGCTCGGCCCGGGGCAGCGCCAGGATCGGCAGCACCCGGCCCTGCGCGGTGCGGCGCGGGTCGAGGAACGGCATGGCCGGGGAGATCAGGGTCAGCGTACGGATCAGATCGGGTCGCAGCGCCGCCACCCGCACCGAGATCGATCCGCCCAGCGAATTGCCGACCAGGTGCACCGGCCCGCGGCTCTCATGGTCCAGCAGTTCGATCAGCCGGTCGGCGAACGCCGCGATCGAGTACCGCCTGCTCGGGTCGCTGTAGCCGAACCCGGGCAGGTCCACCGCCTGGCCGTCGAACCGGTCGGCGAGCAGTGCGGCGACGTCGGTGTAGTTCTGCGATGACCCGCCCAGGCCGTGGACGTACACCGCCGGCTCGGCCGTGGCCGTGGTGGGCGGGGTGTCCCGTACCTGCAGCATCGCGCCGCCGATCCAGACCTTGCGGGGCGGCCACGGTGGCGGAACGTCGCCGTCCGGCAGCACCGCATCGTCGTCGGCGAGTTTGGAGCCCTTCATCAGGACAAGAGTGCCTCAAGACGCCGATTGACCGCCGCCAGTGTGGCCCGCACCATGGCGTGCCGGTCGTCGCCGGTGACCACCGCGGATCCGGCCAGCTGCTCCACCCAGCCACCGCAGGACAGCAGCATGACCACCACAGCCACCTGCATCGGACCGAACGGCACGGCGGCGGCGTGCTCGACGAAACACCGGGCCGGGCCGTCGGCGTGGTCGGACGCGGACAGCAGCTCGTCGACCGCGGCGGCGGTGGCCATCGCGCAGAGGCGCAGCAGGTACCCGTCCACCGCCGGGCCGGTCGCGATGCCGGCCGCGGTCCGGCTCGCCACGGCCCGCCGCACCTCGACGGTGGCCTCGGTGCCGAACGTGTTGACCTGCACGTTCTCGATCATCACGCGCGGGCCGGGCCGCTCGTTGACCTCCAACGGCCGGGGCGGCCCGCACTCGATGCCGCTGGGCACCGTCTCGAGGGTGCCGGCGGGGTGCTCCGCGGGCGCATCGGACCGGCCCGGAACGGCCGCGGCGGCGAGCACCGAGGCTTCCGCGACCGGCGCCCGTCCGGCCCGCGGCACGCCTGCATCGCGGCCACTGGCCGAGCCACTGCCGGGCCATCCACCGCCGGCCGAGCCACTGCCGGGCCATCCACTGCCGGGCCATCCACTGCCGGCCGAACCGCTGCCAGCCGGCTCACTCTCGGCCGGCCCGGAGCCGGGCGGCCGTGCTCCCGGCTGCGGCACGGTCGGCAACTGGCGCAGGTCGTCACCGGGGGCGGGCGCGGTGCCGGAGCCGGGCGGCCGTGCGCCCGTTTGCGGCACCGTCGGCAACCGGCGCAGGTCGTCACCGGCGGCCGGCGCGCTGGCGGTCCCGGACGGCCGTGCTCCCGGCTGCGGCACGGACGGCAGCCGGCGCGGCTCGTCACCGTTGGACGGCGCGGTGCCGGGCACCGTGGCCCGGCCACTCGGACCGGCCTGGCTGGGCACGAACGCGGTAGCCGGGGGTGCGTTCACCGGGCCGGGTGGGGCCGGCTTCGGCGGTTCCGCGGCGGCCGCGTCCGATCCCTGCATGGCCGCGTCCAGACCCATCCGGTCCTGCAGCAGCCGGGCCACGTGCCGGCTCACCTCGGCCGGGTCGGCGCCCTCGGCGAGGTCGAGGCGCAGGCTGTGCGCTCCGGCCGGGGTGGTCCGCAACGAGGCGTCCCGGACGCCCTCGACCTCGCGTACCGCCTCAAGGATCGCCTGCACGTCGAAGCCGTCCTGCCGATCCTGCGCCGACAGCACGTCCCCGCGGCGCAGGTGCGTCGCGATGCGGGCCAGCGCGGGGGTCTCGGCGGTCGGCTCCACGGACGGCGGCTCCGGGACGGTGGGCACGTCCGGCTCGGCCGGGACGCGTTGCGGCAGGGCACTCCAAGCTTGCCCGCCGGTTCCGGCGGGCCGGCCGGGATAGCCCTCGGCGTACCCCTCACCGGGGTCGTCCGCGGAGTCGTTCGGTAGCCGGCGGGGGAAGCTGCTCGGGTCGTACGAGGTACGGCTGCGGGCCGGCTCCCGGTCCTCCGCCGGGCCGGAATCGCCCGCCGGATTCGGCTCCATGGCGTGCCGAGCCGACTCCGCGGTGGTCAGCCAGTCCACCCGGCGACCGCCCGGAGTGGCCGGCCGGACCGCCGGGAAGGTCGGACCGGGCCGGTCCAGCGGCACCGCGGTGCGCTGCTGGGTGGCCGGCGGCGGGATCGGCGGGCGGGCATCGTCGAGATCACCCTCGTACGGATAGGGCGGTGCGCTGTTCGGCGGCGGTGTATCAAGCTGGGCGGCGCGCCGGTCGTCGTCATCCTCCAGCGAGTCCGGCCGAGTGAGCGGGTCCGGCCCAGTGAGCGGGTCCGGCCGAGTGAGCGGGTCCGGCCGGGTCAGCTGCTCGGGCCGTGCCGGCGGGTCCGACCGCGTAGCCGAGTCCGTCCGGGTCAGCGGGTCCGGCTGGGTCACCTGGTCCGACCGGGTCAGCGCATCCGGTCGGGTCAGCGGGTCGAACCGGGACGGGGCGGCCGGGGCACCGGTCGGCTCCGCCACCTTGGGGCTGAAGTGCTGCAGCAGGTCGGAGTACCGGGTGCGGCTGTCCGACCAGCGCGGTCCGGGCGATGGATCCGGCTCGGCGGGCGGGACCGGGTCGGGCCGGCGTACCTCCCCGGAGCTGGTCCGATCACCGAACGACCGAACCTCACCGGACCGGCTGGATTCACCGAAGCGCACGTCGCCAGGCCGGCCGCCGAACGAGGTGGGTGCCGCCGCGGTGAACGGGTTGGGCGGGGACCCGAACGGGCGGACTTCACCCGAACGGTTGTCCGGGAATTGCCGGCCCGGGGGCGCCTGATGGTCCGGCGGCAGGGGCTGGCGGGAGAACGGGCGGATCTCCTGCGACGGCCGGCGCCAGGCCGGCACCTCCTCCTCGGGCTCAGGTTCGGATGATGCGGGCGACCACGGACTGTCCGGTGTGATCCAGCCGTTCACGGGCGCGCGGTCACGGGTATCGGAACCGCTGCCGCTCTCGACCGGCTCGGGGTCACCGGAATGTCCTGCTTCATCCACCGCGCGCTCCTTGCTTGCTCCCGCTGAGGCTACCGTGTGGGTGCAGTGGCGATAAGTTGCAGCGTCGCGACAATTGCCGAACCAGCCGGGACACTCGGCTGAACGGGCAATCCGCGCCGGCACCGCGGGGGACCGAAAGTTTCGGAGGGTAAACCATGACCGCTGCGTCCGGCGGGGCACAGACCGCGCGCCCTACGCGCCTGCCACGCTCCGCACGTCGTAAGCAACTCCTGGCTGCCGCGCAGCAGATCTTCGTCGCGCACGGCTATCACGCCGCGGCGATGGACGACATCGCGGAACGGGCCGGCGTCTCCAAGCCCGTCCTCTATCAGCACTTCCCCGGCAAGCTCGAGCTGTATCTGGCGCTGCTGGACACGCATTGCGACGCGATCATCGCCAAGGTGCGCACCGCCATGCTCGCCACACCGGACAACAAAGACCGGGTCAAGGGCGCGGTGCAGGCATACTTCGACTTCGTCGACCACGAGAGCGAGGCCTTCCGGCTGGTCTTCGAGTCGGACCTGCGCAACGACTCCCAGGTCCGGGAGCGGGTGGAACGGGTCGAGCAGGGCTGCATCGCCGCGGTGACCGACACCATCATCTCCGACACCGGCCTCAGCAAGGCCAGCGCGGAACTGCTCGCCGCCGCCCTGGTCGGCGCGGCCGGGCAGTCCGCGCAGTACTGGCTCGCCACCGGCCGGCAGATCCCGAAGAACGAGGCGGAGACCCTGGCAGCCGCCCTGATCTGGCGGGGCATCGCCAGCTTCCCGCTGCAGGGTGGGTCAACACCGGGACCGGCCGCGGAAATCGGCTAGCCTTCTAGCGGTAGCAACTCTGGTAGGGAGGACCCCGTGGAGGTCAAGATCGGCGTGCAGCACGCGCCGCGTGAGCTGACGCTCGAGAGCGCACAGACCCCGGCGGAGGTCGAACAGGTCGTGACCGAGGCGCTGGCCAAGGAGAGCGTCCTGTCGCTTACGGACGACAAGGGCCGCAAGGTGATCGTTCCGGTCGCCAAGCTGGCCTACGTGGAGATCGCCGAGTCGAGCACCCGGCCGTTCGGTTTCACCACCCGTTGATTCCGCTTTGACACAGGGAACCCCGGTCTCCGGGGTTCCCTGTGCGTTGAGGTGCGTTTTCTCAAGGTCGGGTAGACTTGGCCGGTCGCCGTCGACGTCGAATCGAATTCTTCGATTCGCCGCGGCGAACGCGCGTGCGGCCCGCGATGACTCGCGTGTGGCCCGCGCCCTACCCATACCGCGCCCAGGACTTCGACGGGCGCACCACGAGAGGCACCCGTAGAACTTCATGACCGACATCGAGAACACCATCACCGAACCTGCCCTGGTACCCGTTCTGACCCGCGCGCCGGTCCGCCCCGACAGCCCCACGTTCGCCGAGCTCGGCGTTCGGGCGGAGACCGTGGAGGCACTGGCCGCGGCCGGGATCACCAGGGCTTTTGCGATTCAGGAGTACGCGCTTCCGATCGCCCTGCGGGGCACCGACCTGATCGGGCAGGCGCCCACCGGCACCGGCAAGACCCTCGGCTTCGGCCTGCCCCTGCTGGAACGCATCACCTCCCCCGCCGAAGGCGCGGACGGCAAGCCCCAGGCGCTGGTCGTCGTGCCGACCCGGGAACTCGGCCTGCAGGTCGCCCGGGACATCGCGGCGGCCGGTGCCACCCGGGGTGTGCGGGTGCTGCCGATCTACGGCGGCGTCGCGTACGAGCCGCAGGTCGACGCGCTGAAGAAGGGCGTCGAGATCCTGGTCGGCACCCCCGGCCGGCTGCTCGACCTGGCCAAGCAGAAGCAGCTCAAGCTGACCTCGATCCGCGCGCTGGTGCTGGACGAGGCGGACCGGATGCTCGACCTGGGCTTCCTGGAGGACGTCGAGAAGATTCTCGCCATGCTGCCCGAGCAGCGTCAGACGATGCTGTTCTCGGCCACCATGCCCGACCCGATCGTGGCCCTGTCCCGGCGATTCCTGCGCCACCCGGTCACCATCCACGCCGGGCACACCACCGAGAGCGGGCCGTCGCCGCTGACCAAGCAGGTGGTCTACCGCACCCACCCGCTGAACAAGCTGGAGATGGTGGCCCGGATCCTGCAGGCCCGCGACCGCGGTCTGACGATGATCTTCACGCGGACCAAGCGGGCCGCCGACCGGGTGGCCGAGGACCTGGACTTCCGCGGGTTCGCGGTGGCCGCGGTGCACGGCGACCTGGGCCAGGGCGCGCGCGAGCGGGCGCTGCGAGCCTTCCGCACCGGCAAGATCGACGTGCTGGTGGCGACCGATGTGGCCGCCCGCGGCCTGGACGTCTCCGGCGTCACCCACGTGATCAACTACGACTGTCCAGAAGACCCGGACACCTACACCCACCGCATCGGCCGCACCGGCCGGGCCGGCGCCACCGGCGTCGCGGTGACGTTCGTGGACTGGGAAGACATGCCGCGCTGGATCCTCATCGACAAGTCGATGGGGCTGAGCATGCCGGAGCCGCCGGAGACGTACCACACGTCGCCCGCGATCTACGCCGACCTGGACATCCCGACCGACGTCTCCGGGACGCTGCCCACCGCGGTGCGCACCCGGGCCGGTCTGGCCGCCGAGGTGGAGGAAGACCTCGGCGGCGGACGACGGCGCGGCCGGGACGGCGCCCGGGGCCGGGGCGGGCGGGCGAGGGGTTCGGCCGCCGGCGACGGGCCGGCAGGCGGCGGTGCGGAGGCCGGTGCCGGGACCGGTGAGCGACCCAAGCGGCAGCGGCGCCGGCGCCGGGACGGCGAAGCCGTTTCCGGTACGGACGGTGCGTCGGCCGCCGGGCAGGATGCCTCGGCTGATTCGTCCTCCCCCGCTCCCACCACCTCGTCCGCCGCCGATGCCCCCGCTCTGCCCTCGCCGGATTCCCTTTCCGGGCCCGCGGAGCAGGACGGTGAGGCGGCGCCGGCACGCGACCGTCGCCGGCGCCGGACCGCAGCCGCGCCGGACGAGCCGTCCATCGATGGCTCGCGGGCGCCCGCCGCGTTGTTCTCCGACGGTTCCGACTCGGCGCCGCCCGCCGCTCCGGCCGACGACGAGGCCGACCGTCCCCGTCGCCGCCGCCGTCGTGGTGGGCGGGGCAACCGCGGTTCGGGCTCGTCGGCGTCGTCGCCCTCCGGCGGCACGTCGTCCTCCGAAGCGCCCGGCGACTCGTCGTCCTCCGAAGCGCCCGGCGACTCGTCGCCCTCCGATATGTCCGGTGGCTCTGAAGCCGGGGTGGGCACGACCCAGGCCTGAGCCCGTCCTCAGTGCCGTGGTTCGACGCCGAGCGCGGTGCACGCCTCCCGGTACATCCGCACCGCCTCGGCCCGGACCTGACGCCGCTCGGTCAGCCGCTCACCGAACGGGATCCGCACCGGCACCTCAACCCCGTCGACGGACGCGGCGAAGTCCATGCCGTCCGCATCCATCCCGGCCATCCGGGCGGCGGTGGCGGCCGGCGCGCCACCCAGGCCGCGAACGATGAGCACGTTGTCGTCGGCGTGGTCGTCGTTCATGTGGTGGATGATCTGCGCCACCACCTCCGGCGGGAACGGGTCCGTCACGTCCAGTCATCCTTCAGCTCGGCCAGCAGGGCGATGTTCAATCGGTAGGCCTCGGCCACCTCGGCCATGAACGCATCCTCGTCGGCCCGCGGCCAGGAGATCCGGTCCAGCATGGCGCGGTACGCCGCCCGGAACGCGGGTGGCCGTACCCCCTCGAAGACGAAGAACCGGTGCCCGTCACGGTCCCGCCCGTACCACTTGGCGATGGCCGGCCCGAGGTACTGCCCGCCGGACAGATCACCCAGGTAGCGGGTGTAGTGATGGGCGACGAACGCGGACGCCCGGTCGAACGCCACCGCGACCAGCCGAGCCCGGTACGCCGACGTCGCGGGCCGGACGGCGATCCGGTCGCGCCAGTCCGGCCCGACCAGGAACGCCAGGTCACGGGTCAGTGCGGGCACCCGATTCAGCTCGGGCCGCACGAAGTCCCCGGCCACCGGATCGTCGACCATCGCCAGCGCCGCCTGCTCCAGGGTCTCGTAGATGACGTAATGCTGGGCGACCAGATCGGCGTATGCGGCCGCCGGCAGTCGCCCCGCCGCCAGCCCGTCCAGAAAGCCGCTGCCCTGCGCGGCGTTGTGGTCGGCGCGGGTCTCGGCGCGCAGCCGGGCCGATAATCGGTCCGTTCCCGGCGGGTCGGCCACGGACATCGGCACCTCACTTCATCCGCCTCGACCCACCGGACGTCGATCTCGCCGGCTCACACTGGGCCGGACTGCTCGCAGAACCGGCACGCAACGCGACGCGCACTTAGTTAGGTGAGCCTAACTCACGCAGCCGGGCCGGACCGGGACAACCCGCGAGCGGCCGCGACCGACGACCGAGCCGGGCCGACCCCCGGGCGCCGAGATCACCATCCGTTCCGCGGCAGACACCCGGAGCAAGGCGGAACCTCGCGCGGAGGGTCGCCATCCACTGCGCGGCAGAATGGAACGATGCCCGAACCGCTCGACGCCGCCCTCGCCGAAGTCCGTGACCTGGTGCTGGACCCCGCTCTCACGCGCGCGGTCGCGGCCGGCCGGCGGCGCGGCTCCACCCCGTCGGTGGCCCGGGCCGAGCTGCGCCCGGTGGCCCTGAAGTCCGGTCCCCATGTGCAGATCGTCACCGACGACGGCACCCGCCCGCACATCCGGAACGAGCCTTACGGCCCGGCGGCTGCAGCCGCGGTGGACGCCCTGCTGGCCGAGCCGTTCGGCAACTGGCATGTCCAGACGCCGACGACCACGATCCAGGTGCGGGTCACCAAGAAGGGTGACGCCCAAGTGCACCGGGCGGCCGCTACGGTGTCGGCCACCCCAGGCGCCGCGACAGCAGGCCCGCACGACCGGCCGAAACAGTGGCTGCTCGATCCGGGTGATCCGCTGTTCCGGCTGGTCGGTGGCTCGGCCGCGAAGCGCCGCCAGGTCGACGCGTTCCTGCGTTCCCTCGCCGCGACGCTGCCCGCGGACCCGGCCGAGTGGCCCACGCCGCTGCACGTGGTCGACCTGGGCTGCGGCAATGCATACCTGACCTTCGCCGCATACCGCTATCTGACCGACCGCGGCGGCACGGTCCGGGTCGTCGGGGTCGATGTGCGGGAGGATCAGCGGGTACGGAATGCCGCCATCGCCGAAGAGCTGGGATGTGCCGCCGACGTGCTTTTCCTGGCCGGCACGATCGAGGACGCCCAGGTCGACGTCGAGCCGGATCTGGTGCTGGCCCTGCACGCCTGCGACACGGCGACCGATCAGGCGCTGGCCCGGGCCGTGCAGTGGAACGCCCGCTGGGTGCTGGCCGCGCCGTGCTGCCACCACGACATCGCGGCCCAGTTGAAGGCCCGTCCGGCGCCCGAACCGTACGGTGAAGTGACCCGCAGCGCCATTCTGCGGGAGCGGTTCGCCGACGTCCTCACCGACACCTTCCGCGCGTCTCTGCTGCGCACCCACGGCTACCGCGTGGACGTGGTCGAGTTCGTCGATTCCGCACATACCCCGCGCAACCTGCTCCTCCGCGCGTGCCGAACCGGCCACCCGGCGTCCCGCGACGAATACGAGTCCTTGACCGCCGAATGGGGCGTGACCCCGGCCTTGGCGAAGCTCCTCGCGTAGCCGACGGCTTACTCGACGACCGCCGTCCATGCGGCCGTGTGCACCGTTCCGCCCACCTGGAAATCGAGGAACATCCGGTAGCGACCCGCCCCCGGCGCGGCCAGCCAGAACTTGATCTTTCCGTCGGCCAGCTCGGCTTCGGGGTGGACGTGCACGTACGCGATGTCGCCCTCGCGGAACACCACCAGGTGGCCGAACGCACCGAGATACGGCTCCGGCTGCACCGGCCGGCCCTTCGTCACGGTCATGACCAGCGGCTGGGTCGAGCCGGTGCGGGGCTGACCCTGGTACGTCACGGTGAAGGTGTCGGTCACCGCCTGCCGGGACGGCGCGGGAAGCGGGATCGGCCGGTAGTGGCCCGGCACCGCCAGGTCGACACCCAGCGTGGTGGCCACCTGCCGGCCACCGATCGAAGCGGTGAAGTCGGCGATCGCCCGGTAACTGCCCGGCTCGGCCAGGGTGAGCGGCGTCCGCCAGGTGCCGTCCGACGCCATGCTCGGGTGCAGGTGCTGGAAACCGGTCAGGTCGCGGCGGACCACGATGAGATGCAGTGGCTTGTCGTGCACCACCTGGTACGTGGTGATCGGCACCCCGCCCGACCCGGTCACCGTGAAGACGAACGTCCCGGCCCGACCGGCCGCGAACGTCGTCTTCTCCGGCACCAGCGTCAGGCCCTGGTTGGTGACGGTGAGCCCACCGACGTCGTCACCGACGGTCGATCCACCGGTAACCCGGCCGGTCTCGTCGTGGGGCGGGACGCCAGCCTGACCAGACGCCGAATGCCCGTGGCCATCGTCGGTGGCCGCGGCTGGCCCGGTGGCCGCGGCCGGTGCCGTCGACCCGGTCTGTCCCGTCGCGGCGCCGTTGTTGAGCCGGCCGACGCCGTACGCGGCGAACAGCACGATCACCAGAACGGCCGCGAACGCCGCGAGCCGGAAACCCGCCCGCTCAGGCACCTTCTCGACTGGCGCTGCCCGGTCGGGCTGGTCGTTGGCGTCAGGCATCCGCCAGCTCGTATCCGGCCTCATCCACCGCCGCGCGCACCGCCTCATCGGCCAGCGGGGCGGCACTGGTCACGGTGACCGCGCCGCTGCCCAGGTCCACCTGCACGGCCTCCACGCCATCCAGCGCCGAAAGCTCACCGGTCACCGCCTTGATGCAGTGTTCGCAGGTCATGCCGCTCACGGTGTAGGTGCTGGTCACAGCCATGACGTTCCTCTCCGATGACGATCAGGACTTGACGAGCCGGGCGATCGCGTCCGAGGCCTCTTTCACCTTCGCGGACGGGTCTCCGGCACGCGCCGCATCCACGACGCAGTGGGCCAAGTGGTCCTCCAGCAGCCCCACAGCGACCGCGTGAAGCGCGCTCTTCGCGGCGGAGATCTGGGTGAGGACGTCGATGCAGTACGTGTCCTCGTCCACCATCCGCTGCAGTCCCCGGATCTGCCCCTCGATGCGGCGCAGCCGCCCGAGCAGCGCCTGCTTGTCACCCGAGTACCCGTGCGGCCCGGGCCGCTGCCCAGCATGCGCTTCAGTCATGCCGAAAGCATACCCCCCACCCGTATAAGCCGATGCGGCAGCCCAGGCATCAAGCCGCTGACCCGCGCCCGGATCCCTCAACCGGCGACAGCCAGGGCCAGCGGCATCACCCCCGCCGCTCCGGCCTGCCGCAACGCCCGCCCGGCCAGCGCGATCGTCCAGCCCGAGTCGACCAGGTCGTCGACGAGCAGCACCGGCCCATGCAGCTCGGTCAGCGTCGCCGCCAGTTCCGGCGGCACGGCGAACGCGTCGTACAGCGCCCGTACCCGCTGGGCGCTGTTGCCCCGCGGCTGGTCACCGCCCACGTGCGTCGAGGTCAGCGTGCCCAGGAACGGCAGTCGCCCGATCGTGGCGATCCGTTCGGCCACCGACCGGACCAACTCCGGCCGCCGGCGGGAGCCGACCGCCACCACCGCCGCCGGCCGCTGCTGCCAGCCGTCCTCGCCATGTGCCCACGACTTGAGCACCTCGACCACCGCGCCGGCGATCTCGTCCGGGATCGGCCCGTCCGGCGCGTCCGGCCCCAGCAGCGCACGCAGCCGGGTGCCCCAGCCCAGATCGGACAGCCGCCCGACCGCACGGCCCGCGGTCACCTGCTCAGCCGGCGCGATCTTGCCCTTGAGCGGTACGCCCACCGACGCCATCCCGGTCGGCCACATCTTCTTCGGTGCGATCTCGACACCGGCCCGGCCCAGGAACGCCTGCGCCGCGGACAGCGACCCGGCCGACACCTCACCGTCGAACAACGGCCCGGCACAGGTGTCGCATCGCCCGCACGGCTGCGCGTCGGGGTCGTCCAGACACCGGCGCAGGAACTCCATGCGGCAACCGGCGGTCCCGGCGTACTCCACCATGGTTTTCTGCTCGGCGGTGCGCGCCTCGGCCACCCGCCGCAGCCGGGCGGTGTCATAGGTCCACGGCTCACCGGTGGTGATCCATCCACCCTTCGTGCGGCGGACCGCGCCATCCACGTCGAGCACCTTGAGCATCAGCTCAAGGCGGGTCCGGCGGAGATCCACCAGCGGTTCGAGGGCGGGGGTGGACAACGGACGGTCCGGCGACAGGTTGGCCAGAACCGCGCGCACCTGGTCTTCCGGCGGGAAGGCCAGCGAGGCGAAGTATCGCCAGATCGCCGCGTCCTCGGGCCCGGGCAGCAGCACCACCTCGGCATGCTCGACCGCGCGACCGGCCCGGCCGACCTGCTGGTAATACGCGATCGGGGACGGCGGCGCGCCCAGGTGCACGACGAAACCGAGATCCGGCTTGTCGAACCCCATGCCGAGCGCGGAGGTGGCGACCAACGCCTTGATCTTGTTGTCGAGCAGATCCTGCTCTGCGGCGCGGCGGTCGGCGTCCTCGACCTGACCGGTGTACGCCGCCACCGCGAACCCGCGCGACCGCAGGAACTCGGCCGTCTCGGTGGCGCCGGCCACGGTCAGCGTGTAGACGATGCCCGATCCCGGCAACTGCTCGAGATGATCGGCGAGCCAGGCCAGGCGGTGCGCCGGGTCGGGCAGGTGGAGCACGGCCAGCCGCAGCGAGTTGCGGTCCAGCGGCCCGCGCAGCACCAGCGCATCACCGAGCTGGTCGGCGACGTCGGCGGTGACCCGGGCGTTGGCCGTCGCGGTGGTGGCCAGCACCGGCGTACGCCCGGACAGCCCGGCCAGGAAGGTGCGCAACCGGCGGTAGTCCGGCCGGAAGTCGTGCCCCCAGTCCGAGACGCAATGCGCTTCGTCGACAACCAGCAGACCGGTGCTGGCGGCCAGGCCCGGCAGCACGTTGTCCCGGAAGTCGGGGTTGTTGAGCCGTTCCGGGCTGATCAGCAGGACGTCCACCGCACCGTCGTGGATCTCCGCGGTGATCTCGCTCCACTCGTCGAGGTTTGCGGAGTTGATCGTGCGCGCCCGGATGCCCGCCCGCGCGGCGGCGTCAACCTGGTTGCGCATCAGCGCCAGCAGCGGCGACACGATGACCGTCGGACCAGCCGGCGACTCAGCGGCGTCCGCCACACGGTGGCGCAGCAGCGCGGTGGCCACGAAGTAGACCGCCGACTTGCCCCAGCCGGTGCGCTGCACACACAGCACCCGCCGCCGGTCGACGACCAGCGCCTCGATCGCGCGCCACTGGTCGTCACGCAGGACGGCATGGTCGCCGGCCAGCCGGCGCAGCACCCCTTCGGCGCGCTCACGCACGGCCAGGCGCTCGGCCCCGCTCACGGAGTCCCGGGTCGTTTCTGCCACGCCGCATGTCTACCAGCCGCCACCGACAGAAAGCCGGTTATCCACAGGCGGGACTTATCCACAGGCGAAGCCACGGAGGTGCGCATCGGTGGAAGGCTTACCGGCATGACGAAGACCATCGCCGAGAAGCTGCAGATCAAGCCGAACACCACCGTCTGGGTGTCCGACCCCGGGCAGATCGCGCTGCTCACGCCCATGCCCGACGGCGTACGGGAGAGCGACTCGATGGCCACGGCGAGCACCGCGGTGCTGTTCGTTCAGGACGCCACGTCGGCCCACAGGCTGATGGAGCAGCACGCCGCCGACGTGACCAAGCCGGGGGTGTTCTGGGTGGCGTACCCCAAGGGCAACACCACCGACATCAACCGGGACACGCTGTGGCCGATCATCGCCGAGTTCGGCATGCGTCCCAACAGTCAGGTGGCCATCGACAGCAAGTGGTCGGCGCTGCGGTTCCGGGCGAACCGCGAGGGAGAGGAGCCGTTCACCGGGGGAGCCGGGTGAAGATCGATCAGTGGCCGAGCACCGAACCGCCGTTGACGTTGATGATCTGTCCGGTGACGAACGAGCCGCCCGGGCCGGCCAGCCAGCGCACCGCCTCGGCGATGTCGGCTGGTTCGCCGGCGCGCTTGACGAGCGTGGCCGCCACCCGGGTGCGGTGGCCCTCGTCGGTCATCCGGCCGGCGAAAAACTCGCTGTCGGTCACGTATCCGGGCGCGATCACGTTGGCGGTGATGCCTTCCGGGCCGAGCCGGGTGGCCAGGTCGAAGACGAACCCGTGCAGGGCGGCCTTCGCGGCGGAGTACGGCCCGCCGCCACCCCGCTGGGCGGCGATCGAGCTGGTCAGGATGATCCGGCCACCGGGCCGGCGGAGCCGGGGCAACAGAGCGTCGGTGAGCAGGACGGCGGTGAGGACGTTGGATTCGAAGGCGGCGCGCCAGCGTGCGGCGAGGGCGGCCGGGGTGGAGTCGTCGCCGCCGATGTACGCGCCGGCGTTGTTGACCAGCACGTCGACCGGCCGGCCGGCCACCGCCTCGACCACGGCGGGCAGCTGGCCGGGGTCGCTCAGGTCGGCGGGGACGGCGGTGGCCTGCGGGCCGATCCACTGCACCGCGTCGGTGAGGACGTCCGGGCGGCGGCCGACGATGACGACGTCGTAGCCCTCGCCGGCGAGCATGCCCGCCGTCGCCCGGCCGATGCCGGTTCCGCCACCGCTGACCACCGCGAGCCTCGCCATGCACACGACCCTAAGGGACCGTGTGTCCGCGCTCGGGCCATCACGACGATGAGCGAGGAGGGACGGCAAACGTCGGGGTAGCAACGGCCAGCGGCCGCCAGGCGGCGAGGGTGACCACGGCCATCGCGGCGGCGGCGGTCCAGAAGGTGGCGACGATGCCGTACGCCTGGGCCACCAGGCCGCCGAGCAACGACCCCAGCGCCGCACCACCCACGTCGAGCAGGGCGGACACGCCGGTGACGCGGCCGAACATCGCCGATGGGACCTCGCGCTGGCGGATCGTCGTGACAACCACGCCCCAGACCACCGTGTGGACGCCGAACACGACGATGATCGCGCCGGCGGTCCATGGATGGGTGGTGGCGGCCAGGGTGGCGTGCAGGGCCACCTCGATGAGCAGCCCGGCACGGAGCAGCGTGGTCGCGCCGACGGTGTGCAGCAGCCTGGGTCCGATCAGCGTGCCGAGCAGGCCGCCCAGCGCGAAGGTGGTCAGCAGCATGCCGTAGCCGACCGAGGACAGACCGAGCCGGGACCGGCTGTACAGCACGAAAATGGCGAACGCGGCGCAGGACAGCAGATTGCCGAACGCCATGGTGACGGCCAGCGTGCGGAGCAGGCGGTGCGCCCACAGCCAGCGGAGTCCGTCCGAGATGGCGGCTGGTAAGGACGGACGGCCGGCCGCGGGAGAGCGCGGCAAGGAAGGGGACACGGGGACCGGGGGAGGCGGAGGCACGGAACGCAGACCGGCGATCAACGCGGCCGAGACGGCGAACGACGCCGCGTTCAGCCCGAACGGAAGCGCCGCGGAGATCACGAACAACCATGCGCCCAACGGTTTGGCCAGGAACTGGTTGGCGACCGTGAACGTGCCGCTGAGCACCGAGTTCGCGGTCGGCAGCGCCACGGCCGGCACGATCGCCGGGACGAATGACGCGGACGCCGTGTCGGCCAGGGTTTCGCCGGTGCCGAGGACGAAGAACACGGCGTAGACGAGCGGTACGGAGACGACGCCGGTGGCGACGGCGGTGCACAGGGTGCCGATGGCCAGGGCCCGGACGACGTTCACCGCCACGACCAGGCGGCGGCGGTCGAGACGGTCCGCCCAGGCGCCGCTGATCAGGGCGAACAGCAACCAGGGCAGCTGCTGGGCGAAAACCGCGCCGGCGACCGCGGCGGGGTCGGTGGTGAGGGCGGCGACCAGCAGCGGGCCGGCGACCATGGTGACGCCGTCGCCGAGATTGGCGATGGCCGATGCGGTCCAGAGTCTGCCGAAATCCACGCCCAGGCGCGCGGTGATCAGGGCATGCAAGGTGTTCAGGGCATGCAAGGTGTTCAGGGCATGCAAAAGGAGCTCCTCGAGCCGGAGGGATCGGTCGACCGACCGCCCCGAGGCGAGGAACCGGCGCCGCCGTGAAACTAGGCGGGACGTCCCCGCGACGAGGCGAAGACCGTCACCGTGCTCGGACGCATCACGACCCCCTCAAGCTGGGCGAAGATCAGGCCACGGTAACCGGCTGCCGATGCCGCCGCACCGCGTTTACCGCACCGGCGGCCGTGTCCGGGTGGTCGGAGAAGACACCGTCCACCCCGAGGTCGAAGAACAGCTCGTACTCGGCGATGCCGTCGCCGCGGGCGTCGGCGTCGGTGCCGAGGCGGAACTCCGGGGCCAGGAACCGGTTCTCCGCCCGGAACGTCCAGGCGTGCACCACCAGCCCGGCCGCGTGCGCGTCGCTCACGATCGGGCGGGTGGGCAGCCGCGACCCGGTGTCGTCCCGCGGCACCAGCAGGTCCTTGTCGGCGCCGATGCCGTACGCGTATTCCGCGATCGTCGCCAGCCCCGCGGGCGTGGCCATCCCGGCATACCGGAGACCGGGCTCACCCGCCGAGTCCAGCAGCTGGATCAGCCGGAGGTCGGTCATCCGCCGCAGCCGGCGCAGGCTGCCGACCTCGAACGACTGGATCAGGACTCGATCAGCGCGGTCCGCGAAACCGTTGCGGTGCAGCGCCGCGACCAGCGGCTCCTCCAGCGGCAACCCGATCGAGGCGAAGTAGGACGGCTGTTTGGTCTCCGGGTAGATGCCGATCGGCCGGCCCAGCCGCCGCTCCTCCGCCGACACCAGGTCGATGATCTCCTGGAAGGTCGGTATCGGATACCGGCCGTCGAACAGGGTGTTCTGCGGCCGTACCCCCGGAAGCCGTTCCTTCGCCCGCAGCGTCCGCAGCTCGGCGGAGGTGAGGTCCTCGGTGAACCACCCGGTCACCGTCCGGCCGTCGATCACCTTCGTGGTCCGCCGGCCGGCGAACTCGGCCCGGTCGGCGACGTCGGTGGTTGTCGAGATCTCGTTCTCGTGCCGGGCGACCAGCACCCCGTCGCGGGTCGAGACCAGGTCCGGCTCGATGTAGTCGGCGCCCATCCGGATCGCCAGCCGATAACTCTCGAGGGTGTGTTCCGGGCGGTAGCCGCAGGCCCCGCGATGGCCGATGACCAGCGGCGCCGTCGATACGTAGTCCACAGATGCAGTCAACGGAGGACCGGCGACACGGTGGTGGGCGCGAACCGACGATCACGTGAACACCGCCGTGTGGTGGTATGACCATGGTCGGCCGAGGGAAGGGGGACGCGTGCGGGTGAACTCGCCGTGGCGCTATCCGGCGCGCATCGTTCCCCTGGCGTTCCTGGGCGCGGTCGTCATCGGTACCGCGTTGATGATGTTGCCCGCCGCGCGGGCCGAGCCGGGACATGCGCCGTTCGTCACCGCGTTGTTCACCGCCACCAGCGCGGTGTGTGTGACCGGTCTGGCGGTGGTGGACACCCCGACGTACTGGTCCCCGTTCGGGCAGGTGCTGATCACCGCGTTGGTGCAGGTGGGCGGGTTCGGCATCATGACCCTGGCGACGCTGCTCAGTCTGTTGGTGTCGCGCCGGCTCGGTCTGCGCGGCCGGCTGATGGCACAGACCGAGAGCGCCGGCCTGTTCGGCGGCAACATCGGCGGGGTGCTGATCCGGGTCGCCCTGGTGATGCTCGTCTCGGAAACGCTGATCGGGATCGTCCTCGCGGTGCGCTTCTGGGTCTCGTACGACTACCCGTTCGGCCGCGCGGTGTGGCACGCGGTATTCCACGCCGTGCAGGCGTTCAACAACGGCGGTTTTGCGCTATATCCCGACAGCATGGTCCGCTTCGTCGGGGATTGGTGGATCTGCCTGCCGCTGATCATCGGCGTGTTCCTCGGCGCGATCGGCTTTCCGGTGCTGTTCGAGCTGGCTCGCGAGTGGCGCAAGCCGGGTTGCTGGTCCACGCACACCCGGCTGACCGTGTGGGGCACGCTGCTGATCAGCTCGATCGGCTTCCTGATTGTGCTCTTCTTCGAGTGGACGAATCCACGCACTCTCGGCCCGCTCAGCGTCAGCGCCAAGATCCTGGCCGCGCTCACGCAGGACGTGATGACTCGATCGGGCGGCTTCAACAGCATCGATCTGGGCGCCATGAACGCCGAGACAATCGCCGTCAGCAACGCGATGATGTTCATCGGCGGCGGCAGCGCGAGCACGGCGGGCGGCATCCGGGTCACCACGTTCCTCCTGCTGGCCTTTGTCATCTGGGCCGAGTTGAGGGGCGAACCGGACGTCACCATCCGTAACCGGCGGATCGCCGAAGAGACCCAGCGGCAGGCGGTGACGGTGGCTCTGCTCGGGGTGGCGCTGGTCGCGGCCGGCGCCATGGGTGTGATCGCGCTGACCGACGACGTACCGTTCGATCACGCCCTGTTCGAAGCCACCTCGGCGTTTGCCACGGTGGGCCTGAGCACCGGCATCACGCCGTCGTTGCCGCCCTCAGCGCAGACCCTGCTCGCCGTCTTGATGTATGTGGGGCGGGTCGGCACTATCGCGGTGGGCACCGCGATCGCGTTGAACACTCGGCGGCGGCTGTACCGATACCCGGAGGAGCGACCTCTCGTTGGCTGACAAACGCAACAACCCCAATCAAGACACGGTGGTGGTGATCGGGCTGGGCCGGTTCGGCGGCCAGGTCGCCGACGCGCTGCAGAATCTGGGTCACGAGGTGCTCGGCATCGACTCCGACGAGCGGATCGTGCAGGACTGGTCGGATCGGCTCACCCATGTCGTGGCGGCCGACGCCAGTGACACCGAGACGCTGCGCCAGCTGGGCGTGCACGACTTCCCGCGGGCGGTGGTCGGCATCGGCACCAACCTGGAGGCCAGCGTGCTCAGCGTGCTGACGCTGACCGAGATCGGCGTGCCGGAGATCTGGGCCAAGGCGATCAGCGCCAAGCACGGCAAGATCCTGTCTCAGGTCGGCGCCCGGCACGTGGTCTATCCGGAGGCGGAGATGGGTGACCGCGTCGCCCATCTGATCACCGGGCGGATGCTCGACTACATCGAGTTCGACGACGGCTTCGCCATCGCCAAGGTGCGGACGCCGCAGGAGGCGATCGGACGGTCGCTGGCCGACGTGGGGCTGCGGACCAAGTACGGCATCACTGTGGTGGGCATCAAGCTGCCGGGACAGGATTTCACGTACGCGCGCCCGGAGACCGTGGTGCCGTCCGGCTGCATCCTGATCGTGGCGGGCAACACCAAGAAGGTGGAACGGTTCGCCGCAACCACCTAAACCGGCACCGAGAAGCCAGCGACCCGGCGCGGCTCGACCGAGGGCCCGACGGAGGGCTTGGCGGAGGGCTCGACGGACGATGCGGGCCGCCGGCCCGGCTTCTTCGACGGCCGCGGCTTCGCCGGCGCGGGCGACGACCGGGGCGCGCGCGGGTTGCTCGCCTTCTCCACGATGGTGACCGAGGTTGCACCGATCACCTCGGCCTCGCATCGGTGCCCGTCCAGCCGGAACACGATCGGCAGCGGGTTGGCGCCCCGATATTCGCCGCGCAGCTCGACCGTCACCGACCGCCCCGGCCGCAGGTCCGCCGAGCCGCGGACGACCACCTTGCGGCCGTTCTGCGTCACCGGCCGGGCCGGGTCGGTGAGCCGCTGCGTGCCTGGATAGGCGAAGCGCAGGTGCCAGTCCTCGTCCACCGCACGGTCCCCGGTGTTGACCACGGTCAGCCGGGCCGCGAAGGTCCGGCCGGTGTCCTCGTCTACCCGGTAGCGCACCTTGCACCCGGCGCCGTCCCGGCTCCCGGCCGGCGGCCCGGCACCGGCGGCCGCCGCCTGGGCCGGGCCGACCTGATCCGGCTCGCGGGCCGCCGTCCCGGTCACGCCGACCACCACGACAAGCAGCAGGGTGGCCATCGCGGCCGGCAGCCGGTGCCGGCCGGAGAGCAGGTCATGCACCAGCCGCCCGCCCTGGAACAGGCCGCCACCGAGGGGTTTGACCCGGCCCAGCTGCAGCGCTCGGGCGATGCGCAGCCCGGCGCGCAGGCGGACGGCGCGGGTCGGGCGGGGCCTCGCCGCCGCAGCCGGCCGGGAGGAGAACGCCGCCGGGGGCAGCCCGGTCAGGCCCTGCAGCCGGCCGGCCACCTCGGACGCGGTGGGCCGATCGGACGGGCGTTTGGCCAGGCAGCGCAGGCACAGGTCGGCCACCTCGGACGGCAGTCCCTCGGGAAGCGGTTCGGGATCGGCGTACAGATGCGCGCGCAGCGCCTCGGTGGTGTTGCCGGCCGGCCACGGCAGCCGCCCGGTGAGCATCCGGTAGAGCAGCAGGCCCAAGGCGTAGACGTCGGTTGCGGGCGACACCTGGCCGCCGGCCAGGCGTTCCGGGGCGAGGTACGCGGGGGTGCCCAGCAGGCTGCCGTCCGGGGCGGTGTCGCGTTGCCCGACCAGCGCGGAGATGCCGAAGTCGACGACCTTGGCGCCGGTGCTGGTGAGCATCACGTTGGCCGGAGTGACGTCCCGGTGCACCACGCCCCGGGCGTGCGCGGCGGCCAGGGCGGACGCCACCTCGGCGGCCACCGTGACGGCGTCCGCCCAGGCCAGCGGGCCGTCGCGACGCAGCCGGACGGAGACCGACTCGCCGTCGATCAGTTCCATCACGACGTACGGCACGGGGGTCTCACCGAAGTCGAAGACGCCGGTGATGTGGGGGTGGCAGAGCCGCGCGGCGGCCAGCGCCTCCTGCCGCAGGCGATCGCGGAATGCCTGGTCGTCGGCCAGCGGTGGGGAGAGGATCTTGACGGCCACCGCGCGGCCGAGGATCTCGTCGTGGCCCCGCCAGACCACCGACATGCCGCCGCTGCCGAGCTTCTCCACCAGGCGGTACCGGTCCGCTACCCGTCGCCCGATCCGCCCCATGAGTCCGATTGTCGTCGGTGGCTGGGCCGGACGACGCCGCTAGAGAAAAGCGCCCATAATGTCCGAGTCAGCCCGCGAGGAGCTGATCGACCGGCGCATAGTCGTCGGTCAGCACCCGGGCGTCGCTGATGAACGCGTCCAGGTCGGCACCGGACAGCAGGGTGACCGGCTCGGTCACCAGGTCGAGGGCATCCCGCAGCAGCTCCAGCTGCAGCGGCGACCTCGACGCCACGATGACGAAGTTCGACCCCACCTCGCCGGCCAGCGCGTCCGCCGGGGCGATCACTGCCACGTGCGGAAACACCGCCCGGACGGTGGCCAGCTCGGCTCGGATGAACCGGTTCGGCGGATAGTCGATGACGTTCTGCGCGTATACGCCGTCGGGCTTGAGCACCCGGTTGATGTCCGCGGCCATCTCCCGCGTGGCCAGGTGCCACGGCACCACCAGGTGCCCGAAGGCGTCGCCGACCACCAGGTCGTACGCACCCGCGCGCTGCTCGGCCAGGCCGACCCGGGCGTCGCCGACGGAGACCCGCAGCCGCGGTCCGGTCTGCAGGCCGAGCTGCCGCCGGTCCAGGTCGACCAGGCCGCCGTCGAGTTCCAGCACCACCTGGTAGCTGCCCGGGCGGGTGGCCGTCAGGTATTCCGGAACGGTGAATCCGCCACCGCCCAGATGCAGCGCGCTCATCGGGGCGGCCGGGGGGCGGATCGTGTCGGCCACCGCGCCGATCCACTGCACGTACGCGAACTCCAGGTGTTCCGGGTCGTTCAGATCGACGTACGAGTGTCGGGCCGAGTTCAGGATCAGCGTCCGGCCCCCGGTCCGCGACGGGTCCTCGTCCACCCGGGCACAGTGGTACGCCGTCTCCACGTCACAGGGTGTCGGAGCGAGCGCGCCCAGGCCCGCCCCGACCAGTCCGACCGTGGCCAGCGCGGCACGGGTGCGTGGCCGGCCCGGCTGCCGCAGACCGGGACTGGTGCGCCGCAGCCACCAGCCGAGCCCGATCCCGGCCACCGCCAGCATCGCGGCCAGGGTCAGGAT
>DASSAL010000017.1:0-50696 GCA_035685405.1 Actinoplanes sp. | reverse complement strand
GGCCAGCCCGGGTTGCAGCGGCAGGATCGGCGCGGTCCGGTCCAACGCCTGAATCTGGGACTTCTCATCCACGCAGAGCACGACCGCGTTCTGCGGCGGGTGCAGGTACAGCCCGACCACGTCGAGGACCTTCGCCTCCAGCAGCGGGTCGGTGGAGAACCGGAACGACTCGGCCCGCCACGGCTGCACCCCGTACTCCCGCCACGCCCGGGCCACGGTGGCGTCGCCGATCTTCAAGTGCTTGCCGAGCAGCCGGCTCGACCAGTGCGTCACCCCGTACTTGCGCGGCGGCGGCCGCAGCGTGGCCGCCACGATCTGCCGGTGGTCGATGTGCCGGGGCCGGCCCGAGCGCGCCTGGTCGGTCAACCCGGCCATACCCCGAGCGGCGTACCGGGCTCGCCATCCGATCACCGTCGGCCTCGACACCCCGACCCGCTCCGCGATCCGCGTGTTGGGCTCCCCGTCCGCCGCCAGCAACACGATCCGCGCCCGCTGCGCCAGGCCCGCCCGAATCGCCGACGACCGCATCCACTCCACCAGCCGCTCACGATCACCCGGACGCAACGCCAGCGCGGCAGCAGGACGATTCGGCACACCGCATCGTCCCACCACTACAAACGTCAATCAACTAACGACGCTGGGCACTAGGAAGACCTCGACGTGCCTGACGCTACCTTCGCGACCCCTGATGTGACGACGTTCTGCCGCCTCGACGAGCTGGGTCTGGTGGTGGTCGGCCAGCACCTGCAACCGGATCGGGCGGTGCTGGCCTGCCGGGTCGCCGACGACGCGGTCGAGGAGGCGGACCGCTGGTGCCGGCGCTGCGGCTGCGAGGGCAGACCCCGCGACACCGTCACGAGGAGACTGGCGCACGAGCCGCTCGGGTGGCGGCCGACCACGCTGCTGCTCACGATCCGCCGGTACCGCTGCACCGGCTGCGGGCATGTGTGGCGGCAGGACACCAGCCGCGCCGCGGGGCCGCGGGCGAAGCTGACCCGCACCGCGCTGCGGTGGGCGCTGGTCGGGCTGGTTCGTCAGCATCTCAGCGTCGCTCGTCTCGCCGAGGCCCTCGCGGTGTCGTGGACCACCGCCAACAGCGCTGTCCTGGCTGAGGGTCGGCGGGTGCTGCTCGACGACCCGGCCCGCTTCGACAACGTGCAGGTGATCGGCGTCGACGAGCACGTGTGGCGGCACACCCGTCGGGGTGACAGGTTCGTCACCGTCGTCATCGACTTGACCCCGGTCCGGGACCGGACCGGCCCGTCGCGGCTGCTGGCGATGGTCGAGGGCCGCTCCCAGCAGGCGTTCCAAGCCTGGCTCGCCGGGCGCCCCCGGGCCTGGCGGGACGGCCTGGAGGTGGTCGCGATGGACGGGTTCACCGGCTTCAAGACCGCCACCAGCCACGAGCTGCCCGAGGCGACGGCGGTGCTGGACCCCTTCCACGTCGTCCGGCTCGCCGGCGACGCTCTGGACCGCTGCCGGCGTCGGGTCCAGCAGGACCTGCACGGCCACCGCGGCCGCAGCACCGACCCGCTCTACCGCGCCCGCCGCACCCTGCACACCGGCGCCGACCTGCTCACCGACCGCCAACAGCAACGGCTGACCGCCCTGTTCGGCGATGAGGACCACATTCAGGTCCAGGCGACCTGGGGCATCTACCAACGCATGATCGCCGCCTACCGCCACCCCGACCGGGCGGCCGGCCGACACGCCATGACCCGCCTGATCATCGCGCTCAGTGCCGGCGTCCCGGCCGCCCTCACCGAACTCCGCACCCTCGGCCGGACCCTGAAGAGGCGAGCCACCGACATCCTGGCCTACTTCGACCGCCCCGGCACCAGCAACGGCCCAACCGAGGCCATGAACGGCCGCCTGGAACACCTCCGCGGCTCAGCCCTCGGCTTCCGCAACCTCACCCACTACATCGCCAGAAGCCTGCTCGAGGCCGGCGGCTTCCGGCCACAACTACACCCTCATTCGTGAAGAGCCTCTAAACCTCGCCTCGCACACCCGCGATCCGCGGGACAGACCCTAATGGGTCTCGACACCAGTCCGCGTCCGCTCGGCCCTCGTCTGGCGCGCTGCTCCGCGTGCGGCCTCGAGCAAGACGCGTTCGAAGCGCTGAAATTGACGGTCTCGATCGAAACGTTCCCGGGCGAGTCCGCGCGCCGCTGCCCGCGCTCGACTGCATGCAGCCCGGTTCGTGAGCAGGTCGGTTATGGCTTGAGCGGCAGACGTGGTGTCATCGGGCGGCAGCACCAAGCCGGCTCCGCTCTCCGCGATGAGGTCGGCGATCCACCCGCCGTAGTTGACCGCCACCGGCCTTCCGGCGGCGAAACCGTCGAAGACCTTGTTGGGCGAACTGGTGTCCAGCTGCGGCAGGCGAAGCAGCGTGGAAACGACCAGATCGCAGGCGCCGAAGAAGGCCTTTGCCTGATTCTTGCTCACCGCGTCCAGCATGAAGAGATTACGGTCCAGGATGTCCAGTCGGCTCGCTTCCTCCCTCAGCCCGTCCGCCATGCGGCCGCTGCCCAGAATGACCACCCGGGCGTCACCGAACATCACCGCGAGCGCCGCGGCCGTCCGTACCAGGTAATCGACGCCGTTGGCCAGACCCAAGGCACCCGCGTACAGGATGAGCGGCCGGTCCTGAAGCCACGGAAGGGATGAACGCAGGGCTGCTCCCGCGTGCTCAGCGTCGGCGAAGAACGACGGGTCGGAACAGTTGGGGATAGTCGTCACGATTCGGCTCGGAAATCGTCGCTTGATGCTTCCCGCCATCCCCGGGGACAGGGCAACTATCCGGCTCGAACGCCGATATGCCCAGGCTTCCAACCGCCATGCGGCCCACCGCATGACCCGGGACGGGATCGCACCGAGCGCAATGGGTAGTTCCGGCCACAGATCGCGCACCTCCAACACCAGGGGAACCCGCCGCCGCCGGGCCGCGAGTGCTCCCGGGACGGCGACGGTGAGCGGCGTACTGGTGGCGAAGACCAGATCGTGCTCCAGCTTCAGCGCGACGACGGCTGCCGAACGCATGAATCTCGCGAAGGCCATCAGCCGGCGGGGGTAGCTCATTCGGTTCTCACAAGCGACGGCGACCCAGTGAATCACTATCCCGGACTCGACGGTGGTGCGGTTCTTGTTGCCTGCCCACCCGGGCGCCGGCTCGCCGGTAATCACGTGGACCTCGTGACCGCGTTGTACCAGCCGTCGCGCGAACTCGTAGGACCGCGTACCGCCGGACATGGCGGGCGTCCGGAAGTACTGGTGAATGTACGTGATCCGCATGTGCCGTCCTTCCGACCTAGACCTAATCTACCGTGTCTGGGTGTTAATGTCCGATAGTGTCCCGACACGAGGGGAATTCGTCGGCCCGCCTGCCGGAGCGGTGGGCGCCAACGGCAGACCGGTCCGGCACGACCCGAGCGGGTTCGGCGGTGTCGGCGGTGCGCGGCCTGCTGGTCGGGCACCTGGCCATCATTGGCGGCAGCTTCTTCGCAAACCTGGTTGCCGCCCGGACCATGGGTCCGGCCGGCCGCGGGGAACTCGCCGTTTTTCTGCAGGTGTCGTATATTCTGTCCGCGGTCGCAATGGTCGGCATCGATCGCGCCTATCTGGTGGCCCATAGCGAGAGTCCTTCGGTCCGCGCTGCGGCCAGGGAGATTTATGGACTCGTTCGCATAGCCGTCGGCGTCATTCTCGCGGGCTGCCTTCTGACGAGTATCGCGTTGACGCCCTGGGTGCGATCCGCCTGGCTTTATGGTGCTGCGTTGACAGTTCTGGTCCTGGGGAACGGATTGATCGCCAGCACGCGTACCGTCGCCGTGGCCACCAATTCGGCACGCTTGTACCGCCGAGCGACGGTGGTCGCCCAGATCGTCCTGATCGGGCTGGTCGGGGTCTTCGCGACCGCGGGAGCGGGGTCGCCGGTGATATGGCTGTTCGGATATGGCGTGGCCCAGTGCCTGCCCCCTCTCGTCGGCCTGTTTCTCCGTCGAGAGCCGGCCGGTGACGGTCCGGCCCAAGCACTGGACTCCACGTCGATTCGACGGCTCGGGTGGCGGTTGTTGGCCGGGACGTTGGCCAACATGGCGATGCTGCGCTCCGATCGACTACTGCTCCCGTGGCTGGCTTCATATCAACAGGTCGGCATCTATGTCGTAGCTGCTACATTCAGTGAGTTCATGGTGCTGCCGGTGCAGAGTGCCGTCGATGCGTGTGTCCCGCGATGGCGAGCAGCGTTCCAGGCGGGCTCGCTGCGGGCCGGCAAAATTATCCTGATTGCGTTGGGATATGCTCTCGCCGCAACCGTCGTGCTGGCGTCGCTCGGCGATTTCCTGGTGATGGCGTTCGGCTCTGCCTATGCCGAATCGGTGCGTCTCCTGCTGCCCTTGTCCGGGGCGGCGGGACTGTGGTGTGTCAACCGTGTCGCGGTAGGACTGCTCGTGGCGATGGGCCGGGCACGTGGAGTTCTCTGTAGCGATGTCCCGGCAATGGTGCTGACGGTGGGCGGCTGCCTGGTTCTCATTCCCAGCCATGGTGCTTTGGGTGCCGCTTTGGCTTCGGCGGCCGGTTACGGCGCCGCGGCTGCGGTCGCCGTCGCGCTGTGCCGGCGAGATGCGTCGAAAAGACTGGTTGGAGGAGGCCTGTGACCGAGCGCGCGGAACGGCATGGCGCACACAACTCCCAGGTCTTCATGACCTGCCTGCTGTTCCTGGTGGCGTTGGCCGGCAGATTCTCCGTCCCCATCGGTGGCGACGCCGGGGGTCAGGCGCTGGAACTGCGAACGATCGCGTGTTCCACGCTCGCGGTGGTCACCTTCTTCTGGCGTTTCCGCCTGGACCGCGCGGTTCGCCGATCGAGATGGCCGTCCGGGATGGTGGTCGTGATGATGCTCATCGGCTATCAGATGGTTTCAGCGCTGTGGGCGCCGATGGGTGCCCGCACGGGCGAGTCCGTGGGCAACCTCGTAGCCCTGGCGACCTTGGTGGTCTGCGGCGTGGTCATCGCGAGACCGGACCCGGACCGGATGGCCAGAATACTTCTCTGGTGCGCGATGTTGGCAGCAGTATTGTATGCGCTGGAAGCGTTCTGGGCCGGGCCCGGTCTGCAGGGCAGGTATTCAGCATTCGGTGGCGGGCCCAACGTTTTTGTCCGGGTCCAGTGCGTCGGGGTCATCAGTGCTATCTCGTTGGCGACGATGCTACGCCGGTACAGTATTCTCCTGATCGTTCCTCTTCTCCTGGTGGCAGCTGTGCTGTCGGGGTCTCGAGGTGGTCTCGTCTCACTGATCGGAACGGCGGTCGCCTTTGCTGTGCTGCTCCGGCGCCGGCTGGGGGTGGGAAAGATCGTCGGCGTCGCTGCGAGCGGCGCATCGGCATGTGCTGTGATCTGGCACTTCATGGAAGCCGATCTGTACGAGGCAGTTGCTCATCGTTATTCCATTGACGCAGTGCTGGCCGGGAACTACTCGTCACGACCGAGGCTGGCCGCAGATGCGATGTCGATCTTTTCCGAGGCCCCCGTCGTCGGGGCCGGCCTGGACAGCTTTTATCCCACCGTGGGTTATGCGATAGGAATCGACCACGCGCACAACTACCTGGCCTCGCTGGCGGCTGACGGCGGTCTCATAGGCGTTTCGTTGCTGCTTCTTGCCGTCGTGCGGCTCTGGCGTGACGGAAGACCGTGGAGCCGGCGCCCGATCGAGATCTACGGGTGCTTTCTGGCTGCCGTTTATCTGGGTATGGCCAGCTTGTTCTCCGGAGATTACTATGACACCAGATTCATCTGGATCTTTGCTGCGGTCCTCACGGTTGCCAGCGATTCCCGGCTTACCGGGCGTCCGCCGGAAAGGTCGCTCGTCGCACTCGAAACTCAACTGCCGCACCGCTGGTGTGACGTCCCGGGCGCCGGCCGCAGGTGACCAGGGTGCGGTGCACCCAGGCAGCGGAAGATGTCGTTATTGCCCTATTCTACGGCGTTAAGACGGCTACCCTCCGGCTATGGTGGTTTCGAACGTGAAGCGGTCGCCGGCGATCGGCCGCGCGACGGGCCGGGTCGCACCGTGAGGTTGGCCAACTCCCTTCGGCATGCCACGCGCCGGCGAAGGTCCAGGCGGCGCCGGTCCCGGAAACGGCAGGTCGCCGTTCGGCGGATGGGCCTGATCACTCTCGTGGTCGCCTGCCTGCTGAGCGCCGGGGTCGCGTGGGTGGGCGTGCGGGGCGTCAGCGTCCGCGACCATCTGCTGCGCGCCGCCGCCCTGGTGCGAGAGTTCCGGATCCAGGTGACCGATGGTGACCCCGCGGCGGAACAGACGCTGGCCGAACTTCAGCGGACGACCCGTGCGGCCCGTGCCGAGACGGACGACCCGGGCTGGTGGCTCGGTGCGCACGCCCCGCTGGTGGGCGACGACCTCGCGGCTGTCCAGACCGTCGCTGTGGCGCTGGACGACCTGTGCCGTGACGGTCTCCCGCCCCTGATGCGATCCGCCGGGGTGGTGGACGCCGGGTCGGTCGTGCGGCGCGTCGGGCGGCTCGATCTCGGGCCGTTACGCCGGTCGGCGCCGGACCTCGCCGCGGCTCATGCCGCGGTGCGGCGTGCGAATGATCGCATCGCCGGCATCGGCATCGGCGGGCTGACCGGCCCGGTGCACGCGGCGGTGACCACCCTCAAGGACGACCTTGGACGCGCGGAGAGTGTCACCGGAATCGCCGCGCGCACTGCCGCCTTGCTCCCGCCCATGCTCGGTGCGGACCGGCCGCGTACCCATCTGGTGCTCTTCCAGAACCCGGCCGAGTTGCGCGCCACCGGCGGCATGCCGGGAGCGTTCGTAGTGATCCGGGCCGATCGCGGAAAGATCCAGATCGCCGATCAGGGCACGGCCACCGGCCTCCGGCGGTTTGCGCGCCCGGTGCTCGACCTCGATGCGGCGGACCGGGCGCTCTACAGCGACCGCCTCGGGAAGTTCCCGGCGGACGTGAACCTGACGCCGGACTTCCCGACCGCCGCGGCGCTGGCCCGGGAGATGTACCGCAAGCGCACCGGCCGGACCGTCGACGGGGTGCTGGCCACCGATCCGGTCGCGCTGTCCTATCTGCTGCGGGTGATCGGTCCGGTGCCGGTCGCGGGCGGCACCGACCTGACCGCCGCGAACGCGGTCCGCGTGCTGCTCTCCGACGTCTACGCGCGCGACGTCTCGTCCGCCGAGCAGGACCGCTACTTCGGCGCCGCGGCCGAGGCGGTCTTCCAGGCCGTCGTACGCCGCCCGTTGCCACCGGCCAAGCTGGTGGCCGCGCTGGGCCGGGCCGCCGGCGAGCGCCGCCTGCTGGTGTGGAGTGCCCACCCGGCGGAGAACGAGCTCCTGGCCGGCACCGTCCTGACCGGTGTGCTGCCCACGGCGGACGGCACCCGGCCGACCGTCGGCATCTTCCTCAACGACGGGAGTGGGGCCAAGCTGGGCTACTACCTGACCCAGTCGGCCGACCTCACCGTGGCCCGGGGGTGTCGCGCCGACCGGCGCCGCGAGATGACACTGCGGGTCACGCTCGGCTCGACCGCGCCGAAGTCCGGGCTGGCTCGCTCGGTCCTCGGGCTCGGACTGGCCGGCGATCCGTACACCGTGCGGACCGTCGTCTCGGTCTACAGCCCGACCGGGGGAGCGGTGGCCCGGATGGCGCTGGACGGCGAGCCGGTGCCGTTCGGGTCCGGCCGCAGCCGGCAGCGGGCGGTCGGCGTCGTCGCCGTGGACCTGAAGCCGGGTACGCGCCGGACACTCGAGGTCGCCCTGGCCACCGGGACGCCACCGGCGGGCAACGACGGCACGCTCGCACCGCAGCTCTGGACCACCCCGGCGGTCAAGCCGTGGAAGCAGTCTGTCGGAACGGCAGACGAATGTCCGGTGGGTCGGTAGATTCCGTTTTGTACGCCTGACATGAGCGCCAATCACATCCACCGGGGGAGATCCGTGCGCGCTTCTCGACTTCTCGGCCTGCTGGCCGCCGTGGCCACCGCGGTCCTCACCATGCCGGCTCCGGCACAGGCCGAGCCCTATCCCGCCGAACCGCCGGCGTCGTCCGTCTCCGAGGGGCAGGTGACCGACGGCGGCACCGTGACGTTCCGCGGCGAGGGCTTCCTGCCCGGTGAGACGATCGCGATCACCATCAGCTACAACGGGTCGGACTCCACCGCGGCCACCCGGGCGAACTCGGGCCGCTTCGTTCCGGCGGCGATGGCCGACCTCACCGTCACCGCCAGCTCGGCCGGTACCTTCAGCGTCACGCTCAAGCTCACTCGGGTCGGCACCGCGACGCTGGTGGCCACCGGGCTCACCTCCGGTGTGACCGTGACCCAGACGGTCGAGGTGGTGGCGTCGGAGGACAGCGACGGCGCCGGCGGTGGCGAAGACGACACGACCAACGCCGGCGGTGGCAACGACCGCCTGCCGACCACCGGGTCGTCCGGCCGGCTGCTGTTCGTGAGCATCTACGCCGGTCTGGGCGCGATCCTGGTCGGGGCCGGCATTCTGTGGTTCACCCGCTCGCGGCGGCGCTCCGCCGGGTGACGTATGGCTCGGATCGGCGGCCGGTCCCGGAGGGCCGGCCGCCGGCGTGCTTCCTACAGTGAGTACATGACGGAGACCATGCAGGCCGTCGTGTGCCACGGGCCGCGCGACTACCGCCTGGCAGAAGTGCCCAAGCCCGTCCCCGGCGAAGGGGAGGCGCTGGTCCGCGTCGAGGCGGTCGGCATCTGCGCCAGTGATCTGAAGTGTTACCACGGCGCCCGGAAGTTCTGGGGTGACGAGCACCGGCCCGCCTATGTCGACACCCCGGTCATCCCCGGGCACGAGTTCACCGGCCGGGTGGTCGAGGTCGACCGGCCGGCCGCCGACCGGTGGGGGATCGCCCCCGGCGACCGGGTGGTCTCCGAGCAGATCGTGCCCTGCTGGCAGTGCCGGTACTGCCGGTCCGGCGACTACCACATGTGCCAGCCGCACGACATCTACGGGTTCAAGCGCCGAACCCCGGGCGCGATGGCCGAATACATGATCTTCCCGGCCGATGCGCTGGTGCACCGGGTGTCGCCGGACCTGCCGGCCGCGCACGCCGCGTTCGCCGAGCCGCTGTCCTGTTCGCTGCACGCGGTCGAGCGGGCCGGCATCGCCTTCGGCGACACCGTGGTGGTCGCCGGTTGCGGCCCGATCGGCCTCGGCATGGTGGCCGGCGCCGCGGCCAAGTCACCGGCCCGGGTGGTCGCGCTCGACGTCGCCGACGCCAAGCTCCAGCTGGCCCGGCTCTGCGGCGCGGACGTCACCGTCAACATCGGCGCCGTGGACGCGGTGGCGGCGATCCGGGACATGACCGACGGGTACGGGGCGGACGTCTACCTGGAGGCGACCGGGCACCCGTCCGCCGTACCGCAGGGTCTGAACCTGTTGCGCAAACTCGGCACCTTCGTCGAGTACAGCGTCTTCAAGGATTCGGTCACGGTGGACTGGACGATCATCAGCGACGACAAGCAGCTCGACGTCCGCGGCGCCCACCTGGGCCCGCACTGCTGGCCCGCGGCGATCCGCATGATCGAGTCCGGCCGGCTGCCGATGGACCGGATCTGCACCCACCAGCTGCCGCTGGCGGACTTCCAGGATGGCCTGGACCTGGTCGCCGACGGCACCACGTCGATCAAGGTGTCGCTCATTCCGGCGGGGAAGGACAACCACTGACATGGACGAGAGCCCGGACGAGATCGCCGCCCTGCAACGGTTGCTCGACGAGTCCCGCGCGGGGTCGACGGCCCACCTGCGCGGGATCGTCACCGACGAGCACACCCTGAGCGCGGCCGAGCTGACCGAGCTGCTCACCGGCATGCGGGTGCTCAGCGTGGCCACCGTGACCGCCCGGGGCGAACCCCGGATCAGCGCGCTGGACGGCCATTTCCTGTACGGCACGTGGACGTTCAGCACCGACGGCAGCGCCGCCAAGGCCCGGCACATCGCCGCCCGTCCGGCGGTCAGTGTGGCACACATCGACGGCGAGCGGATGGCCGTTTTCAGCCACGGCACCGCCGAGCGGATCGCCGAGACGGACCCCCGGTGGCCGGCCACGCTCGACCACTGGACCACCCACTACGGCAGCTCACCGCTGTCCTGGGGGCCGGACGTCCGCCTGTACCGGCTGCGTCCGCACTGGATGGTGGCGTACGTGAGCTGACTCAGCCCTTCACGGCGCCGGCCGCCAGGCCGGCCACGTAGTACCGCTGCAGCGCCACGAACAGGATCACGCACGGGATCATCGCAATCACCGCGCCGGCGGAGAGGAAGCCGTAGTTGATCTCGCCATAGGCGCCCTGTTGGAGGTTCACCAGGGCGACCGGCAACGTGTAGAGGTCCTGTCTGGTCAGGAACGTCAGGGCGCCGAGGAACTCGGTCCAGGAGGCGAGGAATGCGTACAGCGCGGTCGTCGCCATGCCCGGCACGATCAGCGGGCGCAGCACCGATATCAGCGTCCGCGTGGTCCCCGCGCCGTCGATGCGGGCCGCCTCCTCCAGCGCGTCGGGCACCGCGGCGAAGGCGGTGCGCATGACGAACACGCCGAACGGGAGGTTCACGGTGGCGTAGAACATCACCAGGCCGAGCAGGTTGTCGGTCAGCCGCATCGCGTTCAGCTGCAGGAACAGCGGGGTCAGGATGGCCTGGAACGGCACCATCAGGGTGACGATGATCAGCGCGAACGCCACACCGGAGCCGCGGAACCGGAACCGGCCGAACCCGTAGCCGGCCGCGGTAGCCAGCAGGGTGGTGAGCACCGCCGTGCTGATCGAGACGATCAAGCTGTTGCCGACCGCCCGCAGGATGCTGCCCTCGGCCGCGATGCCGCGGAAGTTCTCCCAGCTGAGATCGAAGAAGGTGGCCGGATCGGCCGGCGCGGTGATGACGTCGTTGGGTTGCAGCGACCGGAACAGCGACCACACCAGCGGCACGACGAAGACCACGACGGCCAGGACGGCGGCGGCGACGTACAGGATGATCTTGGTGTCCACGCCCTTGTGTCCCGGGCCGTGGGTGGTGCGGCGGTGCACGGTCGCGGGTGCACTGGTTTCGGCGGTGGTGACCATGAGAGTCCCTTCAGTCCCGTTCCCGCAGCAGCCAGAACTGGGCGGCGCTGACCAGGCCGACCACGATGATCAGCACGATGGACAGGGCGGTGGCCGCGCCGACCTGCAACTGCACGAAGGCGCGCTGGTAGATGTAGAGCACGATCGGCGTGGTCTCCCGGCCCGGTCCACCCTGGGTGAGCACGTAGAACTGGGTGAACGCGAGGAACGAGCCGATCACCGACAGGATCAGGCTCATCGCGATGGTGCGGCGCAGCATCGGGATGGTGATCCGCCGTTCCTTGTCCCACCAGGAGGCGCCGTCGATCTCCGACGACTCGTACAGCTCCGCCGGTATGCCCTGCATGCCGGCGGCCAGCAGCACCATGGTCAGCCCGGACACACCCCAGATCACCAGCACCGAGATGAGGATCGTGGCGAGCGTCCCGTCGGCGAGCCAGGCGGTGGTGCCGTCGGTGATGCCGAGCGCCCGCAGCAGCATGTTGATCGCGCCGCTGTCCGGCTGGGCCTCCAGCACGGTGAGGAAGCTCAGCGTGCTGAGGCCGATCACGTACGGCAGGAAGAAGACGGTCCGCAGCACCGTGGACCCGCGCCGGTTGGCCCGGACCACCACGGCCATCAGGTAGCCGACCACCAGGATCGGCAGCGTGACGATCGCGGTGTAGAGCAGGGTGTAGCCGACCGAGCGCCAGAACGCGCTGTCCTGCGCGATGGCGGCGTAGTTGTCCAGGCCGACGAAGTCGTAGTCGCCGATCAGCGGCCAGTTGGTCATCGAGATGTAGATGGCGAAGACCAGCGGCGCCAGCACGAACACCGTGATGAACAGCAGCGCCGGGCTGACCAGCGCCACGCCGGTGGCCGGCGGGTGGGTGAGGGTCGGGCGGCGGGTCATAGCTGGGCCTGCCGCAGGATCTCGTCGTAGCGCTGCTGTCCCTGCGCCATCGCTCCCTCCAGGTCGCCGTCGAACACCGCGCGCCGGAACATCTCGATCCAGGGGCTGTCCGATTGGTTGTAGAGCAGGTTGTACGCGAGCGTGACCGGGGCGTACCCGCGGTCGAGGTGGTCCAGCGGGGCCACGTTGAGCGGGTACGTGGACCGGAACTCGGGCGTCGCCGCGTCGGAGCGGATCGGCGTGTATCCGCCTTCCGGGAGGATCTGCTGCTGCGGCAGATCCAGCGCGAACGTGGCGAACGCCCAGGCGCCGGAGGCGTTCGTCGCGCCGCGCGGGATGCACAGGTTGTCACCGCCGTCGAAGAACGACGTGCCACCGTCCGGGCCGCACAGCAGCGCCACCCCGGTCTTGGCCCGCATGTCCTCGTCGGCGTCCATCACCACGGCGCTGTAGTTGGACGGGATGAAGCCGATCGTGCCGCCCCGGAAGTCGGCGCCCCAGGTGGTGCCGGTGTCGGCGAACGCGGCGGGATGGATCAGGTCCTCCTGCCACATGGTCTGGTAGAACTCGAGGGTGCGCTCCAGCGCCAGGTTGCCGGTGATGTTGCCGCTCTGGCTGCCGACCGCGCCGGTGATGTTGTCGGTGCCGGTGGCCCAGACGTGCGGCTGCACCACGAAGCCGAGGATGCCGGGCGAATTGCCGGCGATCGACCAGGCGTACGTGTCGCCGCCCAGCGCCCGCACCTTGCGCGCCGCGTCCAGCAGCCCGTCCAGCGTGGTGACCGCGGACGCCGGGTCGACACCGGCCCGCTCCAGCAGATCGGTGTTGAACCAGAGCAGGGAGTTGTCGGCGAGGTACGGGACACCGTAGATCCGGTCGTCGCGGGTGGCCAGGTTGAGGTGGCCGGGGCTCAGCTCGGCCCGGTACGGCAGCTGCTCGACCAGCGGGGTGAGGTCGGTGAAGACGTCCCGGTAGATGAACAGCATCGAGTTGATGTCGTCGATGTCCACGATGTCGGGCACCTCGCGGCCCCGGATCGCGGTGGCCAGCTTGGTGACGTACTGGCCGTCCGGCACCGGCGTGAGCGCGATCCGGACCCGGTCCTGCGCCTGGTGGAAGCGGTCCACCACCACCTGCACGCCGGACTGCGTGGCGGCCCGGCACCACATCGTCACGGTACCCTCGGCGGTCTCGCCGAACCCGGGCGCCTGCACGTCCGGCTCCGGCAGGAGGCCGGACGAGCAGGCCGGCAGGGCGGCGGTCAGCCCGGCCAGGCCGCCGATCCGCAACAGGTCGCGCCGTGACAGGGACATCCCATCAGTCCTTCCTCGGCAGCCAGACCCGCATGCCGGTGATGCCGCGGTTGGCCCAGGCGAAGTAGGGCACGGCGGTCACCTCGGCGGTGCGGCCGGTGCGGGCCGGCGGTTCTTCGGGGTACGGCCATGGCGCGCGCTCGTGGCCGGCGACGTCACCGCGGAGCGACACCACCGTGACGCCCTCGAGCAGATCCGGCCGGTGTTCGGCCTGCCCGCCGCCGGAGGTGTCCACGGACAGGTCGTCCACGTCGGGTCCCTCGACGGCGTAGACCAGCGGGCCGCGTTCCACGGCGACACAGCCGCGCACCGCGTCGATCCGCGGGACGGCGGCGGTGAACCGGACCGGCATGGGCAGGTCGAGCTCGACGACGTCACCGGGGTGCCAGGCCCGCCGCACCGTCGCGTAGCTGCCCGGCTCGGCCGGTGACCCGTCCACCGAGGCGCCGGCCGCCCACGCCGGAACGCGCAGCGACAGCGTCCACTCGTCGCCCGGAGTGGCCACGATCCGCACCCGGATCCGGGTGTCCCACGGATAGTCGGTCTCCACCTCGACCCGCGTGTCGCCGGCGGAGACCGTGCTCTGCGCGTACAGATGGATCTGCAGGCCCTGGTCGTCGGTGGTGGCGAGGTAGCTGTCCAGGCTGGCCATCGTCCGCATCACGTTGGGCGGGCAGCAGGCGCAGTCGAACCAGCCCCGCCGGCCGTGCGCCGGGCTCCGGTTGTCGTCGGGGTGGGCGCCGGTGCGGTGCTGCAGCGGGTTGACGTAGAAGTACTCGTCGCCGCGCAGCGACACCCCGGCCAGGAATCCGTTGTAGAGCATGCGTTCGGCGGCGTCCGCGTACCCCGGATCGCCGGTGGCCAGCAGCATCCGGTAGGCCCACTGGATGCCGCCGATGGCCGCGCAGGTCTCCGCGTACGCCCGGTCCGGCGGCAGTTCGTACTCGTCGCCGAAGGCCTCCCGGTCCCACCGCGAGCCGAGCCCGCCGGTCAGGTACGTCTTGGTGGCCAGCATGTGCGCGAACTGGGTGGCCAGCGCGTCCAGCAGGCCGGTGTCGCCGGTCTCCAGGGCCAGGTCGGCCGCGCCCGCGGCGAGATACACGGCCCGGACCGCGTGGCCCTCGACGGTGGTCTGCTCGCGCACCGGGACGCGGTCGCTGAAGTAGGTGGGTTCCTGGGCGTACCCCTGCATCAGGCCGTGGCCGCGGGCATCCACGAAGTAGCCGGCCAGGTCCAGGTAACGCCGCTCGCCGGTCTCCCGGTACAGCTCGACCAGCGCCATCTCGACGATCGGGTGGCCGTCCACGTCGTGCCGCCGGTCCGGGCCGAACGTCCCGGCCAGGTGGTCGGCGAACCGGATCGCCACGTCCAGCAGGGCCCGGTCGCCGGTGCCACGGACCTGGGCGACCGCGGCCTGGATCAGGTGGCCGGCGCAGTAATGCTCGTGGCTCCACGGCAGGTCGGCGTACCGGTTCACCCCGGTGGCCTGGATCGCCGAGTTGAGGTAACCGTCCGGCTGCTGCGCGGCGGCGACCAGGGCGGTGATCTCGCGTTGCGCCTCCAGCAGGGTGGGGGACGGGTTGCGGGCGTACTCCCAGGCGGCCGCTTCCAGCCACTTGTAGACGTCGGAATCCATGAAGATCGGGCCGCGGAACTCGGCGCTGGTGGACTGCTTGGCAGCCAGCCGCAGGTTGTCCAGGTTGCCCGCCGACTCCAGCCGGGCCGCCCCGGACGGGACCGCCACCGAGCCGTTGGCCGCCTGCCGGGCGGCGAGCAGGCCGCCGGTGATCCGTACGTCGCCGACCGGTCGCAGCCGGCCGTTTCGTGTTGCCGCGGTGATCATCGCGCTCCCATCCCGGAAATCGTTTTCCGTCTTGACGCTAGAACCGGGACGAAAGGCGGGTCAACGAAAGAACGTTCGTGAAATGGGCATGGGGATGCGTGTATCGGAAACGCCATTTCCGTTTAAGATCTGTCGCGTGGAAAGGGTGCGCATCGTCGACGTCGCCGCTCTGGCCGGCGTCACCCCCGGTACGGCGTCGAAGGCGCTGAACAACACCGGGCAGCTGCGCGCGGACACCCGGGCACGGGTGCACCGGGCCGCCGAGCAGCTCGGCTTCACCCCGGACGGTATCGGGCGCGGGTTGTCCTCCGGGCGCAGCTACACCGTCGGCCTGGTGACCACCGACAGCTTCGGCCGGTTCAGCATGCCGATCCTGCTGGGCGCCGAGGACGCGCTGGGCGCCGGCGAGATGGCCGTGCTGCTCTGCGACACCCGCGACGACCCGGTCCGCGAACAGCACTACCTGCGCAACCTGACCGCCCGCCGGGTGGACGGCATCATCCTCACCGGCCGCCGCACCGAACCACGCCCGCCGCTGGCCGCCCGGGTCCCCGTCCCGGTGGTGCACGTCTTCACCCCGTCCGCCGAGCCGGCGGCGACGTCGGTGGTGGTGGACGAGGCGGCCGGCGCCCGGCTGGTCGTCGAGCACCTGCTCGACCTGGGCCGGCGGTGCATCGCGCACATCACCGGCCCGGAGCGGCACCACGCGGCGGTGGCCCGGGCCGGCGCCGCGGTGGCCGCCATCGAGGCGAGCGGTGCCCGGTTCGCGGGGCCGGTGCGGTACGGCGACTGGAGCGAACGCTGGGGCCGGAACGCGGTGGTCACCCTGCTGCACCGTCAGCCGGCGGTGGACGCGATCGTCTGCGGCAGCGACCAGATCGCCCGGGGCGTGTGCGACGCGCTGCGCGAGGCCGGCCGGGACGTGCCGCGCGACGTCGCGGTCACCGGGTATGACAACTGGGACGTGATGGCCGAGGCCTGCCGCCCGCCGCTGACCACGGTCGACATGATGCTGGAGGACCTGGGCCGGCACGGCGCCGAGCTGCTGCTGGACGCCATCGCCGGGCGGCCGCGCCCCGGGGTGACGTCGCTGGAGCCGCGCCTGGTGATCCGGGAGTCCACCGCCGGGTCGCTCCGGTGAGCCGGCGGTGGCCTGACGTGTACGCCGCGCTGGACGAGCACGCCGTCGACATCGGCGCACCGCCGGACAGGGTGTGGCCCGCGCTGCTGGCCGCTGTCGAGCGGACGTTCTCGTCGCCGGCCGCTGCGGTGTATGCCCGGCTGGTCGGATGCGAGCCACCGGCCGCGAAAGGGCCGCGACCGCTCGGCCCGGGCTCGGCCATTCCCGGCTTCCGCGTCGCCGAGGCGGTGCCGGCAGCGTTGTTGCGGCTCGAGGGACGGCACCGGTTCTCGGCGTACGCCCTGATCTTCCGCGTCGACGACCTGGGCGGCGGGCGGTCCCGCGTGCGGGCGGAGAGCCGGGCCGATTTCCCCGGCCTGGCCGGGCGCCTCTACCGGACGGGGCTGTTGCGGTCCGGCGGGCATGTGGCCGGAGTGCGCCGCCTGCTCGCCGCGATCCGGCGCCGGGCGGAACGCGCGCCGGCCTGACGGATCAGAACTCGTCCACCCGGCGGTCCTGGTCCGGGCAGGTGGTGTCGATCGCCACCTTGATCAGCTCGCGGGCGGTGGCCTGGTCGGTCGCCTCGGCGTCCAGCGTGCCCAGCGCCCGGGCCTCGGTGACGATCGTGTCGGCGTCGGCGCCGCCGGACAGGGCGGTGCAGGCGCGGTCCGCGATCGACTGGATCTCCTCGTCCCGCCGGTCCACCGCGACCTCGGGCAACCGCGAGCGCACCACATCGACGAAGCTCTCCGACGCTGCGTGGCCCGGCGCCGACGCTGCCGGGGCGGGCGCCGACGAGGCCGGCCGGGCCGGCTCCGGCGCGGGTGTGCCGGCGCCGCAGCCGGTCAGAGCGAGAGCCGCCAGCGTCGCCAGGGCCGCACCGAGTCTCCGCATCGTCCGCCTCTCTCGCCGGGACCGCCGCAGGCTCAACGGCGCTCCGCCCGGGACGTGACGGGCGACACGGGTCACGCAGCGGACTCACCGACCGCGGCAGCGGGCACCCGGCCGGCTCGCTCAGCCGGCCAGGTGACCCCAGCGGTCCTCCAGCTCGCGCCACGTGCCCTGCGCCTCGACCCGGCCACCGATCAGCACGACCACCCGGTCGGCGCGGGCCAGCGCCGCCCGCTTCGACGTCGAGCCGACCACCGTGACGCCGTGCTCGCGCAGCGCCCGCCACAGGTCCAGCTCGGTGGTGACGTCCAGCGCGGACGACACGTCGTCGGCGATCAGCAGTTCGGTCCGCGGCGCCAGCGCCCGGGCCAGCGCCAGCCGCTGCAGCTGGCCACCGGACAGGCGGGTGCCCTTGTGCCCGATCAGCAGCTGCAGACCGCCGCCGGCCGCGGCCAGGTCGTGCTCCAGTTGGGCGGTGCTGACCGCGTCGGCCGCGTCCACCTCGTGCCCGAGCCGGATGTTGTCGGCCACCGTCCCGGACAGCACCCGGGGCAGCTGGGCCACGTACCCGACCTGGTTGGGCCGCAGGAACAGCTCCGGCTCGTCCACCGGCCGGCCGTTCCAGCGCAGCGTGCCGGTGTGGTGCACGATCCCGGCCAGTGCCCGCAGCAGCGACGACTTGCCCGCACCGACCGGGCCGACGACCAGCACCAGCTGGCCGCGCTCGACGGTCAGGTCGACGTCCTGCGCGCCCACCGTGCCGTTCTCGTGCACGGCGGTGAAGCCGATCAGCTCCAGCCGCTGCAACGGGTCACGCGGCGCGGTTGGCGGTGCCGGCGCGGTGCCGGCCGCGATGTCCACCCCGGGCACCGGCGAGGAGTACTCGGCGACACCGGACATGGCCGCCGTCCGCCGGGTCCACACCCGGGCGCTCGGGTAGTGCGACACCAGCGACGCGGTGGTCCAGGCGAACCACCGGGCCGCGCCCAGGGTGGCCACCGCGATCAGGGTGGCCGCCGCCGACAGGTTCCCGGCCAGGTACATCGCCCAGGCCGCGATCGGCAGCAGGCCGCTGACGATCGACGGGGTGGACCGGGCCCACACCTGGATGGCGATCTCCCGCCGCTGCTTCTCGCTGCGGTCGGTGTCCAGCCGGGCCAGGTGGTTGAGCACCGGCTCGGTGGCGCCGGCCAGCTTCACCGTGCGCGCCGCGGTCAGCGACGACACCAGCGCGGTGGCGAACGCCGCGCGAGCCGCCACGGTGCGCCGGGCGGCCCGTTCCAGCCGCGGCCCGAACAGCGTCGCAGCCAGCCCGGAGACCACCATCGTGCCGACGAAGAACAGCGCCGGCACGATCGACCCGGACGCCCAGGTCATCGCGACGATCATGAGCAGGCTCATGCTGCTGTCGATGACGTTGTCGGCCAGCATGACCACCCGCTCGGTGTCGCCGCCCTGGGCCACCACCTCGGCCGGGGTGTGCTTGCTGACCCGGCGCGGCCCGATCTGCCCGTGCACCAGGCGCAGGCTGATCCGCAGCATCTGCCGGACCCACCACTCCGGGAACCAGGCGCCGGTGTAGAACAGCGTCGGGATCGCCACCAGCAGGCCGGCCGCGATGCCCAGGGCCGGCCACATCGGGTCGCCCACGCCGTCCACCACGTGCGCCCAGAGCAGCGGCAGGATCGCGCCGTCCAGGCCCAGCATGACCAGGATCGCGAACAGGCCGACCGCGGCCAGGCCGTACCGCGGGTCGTTGAGCGTCAGCCGGACGATCTCGCGCATGGTGCGGGCCGGCGGTGGCTCCGGCAGCGGCGGCGGGTCGGCCTTGGGCAGCCGGTTGACCAGGACGTCGGAGTCGGTCTCCGAGGCCAGCGTCTCCTCCCAGCCGTCCGGTTCGGCGACCAGCACGCCGCCCGCGCCGGTGGCGGCACCCGCCGGCACCACGGCGTTGCTGCTGGCCAGCAACTCGGCGAACCGGCGCGACCGGCGCAGCGGACCGGCTTCCACCACCGCGCCGTCGGCCAGCACGATCACCTCGTCGCAGCGCTGCACCGACGACAGCCGGTGCGCCACGATGACGCCGATCCGGCCGGCCAGCAGCCGGTCGGTGGCCCGCTGCACCCACGCCTCGGTGACCGGGTCCATCCGCGCGGTGGCCTCGTCCAGGATCACCACGTGCGGGTTGCGCACCAGGATCCGGGCGAACGCCACCAGCTGCTCCTGGCCGGCGGACAGCTTGTAGCCGCCGTCGCCCAGCCGGGTGTCCAGGCCGTCCGGGAGGCTCGCCGCCCACCCGGTCAGGCCCAGTTCGTCCAGCGCCGCACCGGCCCGGGGCAGCAGCTCCGGGTCGAACAATGCGATGTTCTCGGCCAGCGTGCCGGCCAGGATGTCGGTGCGCTGCGGCACGATCGCGGTGAACCGGCGCAGGCCGTGCACGTCCAGGTCGTTGATGTCGGTGCCGGCGAAGTACACGGTCCCGCGCGGCACGTCGACCGCGCGGGTGAGCACCTTGGCCAACGTGGACTTGCCCGACCCGGTGCGCCCGATCAGGGCATACGACCGGCCGCGCCGGAACGTCAGGCTGACGTCCTGCAGGGCCGGCGGGCGGCCGGAGTCGGACTCGCCGTACCGGAACGTCAGGTCGCGCACCTCCAGGTCGCCGTCGTGCACCGGCACCCCCGCGGTCGGCTCCTGCCGGACGTCCTGCAGCAGCTGCACCCGGCTCCACGCGCCCAGCGCGTTCTGGATCTCCGGCACCATCCGGGTGACGTGTTCCAGGGTGCCGCCGAAGCCCAGCGCCAGCAGCCAGATCGCGGTCAGCCGGGCGCCGTCGACGGCGCCCGCGGACAGCGCCCAGGCGCCGCCGACGACCAGGACCGCGATCAGCGTCCGGGTGATCGCACCGGCCCACATGGTGATCTTCGAGGACATCCGCCACACCCGGCGGCCGCGGACCAGCACCTCGCGGGCACGCTGGGCGAACAGCTTGCGGACGTACGGCGCGGCCAGGCTGGTGCGGACGTCGTCCTGCCCGTGCACCGACTCCTCCATCACCGCGGCCAGGTCGGACCAGGCCTCCTCCTCGGCGATGCGGGCCGGGGAGATGCGCTGGATCGGCTTGTTCATGGTCACGTACAGCAGCCACGAGACGGCCAGCATGCCCAGCCCGGCCGGCCACCAGACGAAGAACGCGGCGACCACCGACAGCGTGGCCACGGCCAGCGACTGGGCGATCCGGACGCCGCTGCCCCGCAGTTCCGCGCCGACCTGGTAGACGTCGCTGTCGATCCGGTCGAGCAGCTCGCCCACCGGGGTGTTCTCCAGCGTGGGCAGATCCTGCCCGAAGGCCACCCGGTTCAGCCGCCGGCGCACCCGGGCGGCCCAGTCGGCGGTCAGCCCGGCGGCGACCAGGCCGACGAACACATCACTGAGCACCGAGGCGACCAGGGCCACGGCGAGCACCATGAAGAGCGGCATCGACCGGTTGACCAGCACCGCACCGGCCAGCGCGAGCGCGCCCGCCTGCCCGGCCGCGCCGAGCACGACGAGGACGGCCACGAGCGCGGTTCGGCGCGTGGACGTGGCCCACAGATCGCGAAGCAGGCGCATCGATGATCCTCGCGGGAGTCGGATGAGGCGGTACCCCCATCGTGCGGGTCACCGGTGAGGCCCCACAACGCAATTACGTGGCGGCGGCATGTCAGCCGTGTCACCATTCCGCGCGTGATCGAGGTGCCCGCGGTGGTCCGCGCGAAGGCCGAGGCAGCGCGGGCCGCGGCGTGGCTGGCCGGCCTGCCGGACCTGGTCGCCGGCCTGGAACGGGAGTGGGCGATCACGGTCGGGCGGCCGTACGACGGCGGCACCGAGGCCTACGTGGCGGAGGCGACCCGGGCGGACGGCACGCCGGCGGTGCTGAAGCTGATGATCCCGCGCGGCGGTGACCACGCGCGCAACGAGATCACCGTTTTGCGGCTCTGCGGCGGGCAGGGCTGCGCCGCGCTGCTGGCGGCGGACGAGGACCGCGGCGCGATGCTGGTGGAACGGCTCGGCCCGTCGATGTACGACCTCAGCATGCCGTTCCCGCAGCGGCTGGACGTCCTCACCGATCTCGCCGCGGCGGTGTGGCGGCCGGTGGCCGGCGCGGACCTGCCCGGTGGCGCCGACAAGGCGCGCTGGCTCACCGGCTTCATCACGCAACACCGGGACCGGGCGCCCGCGGCGGCGGTGGACCACGCCCTGGCCTGCGCGGCGAACCGGGCGGCCGCCCACGACGACACCCGGGCGGTGCTGGTGCACGGGGACGTCCATCAGTGGAACGCGCTGCGGGCCGCCGGCGGCGGCTTCAAGCTGGTCGACCCGGACGGGCTGCGGGCCGAGCCGGAGTACGACCTGGGCGTGCTGATGCGCGAGGATCCGGTGGAGCTGATGGCCGGTGACCCGTGGGACCGGGCGCACCGGCTGGCCCGGCGGACCGGCACCGATCCGGTGGCGATCTGGGAGTGGGGTGTGGTGGAACGGGTCGCCACCGGCCTGGTCGCCACCGCGATCGGCCTGGAACCGGTCGGCAGTCAGATGCTGGCCGCCGCGGACGCCATCGCCCGCGGCGTACGCTGACCGGCCGTCACATCGCCGCGGTGAGCGCGGACCGGCCGGTGCGCACCGCCCCGTCCCGGACGTACCCGATCTCGACCTCCTCACCCACGGTGTGCTCACGGGTGAACAGCCAGATGTCGGAGCGGTCGAAGATCGGTGCCGCGCCGAGCCGGACGATGATGTCGCCGGGCGCCAGGCCGGCCGCGGCCGCGAACGAGCCGTCGGCGACCGACCGCACGATCGGTCCGGCCAGCACGTCGTCGGCCTCCACGCCGAGGTCGGACCGGAACGTGAAGAACCGGTCCAGCCGGACGCCGGTCCGCAGGAACAGGTCCAGCGCGGCGAGCGTCTGCACCCAGCCCAGCCCGACGCCCTCGATCTGCGCCGCCCAGTCGACGCCCTCGCCGAAGCCGGCCTGGGTCACGGTCAGCCGGGTCCCGGCCGACGCCTCCTCGAAGGTGACCGTCACCTCGGTCGCGGCCGGCAGGATGCCCGGGCCCTCCCGGTAGACCAGCCGGCGCTGCGGGTCCACCTCGACGATGTCCCAGACCAGTTGGCCGTACTCGTCGGGTGCCCAGGCGATCCGGCCGCCCGGCTGCACATCGGCCTCATCGATCTTCCCGCTCAACCAGACCTCGATCAGCTCCGGGTCGGTGAACGCCTGCCAGGCCTTCGCCACCGGTACCGCCAGCGTGAACGTCTTCTCGAACGCGGCGTGCTCACTCATTCCGACTCCTTGGGATCGGGGTGGACGGCGAGGACCACGCGGTACGGGTCACCGCCGGCCACGCCGTACTTCTTCAGCAGCGGCCCCACCGCCGCGACGTACTCACTCAGGAAGGCGGCGCGCTGGGCCTCGTCGGCGAACCGCACCTCCGCCTCGACCGCGGCGCTGGCGATCTGCTCGCCGTCGAAGGCCGCCCGGTCCAGCAGCAGCGCCGCCGCCCGCTGAAGCCGCTCGCCGACCCCCACCAGGTTGTCCAGCGCGACCTGCTCGGCGAGCGCGCCGGCGCGCCGCGGGTCGGCCCAGGCCAGCCGCGGGGAGACCACGAACGTCGTGGCCGCCGCCTGATAGAGGGTCTCCATCAGGTTGCCGTTGCGCCGTTCGCCGACCAGCCGGATCAGGCCGGCACGTTCCAGTTCCTTGACGTGGTAGTTGACCTTCTGGCGTGGCTCGTCGATCGCCCGCGCCACGGCCGCGGCGGACGCCGGCTCGCGCAGCCGCGCGAGGATCCGCAGCCGCATCGGATGGGCGAGCGTCTGCACGGTGTCCAGATCGGTGATCGCGGCGAAACGGTGCACGAAAGTCAGCCTCGTCGCGAAAGGAAATCTTGTCAAGCAGTGGTGTGCAGCGTCAGCAGGGTGATCTCACTCGGCGCGAAGATCCGGAACGGCGGCCCCCAGAAGCCGGTGCCCCGGCTGGTGTAGAGCTGGGTGCGCCCGCCGTGCCGGCTCAGCCCGTGCAGCACCGGCTGGTCGAGCCGCACCAGGACGTGGAACGGCCACATCTGCCCGCCGTGCGTGTGGCCGGAGATCTGCAGGTCGACGCCGTGCTCGACGGCGCCGGTGACCTGCCGCGGCTGGTGGGCGAGCAGCAGCACCGGCAGGTCCGGGTCGGCGCCCGCCAGCGCGGCGGCATGGTCGGCGCGGTGACCGGGCACGCCGGATCCGGCCGCGGTCCGGTCGTCCACCCCGGCGATCACCAGGGCGGCGCCGGCCCGGCGGACCACCAGGTGGCGGTTGTGCAGCGCCTCCCAGCCCAGCGACGCCATGTGTTCCACCCATCGCTGAGCGCCGCTGAAGTACTCGTGGTTGCCGGTCACGTACACCCGGGCCAGCCGGGCCCGGACGCCGGCCAGCGGCGCGGCCTGCTCCCGCCGGGCCGACACCTCACCGTCGGCGATGTCCCCGGTGTGCGCGACCACGTCGGCGTCCAGGGTGTTCACCACCTCGACCACCCGCCGCGACCAGCGGGCCCGGTTGATCGGGCCGTAGTGGGTGTCGGTGAGCAGCACCACCCGCAGGCCGTCCAGACCGGGCCCGAGCCGGGGCAGCGTGACACCGATCCGGCGGACCCGGGGCACCCGCATCGCCTCGGCGTACCCCCAGAGCAGCAGCACCAGCGAGATCAGCGCGACCACCGCGGTGACGATCCGGGACCGGACCGGGTCGGCCACGCCCGCCACCAGCAGGATCAGGCCGAGTACGGTGCCCAGCACCGACCAGGTGAACAGCACCCAGACCACGCCGAGCACGGTGTCCGCGATCCGGGCCGCCCAGTCGAAGTGCCGCCGGCCGTGCCCGGCGAACAGCAGCACCGGAAACGCGGCCAGCGCCACCGCGAAGATCACCGTGCCGGTCACGAAGGCGGTCCGCGGCCAGGAGTTGCCCGACCAGACCAGCGTCCACCACGGCACCCCGAAGAGCAGGCCGAGCACCAACGAGATGGTCAGCACGAACCGCACGATGCGCCGGATGCGCCGGCGCCGCTCGGTGTCGACCGCTTCACCTACCGCCACATGGGCAAGGATGCCACTTCGCGGTACGCCGGATGCGTCCCCTGCGCCGCCGGGAGCCCGCCGGCACCGGCGGCCTAGATGGACTGATACCGGTCGCCGTGGCGATGGACCACCCGCCAGACGCCCTGCTCGCGCCGGAAGATCGTGGTGGCCCGCAGGGCGTACGACGTCGGCCGGCCGTTGGCCGTGGCGGTGATCCGCTCGATGGCGACCAGGTAGGCGAGGTCACCGCTGGCGCCCGCGGCTTAGAGGCCGAGGCGCAGTGCCGCGACGCCGGCCGGCGAGAGCGGCCGGGTGGTGGCCCGGACCAGGTCGGCGTGCACCCGGGACGGCAACTGGGTGCCCAGCGCGCACAGGTCCGGGTACAGGTCGAGCACGTCGCGGTGGCTCAGCGCGCCCACCCCGATCAACAGTCCGTTCATCGCGCCGGGGGTGCGGATCAGCTCGGCGCACAGCTCCATCCGCCACTCCGGGTCGCTGACGTGGGTGGCGAACTCGCGGGCGATCCGGTTGCCGGCGGCGCAGGCGAACTCGGCGGCGGCGTGCCGGCCGGACCGGGCCAGCACCGTGCCGGCGCCCACGCCCGCCCCCTCGGCCGGGGCGGTGAACCCGGAGCAGGAGATCGCCCGCACCGGAATGCCGAGCCGGGCGGACAGCTCGGCCACGGTGAGCACCTCCAGCCCGAACGAGCAGATGTCGCACAGCCGCTGGTAGGTCTGGGCGTGCACGACCGTGGCCGGGTGCGGGCAGTCGAGCGAGCCGCACAGCGTGTCCATGATCATCTCGGCGAGCGTGCCCTCGCCGTCGAACCGGCCGACGCCGAAGAAGGTGGCGGGCGCGACCCGGTACCGGGCCAGGGCGGCGCGCTCACTGGCGTAGGCGTCCGGATCCACCCCGATGCTGGGCACCCCATCGTCCGCGGATAACTGGATCAGTCGGAACATGCCTGCCGCCCCCTCGCCGTGCCGGTGCTACGCCGGTGGGTACGAGGCCGGTGGCCGGAAGGGTTCACTCCTCACGGTGGGTGAGCGAAAATCGGCCCGGTCGGCGTGACCCGGCCAGCCGGAAGCAGTCGAAGGTCACCACGTGTAAGGCATAAATGGCGCCGGTGAGCAGCACCAGCATGGCGGCCAGGACCGCGGTCAGCGACGCGTCCAGCACCGGCCAGGCGACCGGCAGGGCGACCAGGCCGAGTACGAGCGCCGCCGCACCGGCCGCCTCGGTGAGCCGGACCGGGTCGATCGGGGAGCCATCGGTCATGGCGACCACCCTGCCGCCCGGCCGATCGCCGCGCTTCCGTCCGCAGCGGGATCCCCGCCTCTGACTTTCGGCGGATCTGATGGGACGAAATTCGTGAACCCACCCAACCGGTACGGGAAACGCCTACTGTGGATGTGAGAGCCCCATACGGCGAAAGGTGGTCCATGATGACCGTGCAGATCCCCGCGACCCGCCACGACGAGATCGCCATGCGGCTGGCCACCACCATCGAGGAGCGTCTTGCCGGCCTGGCCGACGAGCTGGAGCACGCCGGCGTCGAGCTGTACGACACCGACCGCGGGCTGGCCACCCGGGGCGGAGTGGTCCGGATGTCCCTGGCCGACCTGGCGGCGATCGCCGCGGAGGCGGCCCTGGCCGCGCCGCCGCTCGGGCCCGGCCGGCCGGACGCCTATTGATCAGACGGCACCAACCGGATCGGCCGAACCACAAAGCTCGCCGGGACGACGACCGATAAGGGTCTTACCGATGGGTTCGTGGAGGGACGGTCCGGGGTGAGCGACACGGTGCGGGCGGCACGGCAGACCATGCCGGCGCTCATGTACCACTCCGTGTCCGCGATCAGCGGGCCGATGCGGGACCTGGCGGTACCGCCGAAGCGCCTGGCCGAGCAGCTCACCGCGCTCGCCGACGCCGGCTACCGGCTGGTCGGCCTGTCCGAAGGACTCGACCTGCTGGAGGCCGGCAGCACCGGCCGGATCGTCGCGGTCACCTTCGACGACGGATACCGCGACTTCCTCACCGAGGGCGTGCCGGCGCTGGCTGCGGCCGGCGCCCGCGCCACCCTGTACGCCAGCGTCGGGCACCTGGGCGACCGGGCCGGCTGGCTGGGCCGCTGGTCGCCCGACTTCGGGCCGCTGCTGACCTGGGCCGAGCTGGCCGAGGTGGCCGGCACCGGGGTGGAGATCGGCAACCACAGCCTGATCCACCACCCGCTCGACGTCCTGCCGGCCGCGCAGCTGCGCGAAGAGATCTTCCGCAGCCGCGACGAGCTGGAACAGCGGCTGCAGCGCCGGGTACGCAGCTTCGCGTACCCGCACGGGTACCACGGCCGCCGGGTCCGCGACCTGGTGCGGGAGGCGGGGCACGACAACGCCACCGAGGTGGGCCGGCGGCTGCACCGGCCGGGGCAGCGGCGGTTCGCCGTACCCCGCCTGCAGCCCACCCCGGACCACACCGGCGCGGACCTCGTCGCGCTCGTCGCCGGTGGCGGCCCCTGGCTCGGGCCGCAGCTCAAGCGACTGGCGCAACCGGCCTGGCGGGTGACCCGGCGGGCCGCCCGCAGAGCCGGCCGGGACCTGACATGACCGACGTCCGCTCCCACGCCGTCGACCTGAGCCAGGACCTGGCCGCGGTCCGCTCCCACCGCGCCCCGGCGCGGGTGTCCCGCCGCGGGCTGCTCGGCCTGGCCACCCTCGCCGCCGTGCCGGCCACCGGCGTGGTCGCGGTGCGCACGAGGGGTGTGGCGCCGGACCCGGCCGCCACCACCGCCGCACCGGGTGGCCCGGACGTGCCGGTGGCCGGCTCACCGACGGCCCCGCCGGCACCAGCGCCCATCGTCAAGGGCGGCGGGCCGGTGCCGAACGTGCCCGGCAAGGTGCTGCTCGGCTCGTACCTCGGTCTGGACGGCATGTCCCCGTCGGCGGCCCTCCGCCTGCGGGCCGAGCAACTCGGCCGGCCGCAGCGGATCGTGCACCTGTTCTACGCCTGGACCGACTCGCTGCCGGACCGCATCCCGTACCTGCCGGACCGCGCGTACCCGATGATCTCCTGGCGCGGCCGGGCCCACCGGCCCATCCTCGACGGCGAACACGACCGCCTGATCGCCCGCAACGCCCGGCGGCTGCGCCGGCTCGGGCGGCCGGTGCTGCTGCGCTGGGGCTGGGAGATGAACGGTGACTGGTACCCCTGGGGCGGCGCCCGCAACGACAACAACCCCGAGGGGTACGCCCGGTGCTGGCGGCGGCTGCAGGACATCTTCGCCGACGAGGGCGCCGACAACGTGTCCTGGGTGTGGAGCCCGAACTGGAACAGCAGCCCGGACGCCGGCTGGAACACGATGGCCCGGTACTACCCGGGCGACGAGCACGTCGACTGGATCGGCGTGTCCGGCTACGACCTGCACCGCGAGACGCCGGACACCCTGTTCGAGCCGATCTACCGGGCGTACGCCACCCGCAAGCCGCTGATGATCAGCGAGGTGGGCGCGGTGGACCGGGGTGGCAGCACCAAGGCGGACTGGATCGAGCGGTTCGCCGCGTGGTGCCGGCAGCACCCGGCGGTGGGCGCGGTCACCTGGTTCGACACCGACACCCACCCCGGCTACCGGGAGAACTGGCGGATCGACACGGACAGCCGGTCCCTCGCGGCCTACCGGGCGATGGCCCGCGACCCGCACTTCAGGGCTTAACGGTGGCCTTTTCGGCCGCGGTGATCGCGTTGCGGAACAGCATGGCCACCGTGGTCGGGCCGACGCCGCCGACCCGCGGGGTGATCGCGCCGGCCACCTGCTCGACCGACTCGTCGACGTCGGGCAGCAGGCGCCGGCCCTGGTAGCGCACGCCCGCGCCGACCACCGTGGCGCCCGGGCGGACGTGCTCCGGCTGGATGATGCCGGGCACCCCGGCGGCGGCGACCAGGATGTCCGCCCGGCGGGTGTACCGGTCCCAGTCCGGCACGCCGGTGTGCACCACGGTGACCGCGGCGTTCGCGGTGGGCCGCTTCTGCGCCAGCAGCATGGCCAGCGGGCGGCCGATGGTGGCGCCCCGGCCGAGGATCACCACCTCGTGGCCGGCCACCGGGATCTGGTAGTGCGCCAGCAGCGCCTCGATGCCGGCCGGCGTGCACGGCAGCGGCCCGGGCAGGCCGGCCGACAGCCGGCCCAGGTTCAGCGGGTGCATGCCGTCGACGTCGGAGTCCGGATCGACGGTCATCAGTGCCGCGTCGTAGTCCAGGTGGCCGGGTACCGGGTACTGCACCAGCAGCCCGTGCACCGCCGGGTCGTCGTTGAAGGCGGCGATCGCCTTGATCAGGTCGGCCTGGGTGGCGGTCTCCGGCAGGTGCGCGTGCGGCGAGGCGAAGCCCAGCTCGGCGGCCTGCTTCTGCTTGATCCGGATGTAGCCGGCGCTGGCCGAGTCGTCCCCGACCAGGATGGTGGCCAGCGCCGGGGTGACACCGCGGTCGCGCAGCGCCCGGACGCGGCGTTCGACGTCGGCGAGAACGGCCTCGGCGACCGGCTTGCCGGGCAGCAGACGGGCAGTGGACATGCGTGACCTCCGGCGTGGGCACCCAGGCGGGCGGCACCCACGGCAGGCTCCCCGATGGTGTTCGCCATCCTCCGTGCCGCCAGTCGCGTGACGCGCAGCCTACTCCGCGGCGGCGATCAACAGCGTCCGGTACGCCACGGTGTCCCCCGCACGGAACAGCCTCACGGTCAGCCGGTCCGCCGCGGGCAGCCGCAGATTCGCCTGCCAGCTGCCGGAATCCGGCACCGGTACGGTCCGCTCGGCCAGCCGGGTGCCGTCCGGGCCGGTCACCGCGACGGTGTACGGGCCGTCCTCGGCGAGCAGACCGGAGGCGCTGAGCCGCACCACCCGCCGACCGGAGCCGTCCGCCGGGCCGGGCGGCACGGCGGACAACGTGGTCACCGTGACGTCGTAGCTGTACGCCGAGCTGAGGTGCGACAGGTAGCCCGCTCCGGCCAGCAGTGCCAGCACCAGCATCATCGGGGCGAGCTGGCGGGCCAGCGGGGCCGCGGTGACCCGCTGCTTCGGCGCCCACGGCGCGAACGGGCCGGGTGGCGGCCCGGGCTGCTGGTCTTCGGTGGCCGGCCGCAGCCGCCCGGACACCGCCCCGGCGGCCAGCACCGCCAAGGTGGTCCCGGCCGCGGCCAGCGTCCACGCCGTCCGGTCGAGCCGGACGCCGGCGACGTACAGGATCAGCCCCGAGACGATCAGCACGGCCCGGCTGAGCGCCGGCGCCAGCACCGTGCGGTCCACCGCGGTGAGCGTCCGGCGCCGGAAGAGCAGGCCGGTCAGCGCCAGCCCGGGCAGGACGAAACCGAGCAGCATCCCGCCCAGCGCCGCGGTCACCGCCGGCCCGGCCAGCACACCCGCCCCGGCCAGCACGGTCGCCGCCGCGGTCAGCACCGGGGCGGACAGCGCGTACGGAAAGGTCCGGCGCAGCACCGCGTTCACTGGTCGTTCCCCATTCGGTAGATCCGGACGGTGCCGTTGTCGTACAGCCGGTCGACGCCGGGCAGCGAGTCGAACTTGCCGAGCTGGTTGCTGCTCAGCGGCCGGGTGAGCCGGCCGGCCTGCGGGTCGTTCTCGAAGTACGCGTCGCTCTGCGGCAACTGGGCGCCCAGCCGCTGGTCCACCACCAGGTAGTCGACGGCCAGCCGGTCGACCAGCTCGTCCTGGGCCGGCGTCCACAGGCCGGCGTAGTACAGCGCGGCCACCTCGCGGACCGGGTCCTGCCGCCCGTACGTCGAGGCCAGCGCCACCGACGTGACGTCCCCGCCGACCCGGTTGCCCGGTCCGAGCGCGACCCGTTCCCAGTTCGCCGCGTCCACCCCGTACGCGTCGACCGACCGCTCGAACCCACCGGCCACGTACGGTCCCGGCAGCAGCGAGCCCAGCGGCGGCCAGCCGCCCGCCCGCGCACCGATCATCAGCAGGGTGATCAGCGCCGATCCGGCCAGCACCCGGACCACCAGCCGGGCCCCGGTGGGCGGCGGTGTGGCCGGCGGGACCGTCGTCCAGTGGCGGCGCCCGTAGGCATCCCGCAGCGGCAGGATCTGCACCGCCCGGACCAGCGCGAGGGCGGCGATGATGGAGATCGGGATGTACGTGAAGGTGGACAGCCGGCCGGCGATCTCCGGGCCGTTGCTGCCCAGGAACCGCACGCCGTTGCCGAGGAAGAACACCGCGCCGCCGGCCAGCGCCGCCCAGTGCCAGGCGTCGGAGTCCCGGCGGGCGATCATGTCGCGGCCCACCGCCAGGAACAGCACGCCGAGTCCCAGCAGGCCGGCGCCCTGCAGGGCGAGCTGGATCGTGGACACCGGAGCGCTGGCTGCCGACGCTGTGGTGGTCCCATCGAGCAGCGCCGTCACCGTGGCGATCACCTGGTTCACCGGTTCCTCGAGATAACCGAGCACGTCCCGGGCGACCAGCAGGATCCACGCGGCCACGATGACCAGCGAGGCGACCGGCACGGCCAGCGCCGACCAGCGCCGGCGCCGGGAGCTCAGCCGGTCGGTGACCAGTTCCGTGATCCCCAGCAGGAAGAGCGTGGCGATCAGCGCGAACGCGGTGACGTGGTGGCTCACCGTGGTCATCGCGATGGACCCGGCCGCGACCACCAGGAACGGGGTGCCGCCGTCGGTCCGCCACCGGCGGTTCGCCCAGACGGCCAGCATGAAGAACGGCAGTGCGGCGGTCTGGTAGAGGAACATCGAGCTGAAGAACAGGTAGTGCAGCGCGGTGGCGTAGATCGCGCAGGCCACACCGGCCACCGCCGGGGAGTTGCTGGTGCGCAGGACGCAGGCGAACAGCACACCGACGAACACCAGGTGGGCGACCCCGGCGACGAGGATCCCGGCGTACGAGACCGGCAGTCCGGTCATCGACGCGACCGCGGCGCCCAGCTCGGCCAGACCGGGGAAGTGCACCGCGGGCGGCAGTGCCGGATTGGGCCGGAACAGCTCACCGGTCTCCATGATCACCGTGGTGGCCAGCCAGTGCTGCAGTTCGTCCGGGAACCGGAACTGGTCCGGGCTGTACATCCACTTGAGCAGGTACTGGTTCACCGCCAGGCCGATGACCAGGATGAACGACTCGGCGGCCCCGGCCATCCGGCGGCTCAGCAGGCGCAGCACCACCGGCGTGACGACCACCACCTGCCCGATCCAGTACGCCAGCGCCGCGCCACCGGCGGTCTCCCGGCCGCCGGTGTACGCCAGCGCCACCATCAGCACGCCCAGGCTGGACACCATCAGCACGGCCGGGGCGTGGCCCAGGTCGTACGGCCCGCCCCGGGGCTTGGCCCGCCGCTCGCGGGCCGGCTTCCGGCCGCCGGCCGGCATCCCGGTGCGGGCGGGCACCACGACGGTCTTCGCGGCCTTGGCCGCCGGCACGACGGCCGTTCGCGCCGCGACGCCCGCCTCGGGTGCGTCGTCGGTCATGGTGTGGTCAGACATGGAGAGGGCCTCCGCGGGCGATCGAAGGGCCGGTTCGCCCCATCTGCCTGCTCCTGGACCGAGAATGCCTGCTGCCCGGTCAGGTTTCCGGTGAACCGCGCGAATACCAGGCTCAGCGGTCGCCGCCTGGCGCGTTTCGCACCCTGGCGCGGGCCGCCCGGCGGCCCTTGAGGTAGGCGCGCGGCCCGGCCAGCATGCCGCGGCGGTTCGCCGTCAGCAGCTCACGCGGGAAGTCCGCCTTGAGCGTGGACACCCGCAGGCTGCCCGGGCCGGTGAGGTCCCGCAGCGCACCCGGCGCCAGCTTGAGCAGCGGCCACAGCAGCCCCGGCCGGCTCAGCAGCAGGCTGGTGTACGCGGCGGTCAGCCCGGCGCCGTACCCGACCATCTGTTTCGCCAGGCCGTCGAGGTCACGCCGGTGGTAGTGGTGGGTGACCGCGGTCGGCTGGTAGACGATGGTCCCGCCGGTGATCAGCACCTGGGTGAAGGCCAGGGTGTCCTCGGAGCCCATCGCCGGGGTGCCGGCGCCCAGCGCGGTGTCGAACCCGCCGATCCGCTCGATCACTCCCGGCCGGAAGGTCATGTTCGCGCCGGTGCCGAACGGCGGCAACGGGTAGAGCGGGCTCTGGACGTGCGCGGTGGCCGGGCCGAACACGTCCGGCTTGAACCCGCGGCCCTTGCTGTGCCCGCCGAACTGCTCGAACCACATCTGCGCCCGGGTCTCCAGCTCGGCCGGGACGATCACGCCGGAAACCACGTCGGCCTCCGGGTGGTCGGCCAGCGCCCGGGCGATCTCGGCCAGCCAGTGCGGGTCGGCGTACTCGTCGTCGTCGATCCAGGCGAGGATCTCGCCGCCGGCGGCGGCCACCGCGGCGTTGCGGGCGAAGGACAGGCCCGGCTTGTCCTCCCGCAGGTAGTCGACCGGGCCGCGGCGGGCCGCCGACCGGACCACCTCGCGGGTGGCGTCGGTGACCGGTGCGTTGTCCACCACCAGCACGCGGAAGCCCGGGTACCGCTGAGCGAGCAGGCTGTCCAGGCAGCGGGCCAGCGCGCCAGGCCGCTCGCGGGTGCAGATCACCACGGTGATGTGCGGCGCGGCGGCCAGCACATCGCGCCGGCGGGCGAGGAACGGCGGCTCGGTGCCCGGGGTGATGCCGTCGATCGGCAGCGCGGTCAGGTCCAGCGCGGCGAGCCGCGGCGCGAGCACGGTGCCGAGTTCGGCGTCGATCGCGCGGCCCAGGTCGGCGGGGCGCAAGCCGGTGGCCGGTACATCGGTGAGTACGGTCCCGATCGGTTCGGTGAACAGCCGGACCAGCATCCAGGCCTGCTCGACGCGGCGCCCGTCGGAGCCGACCGCCGGCACCGACGGCAGCGGGTCGGACAGGTCGACGTCGAGCACCACGGCCGGCCGTACCTGGCCGTTCGGCTCGATCGCCGGCGCGGTCAGCGTCTCGTGCGGACGCCCGGCCGGCGTCCACACCTTGCCGTTCGTGCCGCCGCTCCCGGACGGACCGTGGGTGCCGGCGCTCACCGGGTGACCGTTGGTGTTCGCCCTCACCGGGTGACCGTTGGTGTTCGCGCTCAGGGGGTGACCGTTGGTGTTCGCGCTCACGGGGTGACCTCCAGCACCGGGCGGCCCGGGGTGCGCCGAGTCGCGATCGTCTCCATCGCACCGCCGAGGCCGGCCGCCGCGACACCGGCCAGCACGCTGCCGGCCCTGAGGATGTGGTGCGTGCCGCGGCCACCGGCGGCGGCGCCGACATTGCGTGCCACGGCCCGCGGCAGGGACCGCAGGTAGTCCCGTTCCGCGCCGAGGCTGTCGGTCTGCGCGTTCAAACCTGCCATCTGCACCTTGCCCCGGCCCTCGGCGTAGCAGCGGCGCAGGAAGAAGGAGAAGGTCGAGCGGATCGCGGGCACCTCGTGCCGGATCATCGCCTCCGGCACGTACACCCAGTGGCCGCCGCCGGCCGCGCTCATCCGGATGCACAGCTCGGTGTCCTCCGGGCGGTTCTGGCCGCCGCGCTTGCCGAAGCCGGTCCGGAAACCACCGACCGCCATGAACGTCTCGCGCCGGACGATCATGCTGGCCGACCAGACGTTGCGGACCGGCGCGGTCCGGGTGGGCAGGCCGGCGTACGAGCCACCGACGGCCCAGAGAAACTCCGCCGGCATCCACCGCGGCTCCGCACCTTCCCAGGCCGGGCGGATCCCGCCGCCGGTGCCGACCACCGCCGGGTCGGCGAACGGCGCGACCAGCTGTCCCAGCCAGTCCGGCTCGGCGATCACGTCGTCGTCCATGAACGCGATCAGCGCGGTGTGCGTGTGGAAGGCGCCGGTGTTGCGGTTGCCGGACACGCCCTGGGCGTACAGGTTCTCCAGGACCGTCACGGCCGGCAGATCACGGCGGGCCTGGCGGTACAGCGCCGGGTTGTGGTCCACCACGACGACGATCTCGGCGGGGGTGTAGAGCTGGGACCGGGCGCAGGCGACCGTACGCACCAGCGAGGCCCAGCGCTGCTCGCTGTGGGTGGGAATGACGATGCTGACTTCCGGACGGTGCGACGGCACGGCGGGAGCTCCTCAGGGTGCGGCAGGCGGGTCGGCGAACGGACGGGTGCCCGTTCAGTCCTCGAGCGCGGCGCGGGCCTGCAACCGCTTCTTGATGTCGTCGGTGCGGTGGGCGCCGACCTCGCGGAAGGTTCCGCGGTTCACGTGCGCCGCGGCGGAACGTGGGTCGGTGCGGTGGGCGGCGGCCGCCGGGGTGTTCCGGTTCAGCTGCTCCATCCGGGTGGCAGCGGGCGCGGGCGCCGGCCGGCGCGCCGGGACGGACCGGCCGCGGGCGACGCGGCGCTGCGCGCGCATCCGGCCGTACTCGCTGAAGATGGTCCGCAGCACCCGGAAGCCGTCCCGGAAGGTGTTCAGGTTGGTGACGCCGTGGATGCGGGCGTGCTCGACGCTGCCCACCTCGCCGACCTGCATCCCGTCCACCGCGGCTCGGATGTTGATCATCGTCTCGATCTCGAAGCCGTCGCCCCACAGCTTGCTGCCGTCGGCCGGGCGGGGCAGCGCGATGTCCGGGAGCTGCAGCGACGGGACCACGTGGCGCCAGAACGCGTTGTAGCCGTAGCAGAGGTCGGTGAACCTGGTCCCGAACAGCACGTTGACCACCAGGTTCAGCCCGTCGTTGCCGAGCTTGCGCAGCTTGGTGATGTCGTGGCTGTGCCCGCCCTTGTCGAAGCGGGACCCCTTGACGAAGTCGTCCCCGGCGATCAGCCGCGCGACGAACTGCGGGATCTCCGCCGGGTCGGTCGAGCCGTCGGCGTCGATCATCACGATGATGTCGCCGGTGCATGCGGCGAAGCCGCAGGCCAGCGCGTTGCCCTTGCCGGTGCGCGTCTGCTGGACCACCACCACGTCCGGGCGCAGCTGCCGGGCCACCGCCACGGTGCCGTCCACCGAGCCGCCGTCGACCAGGATAACCTCGTCGATGCCCTCGGGCAGGGCGGCGAAGACGTGCGGCAGGTTCCGCTCCTCGTTGAGCGCCGGAATAACGACGCTCACGGTAGGTGATGGCGAACCGTTACTAAATGTGTGCATGTCGGTCCCTTCCGGGGGCGGCAGACGCGACCTGGTTCGTGCTTCAGGGAGCCGGAAGCCTGAGTCGCTCGCTTCTGGCATTGAATCTACCAACACGCTACGTAACGTCAACTGACCGATCGGCCGCCCCGACGATGCCCGTGCGGAGGTCGCCAGAGCTGGGGTGAGCAGCGGGTATTCACTTCAGTAACATCATTGCCCTGCTATCCCGCTAGTGACGCGGAGTAATGGACAATGGCGCCCAACACCGCCTCGACCGGTCTGCCGGGCGCAGTCCGGCGAGGACCGGACGGAAGCCGGCAAAGCTGCTAGCGTAGTGTGATCCAGTTCACTCGACTTCTGCTACGCTGCGTATTCTTAGACGGCCATGATGGTCCCATCGGCCGGGCGGTCGGTGGGCCCGCCGATCAATGCCTCCGTACCGGCCGCCGGCCCGAGTCAGGAAGTGAGATCATCGGCACTGTGAGTGACAAGAGTGCGCCCGAGGATGCGCTGTGTGTGTGCGGTCATCGTCGCGCCGCCCACGAACACCTGCGCAGGGGCACCGAGTGCACCTTCTGCGGACCGCAGCGGTGCGGCCGTTTCCGCCGGCCACGGTGGTGGCGCCGACTCCGCTGACTGGCGGGCGGCCGGGCGCCCGAGCGGGTGACGCGGGCGCTGCAAAGCCTACTAGTCCGCTAGGCTAACTCCACTTCGCGGGCGCCGCCCGCACGGAGGAGGACCGCTATGGCACTGCCGGACTTCCTGATCGCCGGCGTACCCAAGGCCGGCACCACCGCGTTGCACGCCGCACTGGTGCGTCATCCGGACCTGTACCTGTCCCGGGTCAAGGAGCCCAAGTTCTTTCTGTCCGACGGCCCGCCACCGGCCCACGGCGGCCCCGGCGACGTGCAGACGTACCGGGAGCATGTCTGGCGCCAGGCCGACTACGAGGCATTGTTCGACGCCGCGCCGCCGGGCGCGGTGCGCGGCGAGGCCACCCCGTTCTATCTGTACGACCTGACCGCGCACGACCGGATCAAGAGCCTGATCCCGCAGGTGAAGCTGATCCTGCTGCTGCGCGACCCGGTGGACCGGGCGCACTCCAACTGGACCCACCTCTGGAACGCCGGCCTGGAACCGGAGGCGGACTTCCTGGCCGCCTGCCGGGCCGAACCGGAGCGCGCCGCGGCCGGCTGGGCGCACTTCTGGCACTACGTCGGCCTGGGCCGGTACGGCGAGCAGATGCAGCACCTGTACCAGTTGTTCCCACGGGACCAGGTGCTGCTGCTGCGCTATCGGCACCTGACCGACGCGCCGGCCGCCACCCTGGACCGGGTCTGCGAGTTCCTCGGCGTGCGGACCGGGCTGCTCACCGCCATCCCGCGGGAGAACGTGAACCGGCACGTGGTCGAGCACACCCCGGTGAACGAGGCGCTGCGCCGGCTGCTGCGGACCGGCGGCCGGATCGGGCACCGGTTCCCGGTTCCACTGCGGCTGGCGGCCCGCGGTCCGCTGCTCACCGTGCTGCACCGCAAGACCGGCAAGCGGCCGGTGACCACCCCGGCCGAACGGGCCGCGCTGATGCCGTCCTTCACCGACGACATCGCGCTGCTCCAGGAGCTGACCGGCGAGCGGTTCGACGACTGGCTCGCGCTGGGTTAGTTACCGGCGCTCGGCTCCCTATCCGGCGGCTTCCGCTCCGTTATCCGGCGGCACCCGGCGACACGCCGGCTCGGTAATCTCCACCTTGCCGATAGATAATGCATGCTTGGCCGGATACGCTTCGGCGCGACGCCGTCACCACCAACAGGAGCCGCCTTGACCACCGGAATCTTGACGCTGCCGCTGCCACGCTGGGACGACTCGGTGGTGGTGGTCGATCCGCCCGGTGACGAACCGGGAGCCTGGTCGGGCGCGCCCAGCACGATCGTTGCGGACGGTGACATCTGGCTCGCCTACCGCCTGCGGCTGCCGATCGGTGCGGGCCGCGGCATCTCGAACGTCGTCGCCCGGTCCCACGACGGCGTCTCGTTCACCGTCGTGGCGGAGATCGGCAAGGACCGCTTCGGTGCCGAGTCGCTCGAGCGACCCGCGCTGGTCCGCACCCCGGGCGGCCGCTGGCGGCTGTACGTGAGCGCCGCCACCCCGGGCACCAAGCACTGGCGGGTGGACGTCCTCGAGGCGGACACCGCGGCCGGGCTGGCCACCGCCACGCCGCGGACGGTGCTGACCGGCGACGATACGGCCGCCGTGAAGGATCCGGTGCTGCACCACGACGAGTACGGCTGGCACCTGTGGGCGTCGGTGCACCCGCTGGAGTCGTGGGACGACGCCGACCGGATGACCACCGAGTACTACACCAGCCCGGACGGCCTGACGTGGACGTGGCGGGGCACCGCGCTGACCGGGCGGCCGGGGGAGTGGGACGCCCGCGGCGTGCGGGTGTCGTCCGTGGCGGTGGACGGCGACGAGCTGATGGCGACGTACGACGGCCGGGCGACCGCGGGGGAGAACTGGGAGGAACGCACCGGGGTGGCCCGCGGCCGCCGGCTCCCGGACGGCAGCTTCGGCCCGTTGACCGCCGCCGACGGGCCGCCGCTGGGCAGCCCGCACCCGCCGTACGGCTTGCGCTATCTGAGCCTGGTCACCCTGCCCGGCGGCGGCCGGCGGATGTACTACGAGGCCACGCGCGCCGACGGCGCTCACGACCTGCGCAGCGAACGCGCCTGAACGGTGCCGGCGAGACGCGGATCACCACCGGCCCACCCGTCGGTCCGGGCCGGCCGGGCATGACCTAGCGTCGGCGGCGAACGCAAGGGTGCCCGCGTACACCGGCGGCATCGTCCACGGCGGAGCGCGTCCCACGAGGACGGGCTCCGCCGTGTCGCCTCCCGGCCGCCGACACGATGGATGGACCGCGTCAACCAGGCGGTTTGTCGCTCCGGACCGACGGGTACCGGATCTGGCGGACGGACCGGCTGAGGGGACTGGAGCGTGGCGATGCGAACCCTGGGCGGGCGCTACCAGCTCGTGCAGCGGATCGGCATCGGTGGCATGTCCGAGGTGTGGCGGGGTCACGACCAAGTGCTCGACCGGCCGGTCGCGGTGAAGATCATGGCGCCTGCGGTGGAGGGCACGCTGGGCGCGATGTCCGGCGTGGAACTGGTGCGCACCGAAGCCCGCGCGGCCGCCCGGCTGGCCCATCCCAACGTTGCCGGCGTGCACGACTTCGGCACCTCGCGGGCGATGGACCGGGAGGTCCCGTACATCGTGATGGAGCTGGTCGAGGGGCAGACGCTCAGCGAGCACATGAACGCCGGGCCGATCGACTGGCGGATCGGGGTGCGGATCTGCGCGGAGGTGGCCGCCGCCCTGGCCGCCGCACATGCCGAGCACGTGGTGCACCGCGACATCAAGCCGGCCAACATCATTCTCACCCCGGCCGGTGCCAAGGTGCTCGACTTCGGCATCGCCGCGGCGGTGGGCACGCCGGACCCGGACCCGGACGGTCCGGTAATGGGCACCCCGGCGTACGTGGCCCCGGAACGCTTCGACGGGCTGCCGGCCACCCCGGCCACCGACATGTTCTCCCTGGGCGTGCTGCTCTACCACTGCCTCTCCGGGCGGCTGCCCTGGCACGCCGAGACCAACACCGAGCTGGTGCACGCGCAGCGGTACCGGGATCCGGACCCACTGCCGCACATCGACGGCCTGGCCCCCGAGGTGCTCGACCTCTGCTCACGCTGTCTGCACAAGGAACCGCGGGACCGGCCGACCGCGCTGGTCGCCGCGCTGCTGCTGGCCGAGGCGGTGGACGCGCGGGTCTACGTACCGCTGATGGAGATCGGCCTGCAGCCGCGCCCGCGCGCCGTCTCGCCGTGGGACCAGCGCGCCGCCGAGGCCCCCACCTCCGCCGCCATCCCCGTCCCCGACCCCGCCGAGCCCACCGACCGCGTCGGCCGCCACCGCGCGTGACCCTCCCTAACACGCGATCTTGGACTTGTGGTTGCCGTGATGGGGCGAGTTGACCGACTTGCACCCCGCACAAGTCCAAGATCGACGTGGTTGGGCGGGTGGTCAGCCGGAGCGGGGGACGACGACGACCGGGCGGCGAGCGCGGCGGACCAGCCTGGTGGACACGCCGCCGAGCAGGATCCGGCGGGCCGGGCCGTATCCGCGGGAGCCGCAGAACAGCACGTCCACCTCGGTCAGCTCGGTCAGCGTCTCGACGACGTCGCCGGACAACAGCCGCCAGTCCGCGTCGACGTCCGGCACCGAGTCCACCGCCCGTTGCAGCGCCTCCTCGTACGTCTCCCGCGCGGTCTCCAGGAACGCGTGTTCGGCGTCCGGGCCGACCAGGAACGGCACGGACGCGTCGGCCGTGGCCACCACGGTGTACAGCCGCAGCGGCGAGCCGGTGTGCCGCGCCAGCCGGGCGGCCTGCTCCAGGGTGGCGCGCCCGTCCGGCGTGTCCACGTACGCCACCCCGATCCGGCCCAGCGTCCCCGGCACCGTCTCCATGCCGGCCGGCGCGACGGCGACCGGAACGGCGCTGCCGGCGAGCAGCCGTTCCGCCGTGCTGCCGGCGAACAGCCGCTGCTTCGGGCCGGCCTTGCCGGAACCCACCACGATCAGCTGGGCATGCTCCTCCTCGGCCAGATCGTGCAGGCCGTGCGCGGCGGACGACGAGGCGACCACCCGATAGGAGAGGTCACAGGTCGCCTCCTTGAGCGCGGTCCGGGCACCGTCCAGCACCGCCTCGGCGGCCCGGTGCCGGTCGGCCACCCATTCGGCGTCCACCCGGCCCGAGCCGATCGCGGACGGTGCCGGGTGCACGACCGCCACGATCAGTCGCGCGTCCAGCGTCTGCGCCGCCCACCGGCCGAGCGTCAGCGCGTCCAGGCCGGACGGACCGCCGTCGACACCGACGAGCACCGGGGCGGTCACCTGGGCTCACCGTCCTCGGGACGGTCCCCCTCGCGAGCCCAGCCCGGCGTGGCGCCGGCGGCCACCTCCTTGCGGATCCGGGAGTTCCGGTAGCCGTACGCGAAGTAGATGATCATGCCGACCAGGAGCCAGCCGATGAACCGCACCCAGGTGTCCCACGGCAGGTCGGCCATCAGGTAGAGGGCGAACACGATGCCCAGGATCGGCAGCACCGGCGACCACGGCACACGATAGGGCCGCGGCATGTCCGGGCGGGTCCGGCGCAGGATGATCACGCCGACGTTGACCAGGACGAACGCGAACAGGGTGCCGATGTTGACCAGTTTCACGATCTCACTCAACGGCACCAGCGCGGCCAGAATTGAGATCAGCACGCCGAGGATGATGGTGAGCTTGGCCGGCGTCCCGTACCGCTGGTTGACCGCGGCCAGCCGCTCGGGCAGCAGGCCGTCGCGGCACATGGCGAAGAAGATGCGGGTTTGGCCGTACAGGATGACCAGGACCACGCTGGTGATCGCGACCACCGCGCCGAGCGCCAGCACGGCCGCCGCCCAGCCGATCCCGGCGCCCTGGTCCAGCGCCGCGGCCAGCGGTGCGTCGCTCTCGGACATCTGGTCCGGGGTGGCGATGCCGAGCGCGCCGACCGCGGTGAGCACATAGAAGATGGTGCAGATGATCAGCGAGCCGATGATTGCCAGCGGCAGGTCCCGGGCCGGGTTGCGGGCCTCCTCGCTGCCGGTGGAGACCGCGTCGAACCCGATATAGGCGAAGAAGATGATCGCCGCGGCCGAGGTCACGCCGTCCACGCCGTTCGGCATGAACGGCTGGAAGTTGCCGGTGCCGAAGTTGGCGAACGCCACCACGATGAAGAACAGCAGCACCGACAGCTTGATGACGACCATCACGAAGTTGACCCGGGTGCTCTCGGTGACGCCGCGGACCAGCAGCAAGGTGATCGCCAGGACGACGAACACGGCCGGCAGGTTGAAGACGCCGCCGTCCTCCGGTGACTTGGCGATCGCGTCCGGCAGGGCCACCCCGAAGGCGGCGTCCAGGAACGCGTTGAAGTTGCCGCCCCAGCCCACCGCGATCGCGGCCACCGACACGCCGTACTCCAGGATCAGGTCCCACCCGATGATCCACGCCACGATCTCACCGAGCGTGGCGTAGGTGTAGGTGTACGCGCTGCCGGCCACCGGGATCGACGAGGCGAGCTCGGCGTACGACAGCGCGGAGAAGACACACGCAACGGCCGCGAGCACGAACGACAGGATGACCGCAGGCCCCGCGATGGCGGCGCCTTCGCCGATCACCACGAAGATGCCGGTGCCGATGATGGCGCCGACGCCCATCGCGGTGAGCTGGCTCGGGCCGACCGCTTTCTTGAGGCCGTGCCCTTCCTCGGTCGTCTCGCTGATTAATGATCGGATGTCCCGGACCGCGAAAATCCCCGGTTTCTGCCCGGATGCTGTGGCCATGCTCAGCCCACCCTCCACTGGCGGTGGCGGCCGCGCGAGGCCGCCGCTGTGGAAACCCTCCCGGGCGCGCCCCCCGGGAGACGGCCGCCGGCGAGCGGGGCACAGCCGGCACCGGAAACCACGTTTCTCGTTGCCGGTGGGCAAACACAAGATGATCTGCAGATCGCGGCAAATCTTGACGGCAGCACTTGCTATTGCCCCCACCAGTGGGTGACCGCCGGGTGCCCCGGAACCCGCGCGCCGAGCCTGCGACGGCGCAGCCCTCGTTGTACGGTGGTGTCATGGGCGAGGCCGTCATGACGACCCGGCACCAGGCGGACGGTGCGATCGTCGTCGACGTGCGCGGGACGCTCGACGCCGCCACCGTGGACGCCTTGCGCGAGGCGCTGATCAGCACCCTGCAGAGCCAGCGGCCGGTGTCCATGATCGTCGACCTGACGTTCGTCACGTTCAAGGACTCGATGGGCATCGGCGCACTCGTCACCGGCTACAACGCGGCCCGCGAGACCGGCACGCGGTTCGTGCTGCGCAACCCCAGCGAGTTCGTGCACCGCCAGCTGCGGGTCACCGGCCTGACCGAGATGTTCGGCCTGCCGGCGACGAACGAGTCCGCGCAGCCGTACAAGAGCTGATCTGAACCTGTGCCGGGACCGGCCCTGGGGTTAGGGTTCGGTCATGGAACCGGCGGTGGGAGCGTGGTGCACCGGTTCCGAGGTCTGTTTCCGCTTGCATGATCGGGACCGGCGGCTGACCGGCGTACGCCTCCGGACCGATGTCGTCGACGGCGCGCCGGAGTTCGCGTACGTCGCCGCGGGCCGCATCTGGGAGCTGCGGCTGCCCCGCCCGCCGGTGTGGCGGATGGAGTACCGGCTCGAACTGACCCGTCGCGACGGCGGCGTGCAGACGGTGTGCGACCCGGACAACCCGCTGCGGGCCGGTGGCGGGTACGGCGATTCGTCCGAGCTGCGCTGCCCCGGCTACCGGGAACCGGACTGGGTGCAGCTGCCGGCGGCGCCCGGCGGCTGGCGCGACGTCTATCTGCCGCTGCCCGCCGTCAAGGGCGAGACGGTGGCCCGGATCTGGTCCCCGGCGGTGCCCGCGGACCAGGTGGTGGTCGCCCACGATGGGCCGGACTACCACCGCTACGGGCAGCTCGGCCGGTACTGCGCCGCGATGATCGGGGCGGGCCGCGTACCCCCGCACCACCTGGTCCTGCTCCCGCCCGGCGAACGTTTCGAGTGGTATTCGGCCAGTCCCGCCTACGCCCGCGCACTGACCGGTGACGTGCTGCCGAAACTCGCCGCCGAACTGGGCACCGACCGTCCCGTGGTGGGCGTCGGCGCCAGCCTCGGCGGGCTGGCCATGCTGCACGCCCAGCGCCGCCACCCGGACCGGTTCGCCGGGCTGTTCCTGCAGTCCGGCAGCTTCTTCCAGCCCCGGTTCGACCGCCAGGAATCCGGCTTCCCGCGGTGGCTGCGGATCGTCCGGTTCACCGGGCGGGTGCTGCGCGACACCGGCGGCCCGGCCGTCCCGGCGGCGCTCACCTGCGGCGCCGCCGAGGAGAACCTGGCCAACAACCGGGACATGGCCGCCGCGCTGGGCCGGCACGGTTATCCGGTGTCGTTCGCCGAGGTGCCGGACGCACACACCTGGGTTGGCTGGCGCGACGCCCTCGACCCGCACCTGACTTCGTTGTTGCAGCACGTGTTCTGAGCATCGTTTCTGGGGAGGCGCGCCGTGGCCGACGTCGAACACACCATCGGACTCCTGCTCGGCACCGAGGACGACTGGCCGCGGGCGTACGAGGCCCTGCTGCGCCGGGTCGGTGCGATCGGGACCGAGGACGGCACCAAGCACACCGTCAAGAGCGTCCGGGTCACCATCGAGCCGTTCAACCTGCGCTACCAGCCGCAGCACGACCTGGTCATCGACCGGCTCGCGTACTGGTACTACCACCCCCGCGAGTGGCTCAAGAAGATCGCGCTGATGGACGACGTGTACCTGCTGAACAGCCCGTTCACCTTCCAGTCGATGGAGAAGCACGCGGCCTACTGCGCGATGATGCGGCTGGGCCTCAAGGTGCCCGAGACGGTGCTCGTGCCGTTCAAGGAGCCGCTGGACAACTCGCGGTGGGCGTACACCTCGGCCCGCTACAACCAGCCGTTCGACCTGGACGAGACGGCCGCCCAGATCGGCTACCCGCTGTTCATGAAGCCGTACGACGGCGGCGCCTGGGTGGGCGTCTCCAAGATCCGGAACTCCGACGAGCTGCACGCGGCGTACGATGCCTCCGGCGAGCGGCTGATGCACCTGCAGGCCGCGATCGAGGACTACGACGTGTTCGCCCGCTCGCTGACCATCGGCCCGGAGACGATGGTGATGAAGTTCCGGCCGGAGCTACCGATGTTCGACCGGTACGCGGTCGCGCACGACTTCCTCACCCCGGAGACCGGCGACGAGGTGATCACCATCTCGCGGCTGATCAACGCGTTCTTCCGCTGGGAGTTCAACTCCTGCGAGTCGCTGGTCAAAGGCGATCAGGTGTACCCGATCGACTACGCCAACGCCTGCCCGGACGTCGCCGTCACGTCGCTGCACTACTACTTCCCGTGGGCCATGTCGGCGCTGCTGCGCTGGACGGTGTTCTGCGTGGTGACCGGCCGCAAGGCGCGGCTGGACATGAACGCGGCCGACTACTTCGCCATCGCCGACCAGGCCGACCTGTCCTACCAGGAGAAGCTGGCCGGCTACCGGAAACTCGCCGACGACTACTTCGATGTGCACCGCTACCAGGAGTTCTGCGACCGGCACCTGGGCCACGTCGACGAGATGGTGTACGACTGGGTCACCTCGACGGAGTTCCGCACGCTGCTCGAGGGCACCGTGCGAAGCACCTACCCGGTGCACGAACACGACCGCTTCATCGCCCACTTCGGTGGCCTGATCGACCTCTGGATCCGGGACCATGGTTGACGTCAAGCGAGCGGCCGCCTTCGCCGCCGCCCTCTACAAGCGCCGCCTGGATTTCGCGTACCACGGATATCTGCGGCGTGATCCGATGTCCCGGCTGCACCTGCGGATCGGCCGCGACAATCCGTACGCCATCTACGACGGCCTGCGGCGGCAGGGCACCCTGGTGCCGACCCGGATCGGCAACTACGTCACCACCAGCCACCGGGTCTGCAACGCGGTGCTGCGGGACCGGCGATTCGGCGTCCGGGCCGCCGACCTGGTGGCCGGCACCACCGCCGACGAGTTCGACATGTCGTTCCTGGACCGCGACCCGCCCGACCACACCCGGTTGCGCCGGCTGGCCCAGCCGGCGTTCAGCCCGAAGCAGATGACCGGCTACCGCCCGCGGGTGGAACAGCGGGTGGACCAGCTGCTGGACCGGGCAGGCGGGTCGTTCGACCTGGTCACAGTGTTCGCCGCCCCGCTGCCGATCATGGTGATCACCGATCTGCTCGGGGTGCCGGACGCCGACGCCGAGCGGTTCGCGCGGTACGGCACGGTGATCGGCGGCGCCCTGGACGGCATCCGGTCGCTCGGCCACGCCGCCCAGCTCAAGACCGCCAACCGGGAACTGCGCCGCCTGTTCGAGGAGTTGTTCGAGCTGCGCCGCCGGGAACCGGCCGACGACGTGGTGAGCCGGGTGGTGGCCGCCGAGGGCGGCACCATCCAGCCGCACGAGATGCTGCCGTTCTGCAACCTGCTGCTGGTGGCCGGCTTCGAGACCACCGTCAACCTGGTCGGCAACGCGGTGAACGCGCTCCTCGACCACCCGGACCAGTGGGCCCACCTGTGCGCGGATCCGGCCGGGCTGGCGGCCGGCGCGGTGGAGGAGACGCTGCGCTGGGACCCGCCGGTGCAGCGCACGGCCCGGTGCGCGCGGGAGGACCTCGAGCTCGAAGGCCGTACGGTGCTCCGCGACCAGTTCGTGGTCACCCTGCTCGGCGCCGCCAACCGCGACCCGGAGGTGTACGAGGATCCGGACCGGTTCGACATCCATCGCCGCCCGGACGTGGACCATCTGGCCTTCTCCAGCGGTATCCACTACTGCGTGGGTGCGCCGCTGGCCCGGCTGGAGGCGACCATCGCGCTGCGGCGGCTGGCCGAGCGGATGCCCGGCCTGCGCCGGGCCGGGCCGTTGCGCCGGCGGACCTCCAGCATCGTCCGCGGCCCGATCAGCCTGCCGGTCCGCGCGACCACCGCGCGGACTGGAAATGTCGTAGCCCCGGCCTAGAGTCGGGGGGTGCGGATCCGGATCGAGGGCAGCGACCTGCCGGGGCGGGGCGCCGGCGCGGAGGCCGGCGCGCTGCGCCTCGGCAACGTGCATGTCGGTGTGCAGCGCAAGGCCGAGGTGGTCGACCGGGTCCGGGCCGACGCGCCCGCGGCGGCGTGGGAGTTCGAGGTCGCCGTCCGCGAGGTGGACGGGCTGCTCGACGTCGGCGGCCCGTGGGTGCACGGCCGGCCCGGGGCGCGGTTCCTCTACCTGAGCTGGGGCAGCGTGGACGGCGACGAGTTCGCCATGTTCCGCCGGGCCAAGCTGCTGTTCGGCGACATCCCCGGTGAGCTGCTCCGGGCCGCGCACGAGGGCCGGGGTGTGCTGGTCGGGCGGCTCGGCCTGACCGACGCCGCAGGCGGGCCGCTGTGTTCGCGGGTGCGGCCGCCGGCGATCACCTGGACGGTCGAGTGACCGGCGCGCGGGTGCTGCACGGCTTCATCGCCCGGGACGGCGCGCTGGCGCTGTGGGCCGAAGCCGACCAGCGGTCCACGGTCGCGCCGGATGCCGGCGCGGCGTGGTTGCGCGACTCCGGACCGGCCGGCGGCGGGACCGCGCCGAAGCCGGGCCGGGCCCGGCGGCGAGGGGAGGCGCCGGCACATCCGTTTGCGGTGCCGGTGGCGGACCTGCCCGTGGGCGACGCCCGGGCGGACGGCACGCTGGTGCTGCCGTCCACCACGGCCGGGCCGGTGCCGTCGCCGCTGCTCGGGCTGCCGCCGCGGCGCGGCCGGGCCCGGTTGGCGGCGTGGCGCGTACCCGCCGTGACCGTGCCGTTCCTGACCACCGAGCTGACCGACGGGTTCGACGGGCGGACCGCACCGTCCATCGCGTACCTCATCGAGCTGTGCTCCCTCGCCGCCGACCTGGTGGCCCGCGGGCGGGTGCTGCCGTCCGTGCTGCCCGGACCGGTTCCGCGCGGCCGCTCCGGTTCTCCGCCGCAGGACCCGGGTCTTCCGCCCGGTCCGGGGGACCGGCCGGCGGTGTGCTCCGGTTCTCCGCCGCGTCCGGCGGCGGCGCCGCACCGGGCCCGCTGGCGCCCGGTGATCAGCGGGACCGACGCCGCCCGGCATGCCGCACTGCTGGCTGCGATGCCCGCCGCGTGTCGCGCCGAGCGGACCCGGCCCGGCGACGTGGCCGGACTGCCGGCCGGCGATGCCTTGTACGCCGCTCTGCACCACCTGGTCGACGGCCTGGTCCGCACCCGGCTGGCCGAGGCCGGCGTGGTCCTGCACGGCGAACCGTGGCTGGCCGCGCTGACCGGGGAACCCCAGTTCGACGCCACGCCCGCCGACGCCCGGGCACTGGGCGACCGGCTCGACTCCTGGCACGCCGACGCCACCAGCGGCGCCGCGGTGCGGGCCTGCTTCCGCCTCAGCCACCTGGACGACCCGGAACCGGACGAGCCGGACGCCACCGGGCCGTCGCGGCCGGCCGAGACCGACGGCGGCTGGCTGCTGGAGTTCCTGCTGCAGGCGCAGGACGAACCCAGCGTGCTGGTGCCGGCCGCCGACGTGTGGCGCGACCGCACCGCCCCGCTGCGCCGGTGGACCCATCACCCGCAGGAGCGCCTGCTGGCCGGGCTGGGCCGGGCCGCCCGGCTGTTCCCCGACCTGGAGGCCGGGCTGCGCGTCGCCCGGCCGACCGAGCTGGTGCTGGACACCGAGGGCGCGCACCGGTTCCTGAGCCAGGCCGCGCTGCTCGACCAGGCCGGCTTCGGGATCCTGCTGCCGGCCTGGTGGCGCCAACCGCAGCGGCTGGGGCTGGCGCTGGAGCTGCGCGAACGCGACCCGATCGCGCCGGTGCTGCGCGACGAGGCGGCCCACCTGGCGTCCATCGTGGACTATCGGTGGCACCTGTCGCTCGGCGGCCGGGCACTGACCGAGATGGAACTGGCCGAGCTGGCCCGGGCGAAGGTGCCGCTGGTGCGGCTGCGCGGGCGGTGGGTGTACCTGGACCCGGACCGGCTCGCCGCCGGTCTGCGGTTCCTGCGGCGCGGCGGCGGCACGATGACCGCCGGGGACGCGCTGCGCCTGATCCGGCTGCTGCCGCCGGAGGAGCTGCCGTTGCCAGTGACCGTCACCGGTGGCACCGGCTGGGCGGCCGACCTGCTCGCCGGGCGACTCGGCGAGCGGCTGGAGCTCCGCGACGACCCGGCCGGGCTGACCGGCGTGCTCCGCCCGTACCAGCGCCGGGGTTTCTCCTGGCTCGTCTTTCTGGACCGGCTGGGGCTGGGCGCGTGCCTGGCCGACGACATGGGTCTCGGCAAGACCGTGCAGCTGCTGGCCCTGCTGCTGCATGCCCGGCGGGGGCCGACGCTGCTGATCTGCCCGTTGTCGGTGCTCGGCAACTGGCAGCGGGAGGCCGAGCGGTTCGCACCGGACCTGCGGGTGCGGGTGCTGCACGGCGCCGACCGGGTCCAGCCCGACGCCCTGCTCGGCGGGTGTGACGTGCTGCTGACCACGTACGCCACCGCCACCCGCGACGCCGACGCGCTGGCCGCCGTGTCCTGGGACCGGGTGGTGCTCGACGAGGCCCAGTACATCAAGAACAGCGCCAGCGAGGTGGCCCGGGCGGTACGGCGGTTCGCGGCGCGGAGCCGGGTGGCGCTGACCGGGACACCGGTGGAGAACCGGCTCGCCGAGCTGTGGTCCATCCTGGACTTCCTCAATCCGGGCGTGCTGGGCACGGCGCACACGTTCCGAGCGCGGTACGCGGTGCCGATCGAGCGCTACGCCGACGAGGACGCGGCTGCCCGGCTGCGGCAGGCCACCCAGCCGTTCCTGCTGCGCCGGCTGAAACACGACCCGGCGGTGATCGACGACCTGCCGGACAAGCGGCACGTCACCCACCTGTGCAGCCTGACCGGCGAACAGGCCACGCTCTACCAGGCCGTGCTGGACGACATGCTGGAGCGGATCAAGGAAGCCACCGACAAGCGGCGTAAGGGTTTCGTGCTGGCCGCGATGACCAAGCTCAAGCAGGTCTGCAACCATCCGGCGCAGCTGCTCGGCGACGGCTCGCCGCTGCCCGGCCGGTCCGGAAAGCTGGAACGCCTCGAGGAGATCCTCGACGCGGTGCTGGCCGGCGGCGAGCGCGCGTTGTGCTTCACCCAGTTCGCCCGCTTCGGCGCGATGCTGACGCCACACCTGGCCGCCCGGTTCGGCGTACCGGTGCGGTATCTGCACGGCGGCACCGGCGCGGCGGCCCGGGACGCGATGGTGGCCGAGTTCCAGGCCGACCCGCGTCCGGGGCTCTTCGTGCTGTCCCTCAAGGCCGGCGGCACCGGCCTCAACCTGACCGCCGCCAACCACGTCATCCACGTCGACCGCTGGTGGAACCCGGCGACCGAGGCGCAGGCCACCGACCGGGCGTACCGGATCGGGCAGGACCGCGACGTACGGGTGCACACGCTGGTCTGCCTCGGCACGCTGGAGGAGCGGATCGACCGGATGATCGCCGACAAGGGCGTGCTGGCCGAGCGGGTGGTCGGCACCGGCGAAGGGTGGCTGACCACGCTGTCGGCCGCGGAGCTGCGGGAGTTGCTCGCCCTGTCCGAGGAGGCGATCGGTGACTGACGCTGCTCCGGCTGCGGCTTCCTTCTCCCGGCCGTTCGTGGACATGTTCGAGGCGCTGCGGATGGCGCCGGTCTTCGCCCGCGGGCGGCGGGACGCCCGCGCCGGGCACGTGCGCAGCCTGACCGTCTCCAGCAGCCTGGCGGTGGCGCTGGTCCGCGGGCCGGAGGAGCCGCGGGCACATCGGGCGCGCATCGCGGTCCGCGCCTTCGGCGCCAGCGAGTGGGCCCGTGTCGAGGACTCGCTGGCCGCCCAGGCCCGGTACGCCGCCGCCCTGCTGGCCGGCCGGATGCCGGCCGACATCGGGCGGGTGTTCGCCGACGCCGGGCTGCACCTGCTGCCGCTGTCGCTGGACGAGATCGCGATGGACTGCGGCTGCGAGCGCTGGCCGATGCCCTGCGCCCACGTCGCCGCCACGGTCTACGCGCTGGCCCGGTCGTTCGACGCCGATCCGTTCGGGGCGTTCGCCTGGCGGGGACGCCCGCGCGACGAGCTGCTCCACCGGCTGCACCAGCTGCGCGGAGCGGCGGCCGTCCAGACGAACCCGCCATCGGACGCCGAGGACCCGGCGGCCGACGCCGGGCTCGGGGAGATCGCCGACTTCTGGGGTTCGCCGCAAGCGGGGCCAGGTCGCTTCCCCACGCCGGCTGAGCAACGCGGACGTGGGGCCGCCGCCTCGGCGATCGGCGGCACGGCGCGGGACATCGGTGGCGGCCTCGCGATCGTCCGTCCGGACGCCCTCCTCGATCAGCTGGACGTGCCGCCGCCGATCGCCGAGGCGCTGCGGCCCGCCTATCGGGCACTGCCCTGACGGGTCAGCGACCCTGCCGTCCGGAGAGGTCGACCGTGCGTTGCCCGTCGAGGACGGCGGTGGTCTCCGCGTCCGGCTCGCCGTCGTCCGTGGGCGGGTCCAGACGTGCGGCCAGGTCCACTGTGGGCCGGCTGTCGGCCGCGTCGTCCGGTGTGGCCGGTGCCGGCAGGTCGGTGACCGTCTTCTCCGGATCCGCGCCGGCCGAATCCGCGCCGGGCGGAGGGGAGCCGGGTGGAGGGGAGCCGGGTGGAGGGGAGCCGGGTG
>DASSAL010000016.1:0-20782 GCA_035685405.1 Actinoplanes sp. | reverse complement strand
GTGTTCGGCGCCCCACGCGCTTGGCACGACATCACCCGCGCCCACCTGCGCGGGGAGTTCCTCACCCCGGCCCGTCGCGATAGCTCCACGCGCTCACCCGGGCGCCGGCCGGAACAACCGGCTTCTCATCCTCCGCGCCGGAAGCCCCCGCAGCGCCGGAAGCCCCCGCGCCGGAAGCCCCCGCGCCGGAAGCCCCCGCAGCGCCGGAGCGCCGGCGTCCGCGCCACAACGCCACCATCGCGCCGGCCACGGCGAGCCCGGCCACCACCCAACCGGCGATCGACCAGAAGCCCGGACCCTGCTCGGCCTGGGCCACCACCGCGGCGAAGGCGGCGTCATCGGCCGACGTGCCCGATCCGGTGCCGCCGTGCGAGGTGTGCCCGGGCGCCTGCTGCGCCGGGGTGAGCGTCAGCGTCGCGGGCGGCATGGCCGGGCCGACCGTGCCGTCGGCGTACGTCGGGATCACCGTGAACGTCATCTGGCTGGTGGTGGGCAGCGGACCGAGCGCCACCGCGAGGTCGGCGGACTGCCCAGGCTGCAGCGGGCCGCGGACCGCGATCCAGGTGATCGAGGCGGCCGTCTCGGTGACCGGGGTGCCGCCGTGGATGCTCCGCAGCGGCTGGTCCAGCGTCATGTTCTGGATCTGCGGCGCCCAGTCCTCGACCGACAGCGGGAAGACCTCGGCGACCGGGGTGTCCCGGGGCAGCACCAGCTTCACCTCGGTGATCGGGGTGCTCGCGGTATTCGTGACGTCCAGGTGCACGTTCTGGCCGCTGCCCTGCGGTGCGCTGGGCGGGCTGATCGTGACGTCGGCCATGGCCGGGCAAGCCATGCCGACGACGCCGGCTGCCACCACGGCGGCCAGCACACCCGCGCGGCGGGAGATGAGGTTTCGGCTCACGGGATGTGGTTCGGATCGCACCGCCGGATGGTTCAACCGCGCACCGAAAATTTCTTGACGGTTTGACAGGCGTCGATCACAGGCATGTACTGATGACCGGTGTGTCACCGCCCCGACCACGGTGGGTGACGAGACCGGGGAGGCCCGATGGCTCGTGTCCGCACCATCCTGTCCGCGACCGGATCCGCCGTCCTCGTCCTCAGCCTCGCCGGGTGCGCCGGCTGGGGCGGCAGCCAAGGCGGATCGGGCGGAGCCAACAGCATCAGCGTGCTGATGGTGAACAACCCCCAGATGATCGATCTGCAACGGCTCACCGAGGCGAACTTCACCCGCCAGACCGGCATCGCGGTGAACTTCACGGTGCTGCCGGAGAACGACGTCCGCGACAAGATCAGCCAGGAGTTCTCCAGCCAGGCCGGCCAGTACGACGTGGCCTCGCTGTCCAACTTCGAGATCCCGATCTACGCGAAGTCGAAGTGGATCGCGCCGCTGGACGAGTTCGTCGCCGCCGATCCCGCTTTCGACCAGGCCGACATCCTGCCGCCGATGACCGAGTCGCTGACCGCCGACGACGGCCGGTTGTACGGCCAGCCGTTCTACGGCGAGTCGTCGTTCCTGATGTACCGCAAGGACGTGCTGGACGCCCAGGGCATCACCGTGCCGGCGAAGCCGACCTGGCGGGAGGTCGCGCAGATCGCCGCCCAGGTGGACGGCAAGCAGCCCGGGATGGCCGGCATCTGCCTGCGCGGGCAGCCCGGCTGGGGCCAGGTGTTCGCGCCGCTGACCACGGTGGTGAACACGTTCGGCGGGACCTGGTTCGAGAAGGACTGGACGCCGAAGGTGAACGCGCCCGAGTTCACGGCGGCCACCGAGTTCTACGTGAACCTGGTGCGCACCCACGGCGAGGCCGGGGCGCCGCAGGCCGGTTTCACCGAGTGCCTGAACAACGTGGTCCAGGGCAACGCCGCGATGTGGTACGACGCGACCAGCGCGGCCGGCTCGCTGGAGGCCGACGACTCCCCGGTGAAGGGCAAGATGGCGTACGTCGCCGCGCCGGTCGAGCGCACCCCGAGCTCGGGCTGGCTGTACGCCTGGTCGTGGGGGATCCAGCAGGCCAGCGAGAAGAAGGACAACGCCTGGAAGTTCATCTCCTGGGCGTCCAGCAAGCAGTACGAGGAACTGGTCGGCCAGCAGGTCGGCTGGTCCAGCGTGCCGGCCGGCAAGCGGGCCTCGACCTACGAGAACCAGGACTACCTGCGGGTCGCTTCGGCGTTCGCCGAGCCGACCAGGAACGCCATCGCCACCGCCGACCCGCGCAACCCGGGCGTACAGCCCCGGCCCGCCATCGGTATCCAGTTCGTCGGCATCCCGGAGTTCACCGACCTGGGCACCCAGGTCTCCCAGTACGTCAGCTCGGCCATCGCCGGTCAGATGAGCATCGACGAGGCCCTGGACCGGGGCCAGCGGCTGGCCGAGGACGTCGCCGAGCGCTACCAGTCGAGGCAGGAGGGGTGAGGGGGTCATCATGACGTCCGTCGCTGAGCAGACCCGGGTCGGCGCCGCCGGGCCGGAGCCCGCGGGAGCCGCCCGGCGCGCCTCCAACTGGGCCCGGCGTGCACCCCTGATGCCCGCGCTGATCTTCATGATCGTGGTGACCCAGCTGCCGTTCCTGGCCACGCTGGTCATCTCGTTCATGGACTGGAACGCCTACTACCCCGACGAGCGCGGCTTCGCCGGCTTCGACAACTTCGTCCGGGTGTTCACCGACGTGAACATGCGCGACGCGGTCTGGACCACCATCCTGCTGACCGCCGGCGTGGTGTTGCTCAGCCTGCTCCTCGGGCTCGGCATCGCGCTGCTGCTGGACCGCAAGTTCGCCGGCCGCGGCGCGGTGCGGACCATGATGATCGCGCCGTTCCTGGTGGTGCCGGTGGCCGCCGCGCTGCTCTGGAAGCACGCCCTCTACAACCCGGAGTACGGGCTGTTCAACGGTGTGCTGACGTGGATCTGGGGCATCTTCGGGGCGGATCCGCCGCAGCCGGACTGGATCAGCATCATGCCGCTGTGGTCGATCATCTTCGCCCTGGTCTGGCAGTGGACGCCGTTCATGATGCTGATCCTGCTGGCCGGCCTGCAGAGCCGTCCGATCGACGTGATCGAGGCGGCCCGCATCGACGGCGCGAACAACTGGCAGATCTTCCGCAGCATGACGCTGCCGCACCTGCGGCAGTACTTGGAACTGGCCGCGCTGCTCGGGTCCATCTACATCGTGCAGACCTTCGACCACGTCTTCACCATCACCTCCGGCGGTCTGGGCACCGCGAACCTGCCCTACCTGGTCTACACGATCTTCTACAACGCCCACGACTACGGCCGCGCCTCCGCCGCCGCCGTCGTGGTCGTCATCGGCACGATCATCATCGCGACGTTCGCCTTGCGGACCGTCTCGTCGCTGTTCAGGGAGGAAACGGGCCGATGAGCGCGATCACCGACACCGGACCGGTACCGGCCACCCGCGACGAGCGCGGCGAACCGGTGAAGAAGCGCCGGGAACGCGGCGGCATCTGGCTCACCCTGCTCGCCTGGGTGGTCGGCATCCTGTTCGTGCTGCCGGTGGTGTGGATGGTGCTCACCTCGTTCCATTCCGAGGCGGACGCCGCGACCAACCCACCGGCGGTGTTCGCGCCGCTGACCATCGAGGGGTACCGGGAGTTCTTCACCGGCGGCGCCAGCCCCTGGCCGCCGCTGCTGAACTCGCTGACCGCCAGCATCGTGTCCACCGTCCTGGTGCTGCTGCTGGCCATCCCGGCCGCATACGCGCTGAGCATCAAACCGGTCAAGAAGTGGACCGACGTGCTGTTCTTCTTCCTGTCCACCAAGATGCTGCCGGTGGTGGCCGGCCTGCTGCCGATCTACCTGTTCGCCCAGTACGCCGGCCTGCTGGACAACATCTGGTTGCTGATCATCTTCTACACGTCGATGAACCTGCCGATCGCGGTCTGGATGATGCGCTCGTTCCTGGCCGAAGTGCCGGTGGAGATGCTGGAGGCCGCCTCGATGGACGGCGCCGGCCTGATCAAGACGCTGCGTTCGGTGATCGCGCCGGTGGTCATGCCGGGCATCGCCGCCACCGCGCTGATCTGTTTCATCTTCAGCTGGAACGAGCTGCTGTTCGCTCGGGTGCTGACGGCGACCGTGGCACAGACCGCGCCGGTCTTCCTGACCAGCTTCGTGACCAGTCAGGGCCTGTTCCTGGCCCAGCTGTGCGCGGCGGCGTTCGTGGTCTCCCTGCCGGTGCTGGTCGCCGGGTTCGCCGCTCAGGACAAGCTGGTGCAGGGCCTGTCCCTGGGCTCGGTCAAGTAGCCGGCTGCTGCTGTTCCTCGTCGGTGGCCGGCTCGGGTTCGTCCGGCACCGGGTCGCTGAGCTGTTCGCGGAGGTAACCCCAGACCACCGCGATCAGCGCGGCCACCGGCACCGCGAGCAGGCTGCCGATGATCCCGGCCAGGCTGCCGCCGAGCACCACCGCGAGCAGGATCACCGCCGCGTGCAGGCCCAGCCCGCGGCTCTGCACGATCGGCTGGAACAGGTTTCCCTCCAGCTGCTGTACCACGATGATGATGGCCAGCACGATCAGGGCGTCGGTCAGGCCGTTGGAGACCAGCGCGATCAGCACCGCCACGAAGCCGGCGAAGAACGCGCCCACGATCGGCACGAAGGCGGCCACGAAGGTGAGCACGGCCAGCGGCAGGACCAGCGGCACCCCGACGATCCACAGGCCCAGGCCGATGAAGACGGCGTCCAGCAGGCCGACCAGGGCCTGGGACCGGACGAACGCGCCGAGCGTGTCCCAGGCGCGGGTGGCGACCGCCGGCAGGTCGGTGGCCAGCCGGCCCGGCAGCTGCCGTCCCAGCCAGGGCAGGAACCGCGGGCCGTCCTTGAGGAAGAAGAACATCAGCAGCACGGCCAGCACCGCGGTGACCACGCCGTTGATCACCGTGCCGACGCCCGCGACGGTGGCCGTGACGATGCTGCCGACGCTGTTCTGGATCCGGTTCACCGCGGCGTCCAGGGCCTCGGTGACCTGGTCGTCGCCGAAGTTCAGCGGCGGGCCGCTGGCCCACTCCCGCAACCGGTCGATGCCGCTGGTCACACCCTGGCTGAGCTCACCGGCCTGGGACGCCACCGGCACCGCGATCAGCACCACGATGCCGGTCATCACCAGCAGGAACAGCACGGTGACGGCGGAGGCGGCGAGCGCCGGCCGCCAGCCCTTCCGCCGCAGCCACCGGGCCAGCGGCCAGGTGAGCGTGGTCAGCAGCAGGCCCACCACGAGCGGCCAGACCGCCGGCCACAGCCGGCCGAGCAGCCACAGCAGGAGGCCGGCGAACAGCACCACCAGCAGGATCTGCAGCGACACGGATGCGGAGGTGCGGAGCGCGGCCTTGGTGCGCCCGGCGTTCAATGTGGTCGTACGCATGCACGTCACCTTAGGGTGATCACACCAGACCCGCGTCGTGGACCAGCAACGCCACCTGGACGCGGTTGTTCAGCTCCAGCTTGGTGAGCAGCCGGGAGACGTGTGCCTTCACCGTCGCCACGCTCATGAACAGGTCGGCGGAGATCTCCGCGTTGGACTTGCCCTGCCCCAGCGCCAGGGCCACGTCCCGCTCCCGTCCGGACAGCCGGTCCAGCCGGGCGGCGGCTGCCGCCCGCGGCGTCGGGCCGGGCGCGGCGACGTGGGCGATCAGCCGCCGGGTCACCGTGGGGGAGAGCATCGCGTCACCCCGCGCCACCCTGCGGACCGCGTGCAGGATCTCCACCGGCGGGGTGTCCTTGAGCAGGAATCCGCTGGCGCCGGCCCGCAGCGCGCGCAGCACGTGCTCGTCCGCGTCGAAGGTGGTCAGCACCAGCACCTCCGGCGCGTCCGGCCGGGCCCGCAGCGTCTCGGTGGCGGCCAGCCCGTCCACCCGCGGCATGCGGATGTCCATCAGCACCACGTGCGGCCGGTGCCGGGCCACCGCGTCCGGCACCTCGGCGCCGTCGGCGGCTTCACCGACCACGTCGACGTCCGCGGCGCCGGCCAGGATCATCGTGAGGCCGGCCCGTACCAGGGCGTCGTCGTCGACGATCAGGACCCGGATGGGCGGGGTCACGTCGGCCACGGCAGCCAGGCGCTCAGCCGGAAGGTGTTGTCCGGGGTACGCCCGTGCGTGAGCCGGCCGCCGGCCAGGGTGGCGCGCTCGGCCAGCCCCACCAGCCCGGTGCCGGTGCCCGGGATGGCCGCCGTGCCCGGCACCGGCCAGGGGTTACGGATGTCGATGGTCAGGCCGGAACCGGGCCGCCCGCCGACCGCGACGGTCACCACCGCCCCGGGCGCGTGCTTGCGCGCGTTGGTCAGGCCCTCCTGCACGATCCGGTACGCCGTGCGCCCGGTGACCGCGGGCACCTCGGCGTCCGGCAGCTGCTCGTCGAGCCGGACCTTCATGCCCGCCGCCCGGGACTCCTCGGCCAGCGCGGGCAGCTCCGCGATGGTCGGCTGGGGGCGTTCCGGCGTGCCGTCGGACGGCATGTCGTCGCGCAGCACCCCGATCACCTCCCGCAGGTCCTGCAGCGCCTGGTGCGCGCTGGCCCGGATCACGCCGGCCGCACCGGCCACCTCGGCCGGCGCCGCGTCCGGCCGGATCTCCAGGGCGCCGGCGTGCAGGCTGAGCAACGAGATCCGGTGCGCCAGCACGTCGTGCATCTCCCGGGCGATCCGGGTGCGCTCCAGCGCCCGGGCCTGCGCGATCCGCAGGTGCTGCTCGTTCTCCGCGCGCGCGGCCCGGTCGCGCAGCGACACCACCAGCTGGCGCCGGGACCGGACCACCATGCCCCACAGGCTGACGATCACCAGGAAGGCGACGCTCCACCCCATCGACTCCCAGAAGGCGGCTTCGTTCTCCGGGCGGATCGCGACGAACAGGGCGTTCACCGCGGTGTACAGCGCCGCGATCACCGCGGTGACCGCGAACCGGCGGTGCACCGCCACGCTGAACATGACGATCAGCAGGGTCACCGAGGCGGTGACCGAGAACAGGCCGACCGGCACCAGCAGCAGCGCGAGGTGGACCGGCCGGCGGCGGCGCCACCACAGCCCGGCGGCCGCGACCGTGCCGACGGCGAAGTCGAGCCAGATCAGCCAGTCCGGGGTGCCGCTCCACTCCTGCACGACGACCGGCTCCGGCTGCAGCAGGTCCCAGGTGGCCAGCACGGTGAACCCGAAGCCGAGCAGCAGGCAGAGGGCGTCGACCACCCAGTCCCGGGTCGAGCGGCCCGGCACCTGCGGGTCGTCCGGATCCGCGACCAGCGCGGCCGGCAGCAGCCAGCGGTACTCGGTCGTCAGCGTCCCCACGATCGTCATGTTACGGGCGGTAACGGACCCCCTGATACCTACCAAAGTCGTAATCCGCGCTAGACCAAGGTTCGCAGCCCTCGACCGGCGGCCGACGCGCACCGCCACCCGGCCGGGCCAGGCTGAGAAGCATGATCACCGTCGAACATCTCAGCAAGCGGTACGGGGCTCACCCGGCCGTCGACGACGTGTCGTTCACCTGCGCGCCCGGCACGGTGACCGGCTTCCTCGGCCCGAACGGGGCCGGCAAATCCACCACCATGCGCATGATCACCGGGTTGACCCCGCCGACGGGCGGCACCGCGACCGTCGACGGCGTGCCGTACCAGCGGCTCGGCAACCCGGGCCGGCGGGTCGGCGTCCTGCTCGACGCGTCCGCCCAGCACGCCGGGCGCACCGGCCGGGAGGTGCTCACCCTGGCCGCGATGACGATGGGCCTGGACCGGCGCCGGGTGGACGAGTCCCTGGAGCGGGTCGGCCTCAACAGGACGGCGGCCAAGCGCCGGGTCCGGGCGTACTCGCTGGGCATGCGGCAGCGGCTCGGCCTGGCCCATGCGATGCTCGGCGACCCGGGCATCCTGATCCTGGACGAGCCGGCCAACGGCCTGGACCCGGAGGGCATCTTCTGGATGCGCGGGCTGCTCCGCGAGTTCGCCGACCGGGGCGGCACCGTGCTGCTCTCCTCGCACCTGCTGCGCGAGGTGGAGGCGGTCGCCGACCGGCTGGTCGTGATCGGCGCCGGGAAGATCGTGGCGCAGGGTGACAAGGCGGAGCTGCTGGCCGCCTCCGGCATCGTGGTCAAGGCGCTCGACATGGCGGCGCTCGACCTGATGCTCCAGCGAATCGGACTGACCGGAGCGCGGACGACCGACGGGGGCGTTGTCGTGCAGTCCGACGCGGAGACCATCGGACGGGCCGCGGCGGACGCCGGGCTGGTCCTGCTCGAGCTGCGCCCGGCCGGCGGCGGCGGACTCGAGCAGATGTTCCTGACCCTGACCGCCGGCGACAGCGTCCAGGAGAGTGTGCGATGACCACGGTGGAGACGACCACGACCCGCCCCGCCGAGGGCACCGCGCCCGGTGCGGCGCCGCACCGTACGCCGAAACTGCCGTTGTCCCGCCTGGTCCTGGTCGAGCTGCGCAAGCTGGCGGACACCCGGGCCGGCCTCTGGCTGCTGATCGTGATCGGGCTGGCGGCGGTGGCCACCACGCTGATCCTGCTGTTCGCGGCACCCGACGACGAGAAGACGTTCGAGAACTTCTTCACCTTCGCGCTGCTGCCCTCCGGCGTGCTGCTGCCGGTGCTGGGCATCCTGTCGATGACCGCCGAGTGGACGCAGCGCACCGCGCTCACCACGTTCGCACTGGTGCCGCAGCGCGGCCGGGTGGTCGCCGCGAAGCTGGCCGCCGCCGTGCTCATCTCGATCCTGGCGGTGGTCCCGGCGTTCGCCTTCGGGGCGGCCGGCAACCTGGCCGCCGGCGGACCGTGGAGCATCACCTGGCAACTGGTCGTGCAGTGCGTGGTGCTGCAGGTGGTGTGGGTGCTGATGGGCTCGGCGTTCGGTGCGTTGCTGTTGAACACCCCGCTGGCCATCGTGCTGTTCTTCGCGCTGCCGATGGTGTGGACCATTCTCGGCGAGACCATCCGGGGACTGCGGACCGCGGCGAGCTGGCTGGACATGAACGTCACCACGATCCCGCTCACCGAGAGCGCCGGCGGCCTGACCAGTGGCCAGTGGGGCCGGTTCCTGGTGTCCGCGGCGGTGTGGGTGCTGCTGCCGCTGGTGCTCGGCACGGTCCGGGTGCTGCGCCGCGAGGTGGCCTGACGTTTCCCGGCGGCCGGGTGGGGGTACGCGCGGTCCATGCCGATCGGCCCGCAACCACCCGGCCGGCGCGGGGACTTCGACAGGCCCTACAGCGCGCTGAACCTCCGGCTGATCCTGGCCGCGTTCGGTGTCGTGATCTGCACCGTGCTGGCCGTCGTGCTGTGGCGCCTGGACCAGCCGGTAGCGGCCTGGATCATCGCGGCGTGGGGAGTGGTGGCGGCCGTCGACCTGGTGGTCGTCCAGCTGCGCCGGCGGGCCCGGCGCCGGACCGAGGGCGGCCGCGGCCACTCCCTCTTCGAGTAGCTCAGCGGGCGGGGGACAGCGGCCACAGCGGTTCCGCGGCCCGCCGCTCCGACTCCTCGAGCACGCGCAGCATGTTGCGGCCGGTCAGCTTCTCCAGATCGGCGGCGGACCAGCCGCGGTCGGCCAGTTCGGACAGCAGGCGCGGATATCCGGCGACGTCCTCGAGCCCGGCCGGCAGCGCGTCCGTGCCGTCGAAGTCGCCGCCCAGTCCGATGTGGTCCACCCCGGCCACGTCGCGGGCGTGCTCGATGTGGTCGGCGACCTGAGCGATGGTCGCGGTCGGCCGGGGGTTCGCGGCCAGCCACGGCCCCAGCTCCGGCCGGTCCGCAGGCGGTGGCGCCGGTGCCGGTGCGGCCCCCGGCACCGGGGCCGGCGGCCAGGGCACCGGCGTCTCCGGCAGACCCAGCCGGGCGGTCTCCGCGGCGGCGGCCACCAGCCACTCGTGGGCCGCGGTGGAGACGAAGTACGGCACGAACGACAGCTGCACCACCCCGCCGTTGTCGCGCAGCCGGAGCAGCACGTCGTCCGGCACGTTCCGCCGGTGGTCGGTCAGCGCGCGGGCCGACGAGTGGCTGAAGATGACCGGCGCGGCCGCCAGGTCCAGCACGGCGTGCATGGTCACCGGCGCCACGTGGGACAGGTCGGGCAGCACGCCGATGCGCTGCATCTCCGCCACGATCGCCCGGCCCACCTCGGTCAGCCCGCCGTGCACCGGCTCGTCGGCCGCGCTGTCCGCCCACGACGTGTGGCTGTTGTGGGTCAGGGTGACGTACCGGACCCCCAGCCGCGCGAACGAGCGCAGCACACCCAGCGAGGTGGCCAGGCTGTGCCCGCCCTCGATGCCGATCAGCGAGGCGATCCGCCCGGCCGCCCAGGCCCGGCGGACATCCGCGGCCGAGCAGGCCAGGGCCAGATCCTCGGGGTACGCCGCGACCAGCCGGTACACCGCGTCGACCTGTTCCATGGTGGCCACCACGGCGTCCGGCTCGGGCAGGTCCGACGGCACGTACACCGACCAGAACTGCGCGCCCACCCCGCCGGCCCGCAGCCGCGGCAGATCGGTGTGGAAGTCCGGCTGGATCGCGTCCAGGCCGGCCACCGCGTACCCGCGCAGTGCCCGCAGCTGCATCGGCAGATCGTTGTGGCCGTCGATGACCGGCGCCACTCGCAGCACGTCCGCCACCACCGGGTTCATCCGTCCTCCGCTCGATCGGCACGCCCGGGCGAGCATAGGCCGCTGCGGTGGCAACCCGGTGGCACCTGTCCGGGCACTGGTGGTGCACCATCGGCACCGGAATCTCTTTCGCATGCCCGGCCGAACACCCGGCCGGACAACGCGGGGGAGATCAGATCGTGCGGTTCAAGCTGCGAAAGTCCGTGACCGTCCTGGCCGCGACGGCGGCCGGCGCGGGATCCGTCCTGGCTCTTCCGGCGCTCGCGGGGGCGATCGCCGGTCCGGAGCTGAAGATCCACGCCGGGGACGACACCTACACCTCCAGCGGCCGCAGAAACGCGACGTTCGGCGGCGGCGACAAGCTGGTGGCCGGGCGTCTCGGCAAGGACGTGAAGACCTCGTACCTGAAGTTCACCGTCCCGGCCGGCACCGACGTGACCGGTGCCCGGCTGACCCTGACCACGGTCGGCGACGTGGCCGGCAAGGTCACCGTGAGCCGGATCGTGGACAACTCCTGGACCGAGAAGAAGCTCACCTCGGCCACCGCGCCGGCGCTGGGCCTGGTGGTGGCGAGCGTGACGCCGAAGGCCACCGACACCGAGGTGGCCTTCGACCTGGACGCCGAGGTGACCGGCCCGGGCACCTACTCGTTCGCCGTGCAGTCCACGGCCGGCCGGCCGGTGCGGTTCCGCTCGGCGGAGAACAAGACCGGCGTGCCGGTGCTGACCGTCGCCACCGCCGCCGAGGCGCCGGCGACCACCGAGCCGACCGCCCCGGAGCCGGTGGTGGAGACCCCGCCGGCCGACTACGTGGACGAGCCGGCTGCCACGCCGGTCCCGTCGGAGACCACCACCGGGCCGGCCGCGCCGTCGGCGAAGTGCGTCACCGACGCCAAGCTGGTGCCGTCCTGCGGCGTGCTGTGGGGCGGCGCGGCCGGTGGCTTCACCTCCGCACCGCGCGACCAGGCGTTGAAGGACTGGGAGAAGGTCAGCGGCCGCACCGCCACCATCTTCCACACGTACCACAAGGGTGACGAGCCGTTCCCGACCAAGGCCGAGATCGCCATGACCCGGGACCCGGCGAAGCCGCGGGTGCTGCTGCTGAACTGGAAGATCGCGTACGGCTCGAGCTGGGCCAAGGTGGCCAAGGGCGAGCAGGACAAGCGGATCGACGCGTTCGCCGCGCGGGTGAAGGCCACGTACCCGGAGAAGTTCTTCCTGGTGCTCAACCACGAGCCGGAGAACGACGTGATCGCCAAGGCCGGCTCCGGCTGGGAGGCGAAGGACTTCGCCGCCATGTACCGGCACACCATCCAGCGGCTGCGCGCCAAGGGCGTGACCAACGCGATCAACGTGATGGCCTACATGGGCAACGAGAAGTGGATGTCGCAGTCCTGGTGGAAGGACATCTACCCGGGCGACGACGTGGTCGACTGGATGGGCCTGGACTCGTACGTCAGCGCCGAGAAGGGCTACTACCACTACGGCTTCTTCGCCGACCTGCTGGACCGCCGCGGCAAGACCGGGCCGGCGTTCTACGAGTGGGCCGCCGCCAAGCGCAAGCCGCTGATGATCGCCGAGTGGGGTGCGTACCACCGGATCGGCAAGCCGGTCGACAAGGCTCCGCAGTACGCCAGCGTCCGGCCCGAGCTGGCCAAGCGCCCGGCGATCAAGGCGATCGTGCACTTCGACACCAAGGCCGACGACGAGGGCGACCGCGACATCAGCATCGACAGCACGAAGAGCGGCCTGGCCGCGTTCCGGAAGCTGGCCGCGGACCCGATCTTCAACGTCACGCTCGACCTGGGGTAGCCGCCGGATGAACTCACGAGCCGCCCGGCGGGCCTGCCGGGCGGCTCGTGCCGTCGCTACAGTGCTCCACCATGCGTACGGTCATGATCGTGGTGGTGGTGGCCGCGGCCGTCACCACCGGCCTGTCGGCCGGGCTGCTGTGGGGCTGGGCGGTGTCGGTGATGCCGGCCCTGCGGGGCGGCCCCGACGCGCTGTTCGTCGAGTTCCTGCAGCGCGCCAACCGGGCCATCCTGAACGGCTGGTTCTTCCTGTGTTTCGTCGGCGCCCTGGTGCTCGACGTGGCCGCGCTGATCCTCGCCCTGCTGGACGGCCGCACCCCGCTGACCGTTGCGGTGCTCCTGACGCTGCTGCTCTACCTGGCCACCATCGGCATCACCCGGCTGGTCCACGTCCCGCTGAACAACCGGATGGACGCGGCCACCCCGGAGTCCGGCATCCGGCACGACTTCGAAGGCCCGTGGACGCGCTGGAATCTGGTCCGCAGCCTGACCGGCGCGGCCTCCCTGGCCGCGCTGTGCTGGGCGCTCGTGGTGGTCTAGGGGGTCTAGGGGTGATCCGCCAGATAAGCCTGAGCCAGCCGTTTCGGTGCCTGGGCCAGCCAGGCGTCGCGCAGAAGCTCATGCAGCTCGGCCGGATCGATCTCGGCCAGCCGGACCAGCACCGCCGGATAACCGGTGAAGTGCGGCGTGGTGAAGTAGACCGCCGGATCGTCGGCCAGCAACGCCTCCTTCACGCCCACGTCGGCCACCCGTACGCCGAGGATGTCCCCGGTGGGCGCGGACGCGCCCAGCGCGGCCAGGTCCGCCTTGCGCAACGGCCGCTCCCAGGCCAGCGACTTGTCCTTCACCTTCCAGGAGCGCTCGGCCGTCTCCCGCGTCTCCGGCAGCGTCGCGGTGATGGCCCGGATGTCGTCCCAGGTCGCCATCCCGCCATCTTCCCTCACCTCCGCCGCGGCCGGGTGATTGACGGCGGGGCGCTGCGATTCGTGCCAGGATGAGGTCGATATTCCGGGTTGAATCAGGAGTCACGCCGATGAGCGAGCACGTGTCCGACAGCGCTGAATGGACGGCCCTGCAGGGCCACGCCGAGAAGTTCGCCACGGTGCATCTGCGGGACCTGTTCGACGGCGACCCGCGGCGCGGCGAGCGGCTCACCGCGCGGGTCGCCGACCTGTACGTCGACTACAGCAAGAACCTGGTCACCGACGAGGTGCTGAGTGCCCTGCACGCGCTGGCCGGCCGGGCCCGGCTGCGGGAGCGGATCGCCGCCATGTTCGCCGGCGAGCACATCAACGCGACCGAGGACCGGGCCGTGCTGCACACCGCGCTGCGGCTGCCGCGCGACGCCTCGCTGGAGGTGGACGGCCAGGACGTGGTCGCCGACGTGCACGCGGTGCTGGACAAGATGGGCGCGTTCAGCGACCGGGTCCGCTCCGGCGAGTGGACCGGCGCCACCGGCCAGCGCATCCGCACCGTGGTGAACATCGGCATCGGTGGCTCCGACCTCGGACCGGTGATGGCGTACGAGGCGCTGAAGGCGTACGCCGATCCGCAGATCCAGTGCCGGTTCGTCTCCAACATCGACCCCACCGACCTGTACGCCAAGACCCACGACCTGGACCCGGCCACCACCCTGTTCATCGTGGTGTCCAAGACGTTCACCACGCAGGAGACGCTGACCAACGCCACCGAGGCGCGCAACTGGCTGCTGCGCGGGCTGGGCGGCGACCAGTCGGCGGTCGCCAGGCACTTCGTCGCTGTCAGCACCAACGCGCAGAAGGTCGGCGACTTCGGTATCGACACCGAGAACATGTTCGGCTTCTGGGACTGGGTCGGCGGCCGGTACTCGTTGCCCTCCGCGGTCGGCCTGGCGGTGATGATCGCCATCGGCAAGGAACAGTTCGCCGACCTGCTGGCCGGCTACCACGCGGTCGACGAGCACTTCCGCACCGAGCCGGTGGAGCGCAACGTGCCCGCGCTGCTCGGCCTGCTCAACGTCTGGTACGACACGTTCCTCGGCGCCCAGTCGCACGCCGTCCTGCCGTACGCCCAGTATCTGCACCGGTTTGCCGCCTACCTGCAGCAGCTCACCATGGAGAGCAACGGCAAGGCGACGCGGCTGGACGGCAGCCCGGTGGAGTACCAGACCGGCGAGGTGTTCTGGGGCGAGCCCGGCACCAACGGCCAGCACGCCTTCTACCAGCTGATCCACCAGGGCACCAAGCTGATCCCGGCGGACTTCATCGGGTTCAGCCGGCCCAACCACGACATCGGCGGCATGCACGACCTGTTCATGTCGAACTTCTTCGCCCAGACCCGGGCGCTGGCCTTCGGCCGGACCCTGGACGAGGTGACCGCCGAGGGCACCGACCCGGCGGTGGCCCCGCACCGGGTGATGCCGGGCAACCACCCGACCACCACGATCCTCGCGCCCGAGCTGACCCCGAACACCTTCGGGCAGCTGATCGCGCTGTACGAGCACATCACGTTCACCCAGGGCACGATCTGGGAGATCAACTCGTTCGACCAGTGGGGCGTGGAGTTGGGCAAGGTGATGGCGAACCAGCTGGCGCCCAAGCTGACCGCGTCGTCCGCGCCGGAGGCCGACGCCGACTCGTCGACCAACACGCTGATCGGCCGGTACCGGTCCGAGCGCGGGCGCTGATTCCTGTCGTACCCGGCCCGTAAGGTCCCGGGTGTGAACGCCCTCGCCGCCCGCCTGACCAGCCTGCTCCTGCGGGCCCGCCCCGGCGGCCGGCCCGACTCGGTGGCCGGCGTGGTGCAGTGGTTCGGTGCCATGCAGGCGCAGGACATGGCCAGCGGCCTGTGGTCCCTCGGCGCCCGGCTGCCCGGGTCCACCGTGGACGACGTCACCGCCGCGCTGGAACGCCGGGAGGCGATCCGCACGTGGCCGATGCGCGGCACGGTGCACCTGGTGCCGCCCCGGGAGGCCAGGTGGATGCTCGAGCTGATGGGCGTGCGGGCGCTGGCCGGTGCGGCGGCCCGGCGCGCGACCCTCGGCCTGTCCGCGGCCGACGCCGACCGGGGGGTCGAGCTGCTCGCCGCCGCCCTGGCCGGCGGCAACCGGCTGACCCGGGCGCAGTGCCTGGGCGTGCTCGCCGAGGGCGGCCTCGAGGTGGGCGGTCAGCGGGGTTACCACCTGTTGTGGTTCGCCAGCCAGCAGGGCGTCACGGCGATCGCCCCGCACATCGGCAAGGAGCAGACGTTCGTGCTGCTCGGCGAATGGGCGCCCGACCCGCGCCGGCCGTCCCGCGACGAGGCGCTCGCGTTGATCGCCAGCTGGTTCTTCCGCAGCCACGGCCCGGCCACGGTGGCCGACCTGGCGCGCTGGACCGGGCTGCCGGTGAAGGACTGCCGCGCGGGCGTGGCCGGCGCCGGCGACGCCCTGGCCGCGGTCGGTGACCGGCTCCTCGACCCGGGGCTGCTGGACGCGGAGGTGCCGGAGCTCGACGGGGAGTGGCTGGCGCTGCCCGGATTCGACGAATACCTGCTCGGCTACCGGGACCGGTCGCTGATGGTGGACGACGCGCACAAGCAGGCCATCATCCCGGGCGGCAACGGTGTCTTCCAGGCCACCATCGTCCGGGACGGCCGGGTGGTGGGGACGTGGAAGCGCAACCTGACGAAGAAGGCGGTGGTGGTGTCGGCGCAGCCGCTGGTGCCGTTCGGGGCGGCGGAGCGGAAGTGTGCGGAGGCGGCGTTGCAGCCGTACGCGGAATTTCTGCGGCTGCCGCTGGAGGTCCGCTGGCCGCCGTGAGGCGCGGATCGGGAGACGGCGCGCCCCGGCCGCCGCGACGGGATCGCGGGCGGCCGGGGCAGGCGTCGGGAGGACCGGGTGGAGGTCGATCGGTCAGCGGGCGCCGGTCAGCTCCGGCCGGCGGGCCAGGATCAGGCCCAGGACGGCGTACCCGATGAGCAGGTGGCCGCCGCCCACCCAGTTGGACACCGGCTCGCCGACCAGGACGAAGGCCGGCACGGTGACGATGGCCCAGCTCTCGGCGACCGACGGCCATACCCGGGCGACGCCCCGCCAGCGGCCGGCGACGGCGATCTTCACGCCGATGATGAACATGCCGAGCATGGACAGCGGCCAGAACGCGTCCAGGACGGCCAGCCACAGGTCGTCACGGAAGGCCGGCACCGCGCCGTGCAGCACGGTCCAGAGGGTGGCCAGGGCGAGCAGCACGTACTCGACCCGCAGCAGGCCGCGGGCAAACCGGCCGGCACCCGTGGCGCCGGTTCGCAGCTGCGCGGTGACCAGCGCGAACAGGCCGAGCTGGAAGGGCAGCGCGCCGAGGTCGCTGATCGTGATGCCGAGGCTGTCGGACGGGTTGCTGCCGACCGCGAAGACGGCGGCCGACCAGATCGTGGCGCCGGCGGCGACGGCCAGGCCGGCCCGGCGGACCATGGTGGCGGACGGCGCGGACGCGGTACCGGCGACGTCGGTGCGGGCCGGAGCGGCCGTGCTGGTGATGGTCATCTCGACTCCTTGAGCGAGCGGTGCGGTGTGCTCCGCGATGACCTGAACTCTCGCGGCCGGCCGTCCCGGGCGAGCAGAGCCCGCCGTCCTTGATCCGGTCCCGCCGCGTCCCGGATGCGGCCGGGACACCGGTCCTCCGCGCTATCCCGACGCCTCGGCCAGGCGCCGCCGCAGGTACGCCTGCTCGGCCGGGTTGGTGGTGCTGGCCAACGCCTCCCGGTAGTGCGGGACCGCCTCCGCCCGGCGCCCCAGCCGGCGCAGGAAGTCGGCCCGCGCGGCCGGGACCAGCGGGTGGTCGATGCCGTCCAGCAAGCCCAGGTCCGGACCGTCGCGCATGGCGATCGCGATGGCGCGGTTCAGCCGGACGGTGTCCGACGGCACCCGGGCCAGCAACCGGTCGTACAGCGCGACCACCTGCGCCCAGTCGATGCGCTCCTGCACGTGGCAGCCGGCGATCAAGGCCTGCAGCTGGAAGGGTCCCACCCGTTCCCGGCGGACCGCCCGGCGCAGCACCGCCATTCCGCGGGCGATCATCGCGGTGTCCCACCGGCTGTGGTCCTGCTCCTCCAGCGGGACCAATGCGCCGTCGCGGATCCGGGCCGGCCGGCGCGCGTCCAGCAGCAGGAGCAGCGCGTGCAGGCCGGCCGCCTCCGGCTCGTCCGGCATCAACTCGTCAACCAGCTCGGCCAGCTGCCGTGCGTGGTTGCCGGACGCGGCGATGTAGGTGTCGTGGTAGAGCAGGTGGATGGTGTGCAGGACGGCGTTCGTGCGTTCCGGCAGCAGATGCGCGGGCGGGACCCGGTAGGGGATGCCGGCCAGCGCGATCTTCCGCTTGGTGCGGACCAGCCGCTTGGCCATGGTGGCCTCGGGCACCCCGAAGATCCGGGCCACGTCCGCTGTGGACAGGCCGCACAGCGTCCGCAACGACAGGGTGACCCGCGCCTCGAGGCTCAGCGCCGGATGGCAACAGGTGTAGAGCAGCCGCACCCGGTCGTCGGCAAGGCCGCTGTCCAGGACGTCCAGGTCAACGTCGAGGTCGTGGGCCCGGTCGACGGGCAGTTCGCGGAGCTTCGTGGCGCCCACCCGCTCCCGGCGCAGGCGGTCGATCGCCCGGTTACGCGCGGTGGTGGTGAGCCAGGCCCGCGGACGGTCCGGGATGCCGTCGCGGCGCCAGGCCGGCACGGCGGCGGCGAACGCCTCCTGGGTGGCCTCCTCGGCGAGGTCCCAGTCGCCGACCACCCCGATCAGGGTGGCCAGCACCCGGCCCCAGTCGGCCCGGAACGCCGCGGCGACGGCCTCGTCGACCGTGGTCATCGCACCGGCCCTCATCGCACCGGGCGGATCTCGACCTGCCCGATCCGGCTGGCCGGATGACCGGCCGCGATCTCGATCGCCTCGTCCAGATCGCGGCAGTTCACCAGCGCGAAGCCACCGACCTGCTCGCGTCCCTCGGCGAACGGCCCGTCGGTGAGCAGCACCTCGCCGTCGCGAACCCGGACGGTGGTCGCGGTCGGGCTCGGATGCAGACCCTCGTGCGCTTCCAGCACCCCGCGGCGTTCCAGGTCGGCGAGCCAGGCCGGGAAGTCACCGAACCCACCGGCCGCCATGGACTGCTCCGCGGCCTCTTCGTCCGCGCTGATCAACAACAGGTATCGCACAATTCCTCCCTAGCAGATGTCCATCCCGGTCCGGCTCGTACGTCCCTGGAATGCCGGGTAGGACCATGACGAACGAAGGAGACGACGATGGACACGGTGATCTCGGCCGACGGCACCACGATCGCGTACGAGAAGGCGGGCAGCGGTCACCCGATCGTGCTGATCGGTGGTGCGTTCAACGACCACACCCGCCTCGCGCCGATGGCTGGTGCGCTGGCCGGCGACTTCACGGCGGTGGGGTACGACCGGCGGGCGCGGGGCGCGAGCGGCGACACCCGCCCGTACGCCGTCGAGCGCGAGGTCGAGGACCTGGCCGCCGTGCTGGCGACGGTGGGCGGCAAGGCCGCGCTGTTCGGCTACTCCTCCGGCGGCATTCTCGCCCTGCACGCCGCCACCTCGCTGCCGGTCACGCACCTGGTCCTGTACGAGGTGCCGTTCGCCACCGACGGTCCGCCGCGCCCGGCCGGCCTGCCGGCCCGGCTGGACGCGCTGGTGCAGGCCGGCCGGCCCGGCGACGCGGTGGCGCTCTTCCAGACCGAGGGCATCGGGCTGCCGCCGCAGATGGTGGCGCAGATCCGGCAGTCGCCGATGTGGCCGGCGCTGGAGGCGATCGCGCAGAGCACGGTGTACGACGCGACGCTCACCGCCGAGTACGGGACGCTCACGCCGGCGATGGCTGCGGTGTCCGTACCCACCCTGGTCCTGACCGGAGTGGGCACCTGGCCGGCGTTGACCGCGGCGGCGAAGGCGATGCCGATCGGCCGGCACGTCGAGGTGCCGGGCGCCGGTGACCACGACATCCCGGTCGCCGAGACCGCCGCCCTGGTCCGCGAGTTCCTGACTGTTAACAACCCTTGATATTTGCGTTGACCGACGTCAATATGTGGGGTCATGAGACGTCGTGTGGTTGCGCTGCTGGCCGGGGCGGCGATGACCGTCGCCTCGGCCGTCCTCATCGTCCCGCAGGTCGCCGCCACCGCCGCGGTGGTCTGCGCCGCGCCGGCCTGGGCCGAAGGGAACACCTATCCCGCCGGCACCCAGGTCACCTATGCGAGCCGGCTCTATCAGGCCCTGGTCACGCACACCGCGCACGTGGGCGCCGGCTGGAACCCAGCCGCCACCCCGTCGCTGTGGCGTGATCTGGGCGCCTGCACTGGCGGGCCCACCACCCCGCCGCCCAGCACCCCGCCGCCCAGCACCCCGCCCACGACTCCGCCGCCCAGCACCCCGCCCACGACTCCGCCCCCGACGACGCTGCCGCCGGGTGGCTCGACCTGCGCGGTGAAGTCCCGCCCGGCCGGCAAGGTGCTGGTCGGCTACTGGGAGAACTGGGACGGCGCGGCCAACGGCGTGCATCCGCCGCTGGGCTGGATCCCGATCACCGACAGCCGGCTGCGCCAGCACGGCTACAACGTGCTCAACGCCGCCTTCCCGGTGATCCGCTCGGACGGCTCGGTGCTGTGGGAGGACGGCATGGACGCCGGGGTCCGGGTGGCAACGCCGGCCGAGATGTGCGCGGCCAAGGCGGCCGGCGCCACCATCCTGATGTCCATCGGCGGCGCCACCGCCGGCATCGACCTGAGCTCCGGCGCGGTCGCCGACCGGTTCGTGGCCACCATCGTGCCGATCCTCAAGCGGTACAACTTCGACGGCATCGACATCGACATCGAGACCGGCCTGACCGGCAGCGGCAGCATCACCCAGCTGTCGGCGTCGCAGGCCAACCTGATCCGGATCATCGACGGCGTGCTGGCCCAGATGCCGGCGGCCTTCGGCCTGACCATGGCGCCGGAGACCGCGTACGTGACCGGCGGCAGCGTGGTCTACGGCTCGATCTGGGGCGCGTACCTGCCGATCATCAAGAAGTACGCGGACAACGGCCGGCTGTGGTGGCTGAACATGCAGTACTACAACGGCAGCATGTACGGCTGCGCCGGCGACTCGTACCCGGCCGGCACCGTGCAGGGCTTCGTGCAGCAGACCAACTGCCTCGACGCCGGCCTCACCATCCAGGGCCAGACCGTCCGGGTGCCGCTCGACAAGCAGGTCCCGGGACTGCCCGCCCAGCCCGGCGCGGGCGGCGGCCACCTGACGCCCGCCCAGGTGGCCCAGGCCTGGAACACCTACGGCGGCCGGCTCAAGGGCCTGATGACCTGGTCGGCGAACTGGGACGGCTCCCGCAACTGGACCTTCGGCGACAACGTGAGGGCGCTGCAGGG
>DASSAL010000015.1:0-1873 GCA_035685405.1 Actinoplanes sp. | reverse complement strand
CCACCCGGACGATGTCAGTGCCGCGCAGCGCCATCATCGTGCCGTAGTCCTGGTCGTGGACCGCGGTGATCGCCTGCAGCCCGAACCGGGTCGCCAGCCAGCGGTCGAACGCGGTCGGGGTGCCGCCGCGCTGGACGTGGCCGAGCACGACCGCGCGCGACTCCTTGCCGGTGCGCCGCTCAACCTCCTCAGCCAGCAGCTGGCCGATGCCGCCGAGCCGGACGTGCCCGAAGGCGTCCACCTCGCCGGTGGCCAGCGCCATCGACCCCTCCTTGGGGGTGGCGCCCTCGGCCACCACCAGGATCGGCGAGTAGTGCGTCTCGAACCGGCGCTGCACCCAGTCGCAGACCGCGTCCAGGTCGAAGGGCTGCTCCGGCAGCAGGATCACGTTGGCCCCGCCGGCCATCCCGGCGTGCAGCGCGATCCAGCCGGCGTGCCGGCCCATCACCTCGACCACCAGCGCGCGGTGGTGCGACTCGGCGGTGGTGTGCAGCCGGTCGATCGCTTCCCTGGCGATGTTGACCGCGGTGTCGAAGCCGAAGGTGTAGTCGGTGGCGGCCAGGTCGTTGTCGATGGTCTTGGGCACGCCGATCACCTGCACGCCGTCGTCGTGCAGCCGCTTGGCCACCCCGAGGGTGTCCTCGCCGCCGATGGCGATCAGCGCGTCCAGGCCGAGGCCACGCAGCGACGCCTCGATCTTCTCGACGCCGCCCTCGATCTTGTACGGGTTGGTCCGGGAGGTGCCGAGGATCGTGCCACCCCGGGGCAGGATGCCGCGGACCTGCTGGATGCCCAGCGGCACCGTCTCGCCCTGCAGCGGCCCGCGCCAGCCGTCCCGGAAGCCGAGGAACTCGTGCCCGTACTCGGACACGCCCTTGCGGACGACGGCCCGGATGACCGCGTTGAGGCCCGGGCAGTCCCCGCCTCCGGTGAGCACGCCGATCCGCATGGGTCCCGCCTCCAGTCCGTACGCCCGCTTGCGTCGATCGGAGCCTAGTGGCCCCTGGACCGGTCAAGAGCGCACGTCCCTCTACCGTGCAGCGGTGAGGTTCTTCTACGACTGCGAATTCGTCGAGGACGGGCAGACCGTCGACCTGGTGTCGATCGGCATGGTGGACGAGACCGGGCGGGAGTTCTACGCGGTGTCCACCGAGTTCGACGGGTCGCGGGCGATCCCGTGGGTGCGCCGGCACGTCCTGGACAAGCTGCCGTCGCCGGCGGACAAGGTGTGGAAGTCCCGGGACCGCATCCGGGACGAGCTGCACGCCTTCCTCACCGCAGCAGGGGGACCGATCGAGCTCTGGGCCTGGTACGCGGCGTACGACCACGTGGCGCTGGCCCAGCTGTGGGGCGCGATGCCGGGCCTGCCGCGGGAGATCCCGCGCTTCACCCATGAGCTGGCCCAGCGCTGGGAGGACGCCGGCCGGCCGCCGTTGCCGCCCGGCACCGCCCGGCACGACGCGCTTGCCGACGCCCGGCACAACCTGGCCCGCTGGCACGCCATCGAGTCCGCCCGCCGCGGCTGACCGCAGGTCACCGCCGGCGCGGCCGGCGTCCTGCCGCCCGGGTCCACCGTCCGGCCGGCCAGCGCCGTCGATCGCGCCGCGGAGCCCGGGCCGTGGCTCCGCCGCCATTCGGGGCCGCCGGTCGGGAAGGTGACCGGCTCAGCTGGCCTTCTCGGTCGGCGCCCGGGCCGGCCGGGCCACGTCGGTCAGCTCGGCGGCGTCCGGCAGCCCGATCTTCCCGCCGGCCGCGGCCTGCGCCTTGACCTTCGCCGCGTACAGGTCGACGTACTCCTGGCCGCCCAGCTGCATCAGCTCGTACATAATCTCGTCGGTCATGGACCGCTCCACGAACCGGTCGCCGGCCATCC
>DASSAL010000014.1:0-6216 GCA_035685405.1 Actinoplanes sp. | reverse complement strand
TGGGACCGGCTCTATCTGGGCGGCGGCAACTCCCGGCTGATCACGCCCACCCAGCTGGCCCGGATGGGCGACGACGTGGTGGTGGTGCCGAACACCGCGGGCATCCTGGGTGGGGTGCGCGCCTGGACGCTGGGCCTGAATCCGCAGCGGTAGCCCGGCCGTCAGCCCGGCGATGTCAGAAGGCGGCGATCGGCCCGGCCGCGCGTTCCCGGCGGGCCAGCGCCCGCAGCACCGGCGCGGTGCCGTGCCGCCGGCGGGCTGACCGGGCCAGCACCGAGACCACCAGGTCGGCCGGTTCGTCGTCGAACGCCGGTGCCGGAACACCGACGCTCACCGCCAGGTCGTCGGCGTGCACCAGCAGCTCGACCAGCCGGGTGAGCAGACAGTCGGAGAGGCGCAGCACATGCCCGGCCACCATCGGCACCGGCCGGTCCGGTGGGATGCCCGGCAGCTCGGCGCGCAGCCGGGCGAGCGCGGCGTCGTACCGGCCGGCCAGGTCGTCCGGTCCGGTGCCGGCGTCCAGCTCACCGCGGTCGCGGATCTGCCGGTTGGCCGCCGAGGACAGGTCGGGATCACCGGCCACGGCGACGAAGTAGGCTGCCGCGTCGATGGTCGGCCCGCCGGCCGGCACCGGCGCCGCCAGATATTTCTCCACCGTGAAGACCCCGCGGGCCAGGTGCCCGGCCAGGCCGCTGACCCGGAACTCGGCCAGCGCGCTCGGCGCCGTCCAGGCCGCCGCCAGCGCGGGGGACCGCAGCAGGCCGGCGACGGTGGCCGCGGCGGACAGGTACGCGTCGGTGACCATCCTGGGAACCTACCGGGACACCTGCCACACGGTGGTGTGCCGGCGTGGGACGCTCTCCAGGGATTCGGCCACCGGTACGTCATAGGACGCCTGCGCGATCATCCCGTCGGCCGGCAGGTACGCCCGGCCCGGGTCGCCGACCAGCACCAGCGCACCCCGCCCGGCCGCCCGGCGCAGGAACGGCAGCACCCGGCCGGCCATGGCACGGCTGTAGAAGACGTCGCCGGCCAGGATCACCCCGTACCAGTCGTCGCGGTCCAGCAGATCGCCTTCGACGCAGCGCACCCGGACGCCGTTGGCCTCGGCGTTGATCCGCGTTGCGGCCAGCGACAGCGGGTCGATGTCGTTGGCCGTCACCGGGTCGGCACCGGCCCGCGCGGCGGCCACCGCCACCAGCCCGGACCCGGTCGCCAGGTCGAGCACATCCCGGCCGGCCACCAGATCCGGACAGTCCAGCACATACCGCGCGAGCGCCTGGCCGCCCGCCCAGGCGAACGCCCAGAACGGCGGTGGCCGCTCACCGCCGCGACCGGCCTCGGTCTGCTCCCACAGCGCGATCGGCTCCTCGGCCTGGTGAATCCGGATCTCCGGGACGAACGGCACCGGCGCGAGACGGGTGTGGGCACGGACGAAGTCGACGGGCACCGGACCAGTTTGGCTCAGTTGTGGCCGAACCGGACCGATCAGGGAGCCAGTCGGAGCAACGCGGGAGGAGCCGGATGCCGACACGGTGGGCAGCCCTTCTCGTCGGGCTTCTGATGGCTGCTCTGGGCGCTGTTTTCGTGATGGCTCCGGCCTGGCAGACGCCGGTGCGCGTGGTCTCCGCCCTGGCCACGGTGCTGGCCATCGGTCTCGGCGTGCGCCGGTACCGGCCGGCCCGGACCGCGCCGTGGCAGGTGCTGGGGTTCACCGTGGTGCTGTCCGCGGCCGGCACCGCGCTTTTCGCCGGCCCGGGCGCCGGCCCGCTGCCGGACCGTTCCGGCGCCGGGCTGCTGCTGGTCGTCTACCCGCTGTTGACGCTGGTGCTGTGGCAGTTCGTCCGGGCCCGGAACCGTGGCGCCCGGGACCGTGGCGGCCTGCTGGACACGCTCACCGTCACCACCGGCGTCACGCTGCTGGCCTACGCGTACGCGATCGCCCCGGTCCTGCGCGACCGGACCGCCGTGGACGAGTGGATCGCCGTCGCCTTCCCGGTCGGCGACCTGTTCTGCCTGGCCATGCTGATCCGCCTGCTGACCACCGCGCCCGGTTGGTCGTCATCCCGCCGGTTGACCGCGGCCGGCCTGCTCGGCGCCGGCATCGTGGCCATGCTCGCCGCCGACATCGGCCACAACCTCGTGATGGTCCGGGGTGACCTGGGCATCCTCGGTTCGTTCGGCCGGATCCCGCTGTACGCCGCCGCGGCGCTGGCCGCCCTGCACCCCTCGATGGCCGAGCTCACCCGCCCGGCCGCCGCACCGCCCGCCACCGACCTGGGCCGGGTGCGGCTGGTGCTGCTGGCGACGGCCTCGCTGGTCGCGCCCACCGTCATGATCGTCGAGGTGTGGCGGGGCGGCCGGGTGGCCGACCTGACCGTGATCGGTGCGCTGAGTGCGGTGACGTTCCTGCTGGTGCTGTTCCGGATGGCCGGGATCATGACCAGCCACCGGATGGCCATGGCCCGCGAGCGTGGCCTGCGCGAAGCGTCGGTGGCGCTGGTTTCGGCGGCGGACATGGAGGAGGTCAGCGTCGCGGTCAGCCGGGCGGTGGCCCGGCTGTTGCCGGACGACGTGCCGCACGGGGTGGTGCTGGCCATGGCGGTGCCGCGGGACGAGCCGATCTCCGGCGCGATGGCTGCGCGGGCGGCGCAGGACCGGGCGTCCGGTACGGCGGCCCGCCTGGTGCCCACCCGGGAGGTGGACTGGGCGGTCGCGATCCGGCTCAGCCAGTTCAGCACGGTGCTGCGCTGCCCGATGGTGCTGCAGGACCGGCCCACCGGCGATCCGCTGGTCGGAGTGCTGCACGTCGGCGGCCCCCGCTCGGCGCTGCTCGGCCTGCAGCGGTCGCTGGAGGTGCTGGCCACCCAAGTGGCCCTGGCGTTGGAACGGATCGAGCTGAGCGAGGAGGTGACCCGGCGCAACAGTGAGACGTACTTCCGGACGCTGGTGCTGAACACCTCGGACGTGATCGTGATCGTGGACGACGAGGACCGGGTGCGGTACGCCAGCCCGTCGGCCACCGGGGTGCTCGGCGGCGACCCGGTCGGCGTGGCCCTGTACGACGTGATCCACCCGGTGGACCGGCGCCGGCTGGCCGATCTGCTGGAAGCGGTCCGGGCCGGCCAGACGCCGGTGCAGGGCGTCGACTTCCGGGCCATGGACCGCCGGCGTACCGAGGTGACGCTGGAGATTCACTGCCGGGATCTGCGCGCCGACCAGAGCGTGGCCGGCCTGGTCATCACCATGCGGGATGTCACCGAGCGGCGCCGGCTGGAACGCGAGCTGACCCACCAGGCGTTCCACGACTCGTTGACCGGGCTGGCGAACCGGGTGCTGTTCGCCGACCGGCTGGAGCACGCGCTGGCCCGGGGTGCCCGGGACGGTTCGGTGGTCGGCGTGCTCTTCATCGACCTGGACGACTTCAAGATCGTCAACGACACCCTCGGGCACGCGGTCGGCGACCAGCTGCTGATGGCGGTGGCCGACCGGATCGCCGGCGCACTGCGGGCCGACGACACCGCGGCCCGGCTGGGCGGTGACGAGTTCGCCGCGCTGGTGGAGAACGTGCAGGACCCCGGCGCGGTGGAGGAGACCGCCACCCGGATCCTGGCCGCGCTGGCCGAGCCGATCCTGGTGGACGGGCAGGAACTGCAGGCCGGGGCCAGCATCGGCATCACCACCACGCCGGAGGCGGACACCGCGGCCGAACTGCTGCGCCAGGCCGATCTGGCGTTGTACGTGGCCAAGGGCGCCGGCAAGAACCAGTGGCGCCGTTACCAGTCGCACCTGCACGGCGCGATGGTGGAGCGGCTGGAGCTGCGGTCCGCCCTGGACCACGCCGTCAACGAGGGGCATTTCCTGCTGCAGTACCAGCCGATCGTGGAGCTGGACACCGACGAGCCGGTCGGCTTCGAGGCACTGGTGCGCTGGCATCACCCGCAGCGTGGCGTGATCGCCCCGGACCAGTTCATCGAGGTGGCCGAGGAGAGCGGGCTGATCGTGCCGATGGGCCGCTGGGTGCTGGACCAGGCGTTGCACACGGTGGCCCAGTGGCGGCGGGCGCTGCCCGGCGGCCGCAGCCCGTACGTCAGCGTCAACGTCTCGGTCCGGCAGTTCCGGCAAGCCGGGTTCGTCGACCAGGTGCGGGCGTCGCTCGATTACGCCGGCGTGCCGCCGCAGGCGCTGATGCTGGAGATCACCGAGACCCTGCTGATGGGCGACGACGAGCTGGTCTGGGCCGATCTGGCGGTGCTGCGGGAGATGGGCGTACGGATCGCCATCGACGACTTCGGCACCGGCTACTCGTCCCTGGGTTACCTGCGGCAGCGCCCGATCGACGTGCTGAAGATCGACAAAACGTTCATCGACGGGGTGGACGACCCGCAACAGATGACGCTGGTGTCCGGGATCGTCAGCCTGGCGCACTCGCTGAACCTCACGGTGGTCGCCGAGGGCATCGAGAGCCCCCGGCACCGGGAGCTGCTCAGCGCGCTGGGCTGTCCGCTCGGCCAGGGTTACCTGTACTCCAGCCCGGTCGGCGCCACGGAGGCGCTGGCCCTGATGGCCCACCGGGAACCGGTGGCGGCCTAAGGGTCAGTACGGGTTACCGGAGCCAGGCAGCCGGCCCCGGACCAGCCCGCCCAGGCGCCCGGGCAGGCTCGGGTCGGCGGACAGCGGCGGGGTGTCGTCGTGCGCGCGCTCGGCCATGCCGGCCACCAGCTCCCGCAGGGCCGACACCGCGTCGTGGCGAGGACGCCAGCCCAGCTCGCCGGCGATCCGGTCGCTGGACATCAACGGCGCGTTGAGGCCCAGTTCGACCCAGCCGGCGTCGACCGGTTGCAGCCGCAGCCGCCAGCTCAGCGCGGCCGCGGCGTGCAGCACCGGGCCGGGCACCGGCACCTGGACGCCGCGGAACACCCGGGCCGCCACGGCCGGGTCGAGCACCGGCCCGGCCGCCAGGTTGAACGCACCCCGGGCGTCGGAGTGCAGCACCCGCGCGTACGCGTCGGCCACGTCGTCGGCGTGCACCGCCTGGACCCGCAGGCGCGGGTGCGACGGGATCACCGGGATGCGCTGAAACCGCAGCAGCCGGGCGGGCAGCAGCGGGCCGGCGAAGTACCGGCCGATCTCGGTGCCGCTGCGCCGTTGGAAGATCAGTCCCGGCCGCATCCGCACCACGCGCAGCGCCGGGTGGTCGTCCGCGACCCGGTCCAGCAGGCGTTCCACCAGCACCTTGTGCCGGCTGTACGAGGACGGCAGCACGCCCGTGGCCGGCCACGCCTCGGTGACGTACTCGTCTTTCGGGCCGGGCGCGTACACCCCGACCGACGAGGCGAACACCAACGCCGGTACGCCGGCCTGCAGCACCGCCGCGGTCACCGTGCGGCTGCCCAACACGTTGGTGCGGTAGAGCACACGCTGGTCGTGACTGGGCTGGATCTGCCAGGCCAGGTGCACCACCGCGTCCGCGCCCCGGAACGTTGCGGCCAGCTCGTCGACGCTCGCCGTGCCGATGTCGTGCGCGTGCCACTCCAGCCCGTCCGGTGGCGGCAGCCGCCGGGCCACCCCGACGATCTCGACATCGGACTCCTGGCGCAGACGGCGCACCAGGGCGGTTCCGGCGTTTCCCGAGGCACCGACGATCACGACTCGCATGCTGAATGCCTACCCGAGCGGCGGCGGTTGAACCCGACCCGGTTACCGGGTGGTCAGGTCCTTCCGGGCGGCCGCCTTGCCGGCGTAGATCCGGTCGGTGAGCCCGGGCAGCGCACCGGCCAGCAACATCGCGGCGCGGTACCGGGCGGGCACGACGATCCGGCGGCGCGGCCGGTGCAGGGCAAGGTCCACCGCCGCCGCGACGACCTCCGGGCCGGGCAGGTTCTTGCGGTTGCGGTTGAACGCCGTGGCGATGTAGCCGGGCTCGATCAGCGTCACCCGGACCCCGGTGCCGGTCAGCTCCCGGCGTACCGAATCGGTCATGCCGCGCAGCCCGAACTTGGTGGCCGAGTAGGTGCCGGCGATGCCCACCTCGCCGGCCACCGATCCGATGTTGACGATCGTCCCGGATCGGGCGGCCAGCATGCCGGGCACCACCGCGCGCATCAGCCGGATCGGCGCTCGCAGGTTCACCTCGATCATCCGGTCCACGTCGGCCTCCTCGGCCAGCACGGAGGCGATACCGCCGATGCCGGCGTTGTTCACCAGCGCGTCGAT
>DASSAL010000013.1:0-13705 GCA_035685405.1 Actinoplanes sp. | reverse complement strand
GGTCGCCGCCATGGCCGCCGCGGCCGCGGGCACCCCGGCGGCGCCGTCGGTGGCGGCGGCGTCCGAGCGGGAGCGGGTGCGGTCATGACGGCGGCCCACGGCGCAGGTGCCGCGCGGCTAGGCCGGCGCGCCCTGCTGGTGCTGGCGGCGACGTCGCTGACCGCGGCCAGCGCCGGCCCGCGCACCGAGGTGCCGGCCGTGATGACCCCGCTGCCGGCGCGGCCGGCGGCCCCCCGGCCGGCGGTGAAGCTGAAGCCGGTCGCCCACTGGGCCGAGGTGTTCGAGCAGAGCTGGGACTACTCCGACCGGGTGGGCCGGCCGGCCAGCCGATCCGGCGACAGCTGGGACCACTACGAGCTGAGCTATTCGGTGGACGCGGCGATCGCCATGTTCCGCGCCACCGGCGACACCCGCTACCTGGACCGGGCGCTGGAATACGTGGAGAACGTGGTCGGCGCCGCCCGGCCGTCATCCACCCTGCCGCGCAGCCAGTTCCGGGACGCCTACCGCGGCTGGGCGTCGATGCGCGACAGTCTGGACCGGCCGGGCGACGAGATCCCGCTGTACGAGAGCTACTTCTGGCGGTACGGAACCGCGTTGCTGGTGGCCATGCGGGAGAACCCGGTCGCCGCCCGGTACCGCGACCGGTATCAGCGATTGCTGCGCTTCGCCGAGGTGGACGTCTTCGAGAAGTGGTACTCGCGCGGGCCGGCCGACCACATCTACCGGAACCGCACGCACATGGCCTCGCACTGGGCGCTGATCGCGCTCCATCTATCGCTGGTGACCGCCGATCCGGCGCGCCGGGCCCGGTATCGGCAGGTGGGCGACACCATCGACGCGCGCCTGCGCGGGCAACTGCGGCGCAACCCGGTGGCGCCGACGGCCTACTTCTGGAGCGACGTCTGGGGTTCGGCGCGGCGGCCGGGACAGGACGTGAGCCATGCCAACGGGGTGATGGCCTACGTGGTGGAGGCCCGCGACCGGGGACAGCGGTGGACGGCGGCCGACATGTCCGGCTTCGCCGCGCTGCTGACCGACGTGATCTGGCCGGGTGGGCGTACCTACCGGGCCTATGTGGACGGTACCGGCTCGGACAACGGCTGGTTCGCCGACGGTTTCGTGAAGCTGGGCCGGTTCGATCCGGCGGTCCAGCGCCGGCTGGAGGACCACGAGGTTGTCAACGATCAGTTCGCCGCGAACATGGCGCTCAACGCGCGGGTGCTGGCGTAGGACGAGGGGACGACGAGATGACGGCTGGTGCGGCGCTGCTCGATCCGGCGGCCGACGAGTGGCAGGACGCTCTGCAGCATGCCGACCACGACCTGTACCACGTGCCGGACTACGTGGTGCTGGACGCCAGACAGTACGGCGGCGAGCCACGCGCGTTCTGGTACACCGAGGACGGCCGGCATCTGCTGGTGCCGCTGATCGTGCGGGACGTGCCGGATTCCGATGTGCGGGACGCGATCTCGCCGTACGGGTATCCCGGGCCGGTCAGCGATGCCGGGACCGATAACCCCGGTCTCTGGGGCCGGGCCTGCACGGCCATGCTCGACACCTTGCGGGAGCACGGCGTCGTCACCGCGTTCGTCCGCCTGCACCCGTTGCTCGACACGCCGCTGCCGGTGCTGCAGCGGTACGGCACGGTGGTCCGGCACGGCGAGACCGTGTCCATGGACCTCACCGTCGACGTCGACGAGATGTGGCGGCAGACCCGCAGCGACCACCGCAACCACATCAACCGCGCGCGGCGGGCCGGCACCCGGGTGGTGTTCGACGACTGGAGCCGGCTGGGCGATTGGGTGGACGTCTATCACGACAACATGCGCCGCGTCGGTGCGTCGTCGTACTACTTCTTCACCTACGAGCACCTCAACGCCCTGCACGAGGCGATCGGCGACCGGATGCACCTGGCTGTGGCGATCGAGGGCGACGAGGTGGTCGGCGGCAACACCTTCTTCGAGTACGACGGCATCGCGACCGGATACGTGTCGTCCACCCGGCGGGCGCGCAACCGGTACGCCGACGAGCTGCTGTACGACGAGGTGCGGCGGTGGTGCAAGAACCGCGGCGACACCCGGTTCCACCTGGGCGGTGGCAAGGGCGGCAGCAACGACACGCTGTTCGCGTACAAGGCCGGCTTCTCCCCCTGCCGGCACCCGTTCCACACCTGGCGGGTGGTCGCCGACGAGGACGCTTACCTCCGCCTGGTCCGGCAACGCCGTCCGGAAACCGATCCGGCCGACCGGACCGCGACCTTCCCGCCCTACCGTTAGGAGTACGCCCATGCGCATCGTCTGCGCCGGCGGCGGTCCCGCCGGACTGTACTTCGCGGTCCTGGCGAAGCTGGCCGACCCCGAGCACGAGGTGACCGTGGTCGAGCGCAACCCGGCCGGCGTCACGTACGGCTGGGGGGTGGTCTTCTGGGACGACCTGCTCGACGACCTGTTCCGGCACGACCCGGTCAGTGCCCGGATGATCTGGGACGCGGCCTGCCGATGGGACGAGTACGAGATCCGCGCCACCGGCAAGGCGACCACCCACCTGGCCGGGTACGGCTTCAGCCTGAGCCGCCGGATCCTGCTGGACATCCTGGCCCGGCGGGCCACCGACCTGGGCGTGCAGGTCCGCTACCGCGACGAGCTGTCCGCCGACGCCGCGTTCCTGGACGCCGACCTGGTGGTGGCCGGCGACGGCGGCCGCAGCCGGCTGCGTGACCGGCACGCCGAGCACCACGGCACCGCCGTCGACATCGGGCGGAACAAGTACATCTGGCTCGGCACCCCGCACGTCTTCCGGACCTTCACGTTTGGTTTCGAGAAGACACCGGCGGGCTGGATCTGGTTCCACGCCTACCCGTTCACCGCCGAGCAGAGCACCTTCATCGTGGAGTGCCGGCCGGAGACCTGGACGGCGCTCGGCTTCCACCGGATGGACGCGCAGGCCGGCTGCGCCCGGCTGGCCGAGATCTTCGCCGCGCACCTGGACGGGCAGCCGCTGATCGACCACCGTGCCGAGGTCGGCGGCGCCGGCTGGCTCAACTTCCGGCGGATCACCAACGAACGGTGGGACAACGGGAATGTGGTGCTGGCCGGCGACGCCGCGCACACCACCCACTTCGCCATCGGGTCGGGCACCAAACTGGCGATGCAGGACGCGATGGCGCTCGCCGAGGAACTGTCGTCGGGGGCGGATCTCGCGGTCGCGCTGGAGCGGTACGAGCACCGTCGCAAATCGGCGCTCGCGCCGCTGCAGCGGGCCGCGCTGGCCAGCAGCCGGTGGTTCGAGCGGATGCCGGAGTACGCGGACCTGCCGTCGATCCGGTTCGGCTACGCGCTGTCGAACCGCCGCGGCGATTATCCGATGTGGCGCTACGTGCTGCACGTGACCACCCAGACCCGGGCGGCGCGCGCGCTGCTGCGCCGGGCACTGGCGGTCCGCCGGTGGTCCCGGGCCCGCCGCCGGATGGCGCATCCCGAGCTGCCGGCGGCCGGCCGGGCGGTGCCGCTACCCCGGATCACCTCCGGTACGGCGAAGGGCTGAGGCATGGGTGACGCCGCGATCCTCGACCCCGGCGACGACGCCTGGGTCGACGCCCTGAGCCGCCTCCGGCACGACGTCTACCACCTGCCGGAGTTCGTCCGGCTCGACGCCCGGTTGGTCGGCGGCACCCCGGTCGCGTTCCGCTACGACGACGGCGGCCACGTGCTGCTGCTGCCGCTGGTGTTGCGCACAGTGCCGGACACCGACCTGCTGGACGCGGTGTCCCCGTACGGATATCCCGGCCCGGTCAGCGACGCCGATCCGGCCGACCACCGGTTCTGGGCCCGGGCCGCCCGGGCGATGGCCGACCTGCTCTGCACCCACGGCGTGATCACCGCGTTCGTCCGGCTGCACCCGCTGCTGCCGGCACCCACCGCGGCCCTGGCCGGCGCCGGCACGGTGGTGCAGCACGGCGAGGTGGTGTCGGTGGACCTCACGCTGACGCCCGATCAGATGTGGTCACAGACCCACCGCACGCACCGCAACCAGATCAACAAGTCCCGCCGGGCCGGGGTGCGGGTCGTCTTCGACGACTGGGACCGGCTGGACGGGTGGGTCGACACCTACCACGCCAACATGCGCCGGGTCGGCGCCACCGACTTCTACTTCTTCGGGCCGGACCACTTCCACCGGTTGCGGGCCGCGCTGGACGGGCACGCGCATCTGGCCGTCGCGCTGGCCGGTGACGAGCTGCTCGGCGGCAACCTGTTCTTCGAGTACGGCGGGATCATGCACACCCACCTGCAGGCCACCCGCGACGGGACCGTCCACTGGGCGGACAAGCTGCTCTACGACGAGATCCGCCGGTGGGGCCGGGACCGCGGCAACGCCGTCTATCACCTGGGCGGCGGCCTGGGCGGCGCGGCGGACTCGCTGTTCGCGTACAAGGCGGCGTTCGCGGCGGGCCGGCACGACTTCCACACCTGGCGGGTGGTCACCCACCCCGCCGCGGTCGAGCAGCTGACCGGTGGGCAGCCGACGCCGGACCAGATGAGCGGCCGGTTTCCGCCCTACCGATGACGGAATCGGAGCAGGACCTCGGCGACCCGCTGCACCTCCGGCGGACCGCACCGGTGGTCGACCGGGACGGTGAGCATCCGGGCCGCCAGGTCGGCTGCCGCCAGGTCGCCGCTCCACAACCCGCCGCGGTCCTGCCGCCAGTGCACCGGCGCGTAGATCCGGTGCCGCGCCAGGTGTGCCAGCAGCGCGTCCCGCACCTGCTCGGACCGGCAACCCACCTGCACCCGGAACGGCCCGGCGCCGACCACCTGCCACTGTGGAGTCTCCTGCGGCAGCGCGGCGGCCAGGTCGCGGGCGTTGCGGACGTCGGCGGCGCGCACCGCGGCCACGTCGAGCAGCGGCAGCACCGCGCGGGTGACCGCACTGGCCGGTCCGGTGCTGCCGAGCAGCGTCGCCTCGCCGCGCTGCTGCAAGGTGCGGAAGGTGTCCTTGGCCACCGCGCGGCCGTCCAGCCAGGCGGCCTTCAGCAGCATGGCGGCGAGCTTGAGACCGGCGCCCGGGCTCTCGGCGCCGATCGGCTGCGGCAGTACCAGGCCGTCGGGCGACCAGAGCAGCCCGCCGTCCGGCAGCGGGAGCGTCTTGCGGAGTGAGGCGACGGCGTACGGCGCCGTGCTGTGCCGCGCCCACCCGCTGAACGGATCGTGCGAGTGGTCCTCCACGACCACCACGCCGGGGTGATCGCCCCGCCACCCGTCCCACGGTTCCCGGTGCTCGCGGCCGAACAGGTTCTGCGCCAGCACCACGTCGCCGGGCACCGCGCGCAGCGTGTCCAGCCGAGGTCCCCGCTCGCCCGGCAAATGGCGGTACCAGGCGAGCGGGACGTCCGCGGACAGCGCTTCGGCGACACCCATGCAGAAGTACGACGGCAGGTGCAGCCGCCCGCGCGGGGCGAGCCGGCGCAGCAACGCGATCAGCGCCCCGCAGCCGGTGGCGAAGAGCGCGTGGCCGGGTGGCAGGGGCGGGCCGGCGCCCAGGACGGCGGGATTCCAGTGGAACTCCGAGCCGACCTCAGGCGGCACGGCTGACGTCCCGCGCCCGCTGGATGTTCAGCTCGTCCACCCGGACCGGCACCTCGTCGCGGTGCAGCGTGGCGACGGTCATCCAGAGAATCCTGAGATCCAGTACCGGCGACCAGTTGTCGACGTACCAGCGGTCCAGCACGAACCGCTGCGGCCAGTCGATCGCGTCCCGCCCGTTGACCTGCGCCCAGCCGGTGATCCCGGGCTTGACGGCCAGCCGCCGCCGGTCCGCCTCGCTGTAGTTGGCCACCTGCGGCAACACGTCCGGCCGTGGACCCACCAGGTTCATCTGCCCGCGCACCACGTTCACCAGCTGGGGCAGCTCGTCCAGGCTGGTGCGGCGCAGGAACCGGCCGCACCGGGTGATCCGGGGGTCGTCCTCGACCAGGCCGAACGGGTCGCTGATGCCGAGCTGAGCGCTGAGCCCGACGGCGTCGTGCACCATGGTCCGGAACTTCCACATCCGGAACGGCACCCCGTCACGGCCGGCCCGCTCCTGAATGAACAGCACGCCCCGGCCGTCGGCGATCCGGATCCCGGCGGCCACCACCAGGATCACCGGCGAGAGCAGGAGCAGGACGACGGCGGCGGTGAGGCGGTTCAGCACGTCCCAGAGCAGGCGGAGCACGGTTGACCTCCTAGAGGGATTCGACGGCGGGACCGGTCAGGCGGTGGCGGGTGTCCAGCACGTATGCGGCGTGCGCGGTCACCAGATCCAGGTCGAACGCGTCGTGGTCGGCCAGCAGCACCACCGCGTCCGCCGCGGCCACCTGCTCGGCGGTGAGCGCCACCCGGACCACCCGCTGGTCCACCGAGGCGTCCTCGACCACGTGCGGGTCCGCCGCGCGTACCTCGGCGCCCATGTCCAGCAGCAGGGCCGCTACCCGCCGGGCCGGTGATTCCCGGGCGTCGCCGGTGTTCTTCTTGTAGGCCAGGCCGAGCAACAGCACGGTGGAGCCGTTGACCGCCTTGCGGTGCCGGTTCAGTCCGGTCACCAGCCGGCGCACCACGTAGTCCGGCATGTGGTTGTTGATGTCGTTGGCCAGTTCCACGAACCGGAAGCTCTGCCCCAGGGTCCGTTGCACCCGCCAGGACAGGTAGGACGGGTCGATCGGCAGGCAGTGCCCTCCGACGCCGGGGCCGGGCACGAACCGCATGAAGCCGAACGGCTTGGACGAGGCCGCTCCGATCGCCTCCCACACGTCGATGTCCAGCGCGTGCGCGAACACCGCCAACTCGTTGACCAGGGCGATATTGACGTGCCGGAAGGTGTTCTCGACCAGCTTGGCGAGCTCGGCCACCTGGCAGTCGGAGACCGGTACGGTCTGCTCCACCACCGAGCCGTAGAACGCCTGCACCCGCTCCAGCGACGCGGCGTTGATGCCGGAGACCACCTTGGGCGTGGTGACCAGGTTCCACTCCCGGTTGCCCGGGTCGATCCGTTCCGGGCTGTAGCCGAGGTGGAAGTCGACCCCGGCGATCAGGCCGGATCCCTCCTCCAGCAGCGGGCCGACCAGTTCGGTCGTGGTGCCCGGATAGGTGGTGGACTCGAGGGCGACGATGGCGTCCGGTCGCAGATACCGGGCCAGCATCCGGGCGGACTGCTCGATGTAGCGGAGATCCGGGGTGCCGTCGCGCAGCGGGGTCGGCACGGCGATCACCGCGACGTCGAACCCGGCGCAGGACCGGGGGTCGGCGGACGGCTGGAAGCTGCCGCGGTCGAGGACCTCCTGCAACTCGGCCGAGGAGACGTCGTCGACGTACGACTCGCCGGCGCAGAGCCGCTTGATGCGTTCCCCGTCGACGTCGAAGCCGACCACCGAATGGCCGACCTGGGCGGCCCGGACCGCCAGCGGCAGCCCCACGTAACCCTGACCGGCGATCACGACCCGCATCGGCCTGCTCCCCTCGCGCCCGCGGCTCACGGGTGCCGTCCCTGGCGCATGGTGAATTCCGGCTGGCTCTTGTTCCGGCCGTTCGACCGCGGCCGCAGCGCCGGGGGGCCGACCTCCCGCGCGGCGGACAGCGCCGGGCTTGCGGCCAGCCAGCGCAGCACCGCGATCAGGTCGGCCCGCGGCGCGGTCGGGTCGAGCAGGGACAACACCGCACCGTCCAGCGGCGGCACCGGCGCCTCCGAGATCAGCGGGTGGTTCGGCCGGTGATCCGGCTCGTCCGGGCCGAGCAGCACCTCCTGCAGCTTCTCGCCGGGACGCAGTCCGGTGTAGACGATCCGGATGTGCCGCTCGGCCGCGTCGGCGATGCGCTTGGCCACGTCGGCGATGCGCACCGGCTCGCCCATGTCCAGCACCAGCACCTCGCCCTTGCTGTCGATGGCGCCGGCCTGGATGACCAGCCGCACCGCCTCCTGGACGGTCATGAAGAACCGGGCCACGTCGGGGTGCGTGACGGTGATCGGGCCGCCCGCCGCGACCTGCGCCTCGAACGCGGTCAGCACCGACCCGCGGCTGCCCAGCACGTTGCCGAACCGGACGCTGCAGAAGGTCCCGGGAGCCGCCTCGTCCGCCGCGGCGGTCAGCCGCTCGGTGATCCGCTTGGAGTACCCGAGCACGCTGGTCGGGTCGGCCGCCTTGTCGGTGGAGATGTTCACCAGCCGGTCCACACCGTGCCGCAGCGCGGTCTGCAGGATCTGGTACGTGCCGACGATGTTGGTCTTCAGCGCCTCGGACGGGTGCATCTCGAGCAGCGGCAGGTGTTTCAGGGCGGCGGCGTGGAACACCACCTGGGGCCGGTGCTCGGCGAACACCTCGTCGAGACGTTGCTGGTCGCGGATGTCGGCGACGACCAGGTTGCGGTCGTCGAGCATGCCGCGGCCGTCCAGGGACAGCTGAACGGCGTGCAGTCCGGACTCGTCGCGGTCCAGCATCACCAGCCGGGCCGGGCGGAACCGGGCCACCTGGCGGCACAGCTCCGAGCCGATCGACCCGCCCGCGCCGGTGACCAGCACCCGCCGGTTCTCCAGGTATCCCGCCACGGCGGCCAGGTCGATGCCGATCTCGCGGCGGCCGAGCAGGTCCTCGTTGCGCACCGGGCGGATGTCGTCGACGCTCACCGTGCGGCCGAACAGCTCGACCACCGGCGGCACCACCTTCAGGTCGACCTCCAGGGGGGCGGCCAGCTCGGTCAGCTCGCGGACCAGGTCGGCACCGGCGCTCGGAATGGCGATCAGCACGGCGTCGGCGGCGTATCGGCGGACCACCTCGGGCATTGCGTGCCGGTTGCCGGCCACCGGGACGCCCATGATGCGCAGGGTGCGCTTGGCCGGGTCGTCGTCGAGCAGCGCGACCGGCACGTACGGGCTGGACGGGTTGCGCAGCATGGACCGGATGGCCTGGGCGGCGCCCTCACCGGCACCCATCACCACGACCCGGGTGCCGGCGTCCGGGGAGGGGCGCAGGCGATGGTCGTCCAGCAGGCGTACGCCGTACCGCACGCCGGCCGCCAGGACCAGCGTGATCAGCCCGGCCGCGATGATCGCCGAGCGCGGCACCAGCCGGCCCAGCACGGTGTCCAGGACGAAGACGATCGGCGTGGTCAGCGCCGCGGTCTTGGCCAGGGCGGCGATCTCCTCGAAACAGCCGTACGACCAGCGGCCGGTGTACAGGCCGAACCGGAGTCCGGCCAGGGTGTGCACCACTCCGGCGCAGGCGGACAGCAGCGCCAGTCCGGCGCCGTCCACGTGGCCGATGTCGCCGTCGTGCCGCAGCAGGGTGGCCAGCGCCAGGGCGACGGCCAGGGCCAGCGCGTCGACGGCGGCGCGGGCCGCCCGCACCGGTAACGCGGTGCGGAGCCAGGCAGAGCCGGGCCGCCCGGATGTGCGGGATCGGCCCGGCCACGGACCGGCCGGGTCGTCCGAGGTGTCGCCGGGCGCTCGTCGCCGTCCCTGCATCGATTCCTCCCCGCTCGGATTCCGGACGCGCACGTCCGCCGACCCCTTACTGGACAAGGAAAATCAAACCGTCGCCAATTGCGGTCCGGCGCTGGTTGAATAGCGCTTATCGGCGCTGGCAAAACGAGCGTGCCACCCGGGACAACGAGATCACAGTAGCAATTGTCACGCCGTATCCGAGCAATTCTCATGTTCCGCCGTCTACCCTAGATCGGCTGGTAGAACGGCACTTTCGGCCCCGCCCGCAGGCCCGAACGGTGCGTGGAAAATGTCATGTCGAGGGTGAACGCCGCTCATGTTCGTTATGACATTTGTATCTACCTCTGCGTGCCGCAGAGCTGGCACCGTCAATTTGTGATCGGTTTCCACGCGCGCATTCGCCAGGTGCGGCGATGAGGGTTCTGCATGTCACCTCATCGCTGGCGGCCGGCCGCGCCGGCCATCATCTGCGGCTGCTGGTCGGCCGCCTGCCGCACGAGTGCGAGGTTGTCACGCTGTCCGGCCCGCCCGGTCCTGCCGACGGCGCGGGAAGCCGGCGTTCCGGTGGCACCACCGTCGCGGCCACGTTGCGCGCCGCGGGCGCCCCGGTACACGAGCTGACCGCCCGCCACGACCACGATCTGTCCACCGTGGGCCGGCTGCGGCGGCTGGTCCGGCGCGGCCAGTTCGACGTGGTGCACACCCATCTCTACCGGGGCTGCGTCCAGGGGCGGCTGGCCGCCCGGCTGGCCGGCGTGCCGTACGTGATCGCCACCGCGCACACGCTGGACGAGCGCACCGTCGAAGGCCGGCCGGTCACCGCCGGCGTGCGGGCTCTCTATCTGGCCAGTGAACGGCTCGGCCGGCTCACCATCGCCACGTCGCCGGCGATCACCCGGCGGCTGCGCGAGTGGGGCGTGCCGGACGACCGGATCGCCACCGTCCCGGCCGCCATCGACACCGCCGAGTTCCGCTTCGACGCGGCGCTGCGGGCCGCCACCCGGGCCGGTCTGGGCATCCCGCCGGGCACGGCGGTGATCGGCGGGGTCGGGCGGCTGGAGCCGGGACGCCGGTTCGACCGGCTGATCCGGGCCGTCGGCGAGGTACCCGGAGCGATGCTGCTGCTGGTCGGCGATGGTCCGGCCCGGGCGGCGCTGACCCGGTTGGCGGCCATCGAGGGTGTCGCCGATCGGGTGGTGTTCGCCGGACCGGTGGGGCATGCGCGGGCGATGCTGTGCGCGATGGATGTCTTCGCGTCACCGTCGGAGCACGAGGGCAGCGAGCTGATGGTGCTCGAGGCGCTCGCGGCCGGCCTGCCGACGGTGTACGCCCGCTGCACGCCGCTGGAGAAGCTGGCCGCCGCGCGGGCCGCGGTCGCGGGCGCCCGGCGGCTCACCCCGCACGACCCCGAGTCGCTACCCCGCGCCCTGCGCACCGAGGTGCTCTGTGTCCGCGAGCGGCACGGCGGGCGCCTGCCGCTCCGCTCGGCCGGCAGCCGCTACGACGCCGACCGGCTGGTCTCCTCGGTCGGCCGGCTCTATGAGCGGATCACCTGCCGGCGCCGGTCGGTGAACTATCACTTCCGGACACGCGGAGCCATCTGACTCCGCTCCACCGGGATCGTGCACCGCGCCGCCAGCCGGCGTACCGCAGCGATGCCGAGGGCCTGCCGAAAGAGGACGTGACCGAGCCAGGCACCGGACGTGTTGGCGATCAGGTCGTTCACGTCCGCCCACCGGTTGCCGTGCAGGGTCAGCACCAGCACGCCCTGCGTCACCTCGATCGCCGCACTGAGCAGGAACGCGATCAGCACCACCCGGCGCCGATCCGGCACCCCGGCCACCAGGTGCAGCAGCGCGGCCAGCGGCAGCGTCATCGCAACGTTCAGGACGAAGTCATCCACCCGCATGGTCGTGAACGGGACCAGGATGATCCGGAACAGCTCGGGCGGCCCGGCGCCCGCACCCCAGGCCAGGTCCAGCGGCAGCAGGGTCGCTCCGATCACCGCGACCAGATACCACCCGGCGAACCAGGCGGTGCCCAGCCGGGCCGCGGTCAGCAGCCCACGGCGGCGCAAGTACCGCACCGACACGGCCATGAGCAGAACGCCCAGCGGCAACAGAATCGGCAACGCGGGCACATGAAGCTGGTCAGATGGCATCCCCGTCAACACTACGGGGCCGTGACGAAGTTGAAGAGGAAACTTTCAGCGGAGCCAACCGGCCTTGCGGACAATGCGGATCGCATCCAACCGATTGCGCGCACCGGTCTTCGTGATCACCGAGGAGAGATAGTTGCGGACCGTGCCACCGGACAGGTACAACCGCCCGGCGATCTCGCTGACCGACTCCCCCTCCGCCGCCAGCCCGAGCACCTCCAGTTCCCGCGTGCTCAAGCCCCGATCGGTGTTCAGCGATGCGGCCTGCAGCAACGGCGACACCACCCGCTCACCGGCGGCCAGCCGCCGCACCGAATCCGCGAGCAGGGCGTCGGACGCGTCCTTGAGGAGGAAGTTCAGTCCGCCGACCCAGCGCCGGGGCGGCAACATGCCGCGTTTGGCCGGGTCGCACAGCAGCAGCAGGGCGCAGTCCGGAATGGTGGCCCGCAGTTCGGCGGCGATCGGCAGCACCTGGCTGACCATGTACTCGGTGTCGAGCACGATGACGGTCGGCCACAACTCGGCGGCCCGCGCCGCGAGATCACTTCCGAACGGCAATGTTCCGACGTACTGAATGTCGGGTTTGGCTTCCAGAAGCACACGAACCGGGACACCGAAGTATCCGTCGTCTCGCACCACCAGAACCCGGATCATCACATCACCTCGGCAGGACGGAGAACTCGCGGCCGGATCGCGGACCTGACCGAACACTAGACCCCCGATGCACGCCGCGCATTCGACGAGAATCTTGCGGACGTCGTTGCCAAATGCCGGGCGGGTGCCCGGTCCGGCTGCCGCAACCCGCACCGGCACCGCGCACAAGAACACGTGTTTCCGCAGCTCAGCATGCATCTGACCGGGAACCGTCAGAGCCGGCGGGTCGGCCGCCGAAATGCGGATCCGGCAACCGTGCGTGCCGGCGGGATGGCCGATCGACCGAGGCAGGTCTACCGGATTTCCTCAATGAGTCGGCGGATTGACCGGCGTCCGTCCAAGCGAACATGAGCAGCAGTCACGTTCGATATGACATTTGCACCCGTCGACCCGTTTTGCCGGTGGAAATATGCCGCGCCGATCGCCTGTCCTTTTCGCAGCGGATTCCCTATTAGCGAGCCATCGCCCGCGTCGCCAATCGATTCGCCCACATGCACGGTTCAGGCTGATCAGCGGGCGTCCTATCATCGCGGGATGCCGCTGCTCACCGCCCTGCACGAGCCGGCCGACGTGGCGGCGGTGGTGAGCGGGCCGGAGGGCGCACTGTCCCGGCACGAGCTGCTGGCCCACGCCACCGCCCTAGCCGGCGAGCTGTCCGGGGCGCCGATGGTGGCGGTCCACGCGGTGCCCGGCATCCCGACGGTTGTGGCGATCACCGCGGCACTGTTGGCCGGCGTGCCCGCCGTCCCGGTTCCGCCGGACGCCGGCCCGGTGGAGCGCGGGCACCAGATCCGCGACTCCGGCGCAGCGGTGATGCTCTCCGACGACCCGGCCGCCGCGGGCGACACCGGGGTGCCGGTGCTCGCCGTGACCCGCACCGCTGCCGCCGGCCCGCCCCCACCCGAGCCGGCGCCGGACGCCGCGGCCCTGGTGCTCTACACCAGCGGCACCACCGGGCCGCCGAAAGGGGTGGTGCTCTCCCGGGCCGCGATCGCCGCCGACCTGGACGCCCTGGCCGCCGCGTGGTCGTGGAGCGCCGGCGACACGCTGGTGCACGGGCTGCCGCTCTATCACGTCCACGGGCTGGTCCTGGGCGTGCTGGGCCCACTGCGGATCGGCGGCCGCCTGGTGCACACCGGCCGGCCCACCCCCGAGGCGTACGCCGCGGCCGGCGGCACCCTCTACTTCGGCGTACCGACGGTGTGGTCCCGGATCTGCGCGGTGCCGGACGCGGCCCGGCGGCTGAGGTCCGCCCGGCTGCTGGTGTCCGGCAGCGCCGCCCTGCCGGTGCCGGTGTTCGACGACCTGGTGGCGCTGACCGGGCAGGCGCCGGTCGAGCGGTACGGCATGACCGAAACGCTGATCACGGTGAGCGCCCGCGCCGACGGCGAGCGCCGCCCCGGTCACGTGGGTGTGCCGGTT
>DASSAL010000012.1:0-17602 GCA_035685405.1 Actinoplanes sp. | reverse complement strand
GACGAACGAATTCCTCGCCTTCGCCCCGGTTTCTGCCGCTACCGCCGCTGCGCCGTCCCAGGACGCGGCCCGCGCGCTGCTGGACGAGATGATGGCGCGGGTCGGCGTCGACGGCCTGGCCGCGGCGCTCGGCGACGCCGGCCTGCTGGCGCAGGTCGACCAGCACGCCGCGGCGGTGCGGGACGCGCTGCACCACGCCGGCCGCCCGGTCGACGCCGAGGGACTCGCCTCGTACGCCCGGTCGATCGTCGCCGCCGCCGAGCGGATGGGCCGGCCGGTGCCGGAGCCCGGCCACGCCTACGTCTCCGGGAGCGCCTGGCTGGCCGCGGAGTGGCACCTGATGCGCCTGGTCGGGATCTGCATGATCGCCGAGTCGGCGGACCTGCTGTAAGCACCGGCCCCCGCACCGGAGCTCCACGCGAAGGGCCGGAACCCCGATGGGTTCCGGCCCTTGCCCCTGCACCGGCCCGTGCCGGTTCTCAGCTGCGGCGGAAGGCGTACGAACGGCCGGATCCGATGCCGGACGCCCGGCTGGACCGCTCCCGCTCGGACCGCTGGCGGGCGGCCAGCTTGCCGTCCCGGGCGCCGTGGTGGGCGATCGTGGTGGGGCGGCCGGACCGGCCGGCGCCGGTCACCGCCGGCAGCGGAACGGCGGCGGCGATGTCCTGGCGGGCCAGGTCGTCGGGATCGAGATGAACGGAAAACGGCTGCGCAGGCATACCGCGACCTCCTCGGGAGCTCGAGGCGGGAACCGTGGTGAGAAAGGGTGTGCTGTTCCGGGCGACCGGCACAGTCGATGGTGCGGGGGCGGTCCCACGGCGGACGGCGCCGACGGAGCACCCGGAACCGGGTGCGGACACGAGCAGGACGCCGTCAGCAGATCATGCCGACACGCTAACCCGGCGGGCGGCCGCGAGCCAACGGTTTAGCCGAGGCGGGACCGGCCGGCGTCGAGCATGGCCAGCGCCGCCGGGTAGTCGCGCAGCTGGTCACGGATCAGGCGCAGGCCCACTGCCAGGGCGGGCGGCGGCACGCCGCGGGCGCCGAGCACCGCGCGGGTCCAGTCGACGAAGTCGGTGAAGACGCGGTCCTCGCCGACGTACACCGCGGCGGCCAGGAAGTCGACGACGTGCCCCACGTCCTCGGCGGTGGCGTCGTGCTGGCGCCGGTCGTAGGCGTTGACCGCGGGGTACGCCTGGGCCAGCCGCTGCAGCGCCGTGCCGATCAGGGCGGACCGCTCCCGGGCCAGGAACGTGTATTCGTCGCCGCCCGGGAACGCGGTCTCGAACGGGTCGCCGATCGGCGGCGGCCAGGTCCGGGCCAGCCGGGCCACGGACTCCTCGGCATCGGCCGCCCAGGCGTCCGCGCCCAGCTTCGCCGCGTACCGGCCGCCCGGGCCGAAGCCGCGCCCGCCCGCGATCACCGGCACCCCGGCCGACCGGCAGGCCGTGATGGCCGCGTGCGCCCGTGGCAGCCGGGTCGGGATCATGCAGCTCAGCGCCACCGCGTCCGGACCGGTCTGGTGCAGGTGGGTGACCAGGTGCGGGCCGGGCACGTTGGCGCCCAGGAAGTCCACCCGCCAGCCGTCCAGCCGCAGCATCTCGGCGAGGAGGCGCACCGGCAGCGAGTGCCACTCGCCGTCGACGCAGGCGATGGCGATCCGGCCGCGGGTGGGCCGGACGGCGGTGCGGGCGGCGACCGCGGCCAGCGCCCGTTCGCTGATCGCCGTGGCCGCGTGCTCGCGGGCGACCGACCATTCGTTGGCCGCCCACAGCTCGCCGACCCGGGCCTGGGTCCGGCCGATCAGGTCGACCATCACCCGCTGCGCCGGCACGCCGTCGTCGAGCAGGTCGGTCACCACCTCGACGGCGCCCGGCTCGTCGCCGCTGCCGACCAGGCGCAGGTAGTGCTCGCCCAGCTCGGGATCGTTGAGGTCGGGTGGGGGGGTGGTGGTGAAGACGGTCACGTGCGCTGCCTCTGCCGCCGCTCGCCACGCCGCGCGTCGATCGCGAACGGCGAGGTGGTCACCGCGCCCCCGCCGCGCAGGCTGAGCGGGGTCCGGGACGGTGCGCGGACGGCCAGCATGGCGATGTCGTCGCGGACGCCGCCGTGCACCCAGTCGGACACCAGCTGCCGAACCCGCTCGACGGTGGCGGCGCCGGGCATGCCCTGGCAGGTGCTCAGCGCGTAGCGCAGGCGGTCCTCGCCGTAGTGTTCGGTGCCGGTCGGGCCGCCGCGGGCCTCGATCAGCCCGTCGCTGTACAGCGGGCACAGCTCGCCGGGGGCCAGCTCGACGGTGGCCGGCCGGACCCGGGTCTGCGGCACCACGCCGATCAGCGTTCCGGACGTGGGCGCCTCCTCCACCGTGCCGTCGGCGCGCAGCACCAGCGGCGCCGGATGCCCGCCGGAGGCCAGCGTGAGGCGCACCCGCCCGTGGTCGGCGCGGCGGATGGAGCCGATCACCAGGGTGACGAACCGGTGCTGCCGCCCGGATTGCAGCAGCGCCTGGTTCAGCACCTCGAGCATCCGGACCGGCGGGCTCGGGGCCGTTGCCGCAGACGTCGCCGAGCGCCACCACGGTGTCGCCGGTGCGCGTGGCGGGCTCGAACACATCGTAGAAGTCCCCGCCGATCCGCAGCGTCTCGCGGGCCGCCTGGTAGGACCCGATCAGCTCCACGCCGTCCGGCTGGGGCAGCTCCGGGGGCAGCAGGTCGGCCTGCAGGACCGCGGTGGTGTCCACCTGCTCGCGGTAGAGTCCGGCGGCCGAGATGGCGGCGCCGGCCCGGGCCGCGAAGATCCGGGCCAGCATCTCGTCCTCGCGGCGGAACCCGGCCTCCGTGCCGCGGCGGGCCAGGATCAGCGCACCGGCCGGCTCGGCGTTGCCGGGCAGCGGGGTCACCAGCAGCGCGCCCACCGGGCCGAAGTCCTCGGGCAGCAGCCAGTCCGGCACTTGTGACACGTCCAGCCAGCGGCTCGGGATCGGCGGGGACCCGCCCAGTGCCTCGACCAGGCCGGGCACCTCGCCGTCCGGGCGCGTTCCGCGGTCAGCTCCGCCGCCCGTGCCGCGGCCTCGGTACAATCGCGCAGATACCACGCGTAGTGGCGGTCGTCGAGCCGGCGCCGGCGCCCGCTCACCTGCCGGCCGTCGTACCGGTCGGTGACGGCCGGCTCGTCGTGGGACACCGCCCGGCTCAGCCCGCCCAGCGGCGTGGCCAGCGCCGACATGCCGACGTCGAGCCCCGGGAGCAGCTCCCGCGCGGCCGCGTTGACCAGCAGAATGGTGTGATCCGCATCGCGGCACACCACCACCGCCTCGGTGGCGGCGTCCAGGGCCGCGCGGAGCAGACCTGATGCGGGCGGCGGGCCGGACGCGGAGACGACGGTGCCGGAAGCGACTTGGGCCACGGGGTCGGACGCCGGCTCGCCGGTGCGCGCCGGCACGTGCGATGTCATTCGTCCCTCCCCGCCGCGGCGGCGTGCCGGCCCGGCGCGCCCGAGACGCAGCCTACGTGGTCCCGCCGCCCGCATCGCCGCGTCGCCGTCGTGATCAGGGCGCCGGCCAGTCCAGATCGACCACGATCGGAGCGTGGTCGGACGGGCCCTTGCCCTTGCGGGCCTCCCGGTCGACCACCGCGTCCTTGACCGCGGACGCGATGTCGGCGGTGGCGTAGACCAGATCGATGCGCATGCCCATGTTCTTGTGGAACATGCCGGCGCGGTAATCCCAATAGGTGAACGGCCGGTCACCCTTCAGGGGCCGGCCGACGACGTCGGTGAACCCCAGGTCGCGGATTCCGGCCAGCGCGTCACGCTCCGGTGGGGTGACGTGGGTCGACCCGACGAACACCCGCGGGTCCCAGACGTCGGCGTCGGTGGGCGCGACGTTGAAGTCGCCGGCCAGCACGGCCGGCCCGGCGGCGATCTCCTCGGCCAGCACCGTGCGCAGCGCGGCCAGCCAGTCCAGCTTGTAGGCGTAGTGCGGGTCGTCCGTGGTGCGCCCGTTCGGCACGTACACCGACGTGAACCGGATGCCGGCACAGCGGGCGCTGATCGCCCGGGCCTCGGGGTCCGGAAAGCCCGGTTCGCCGGGGAAACCCCGCCGGACGTCGTCGAGACCGACCCGGGACAGCAGCCCGACGCCGTTCCAGCGGCCCTGGCCGTGGTGCGCCGTCTGATAGCCGAGATCGGCCACCTCCGCCGGGAAGGCGTCGTTGGGGACCTTGGTCTCCTGCAGGCAGAGCACGTCGGGCGCGGTTGTCTCGAGCCAGTCCAGCAGGCGGGGGAGCCGGGCCTTGACCGAGTTCACGTTCCAGGTGGCGAAGCGCATCCGCCCAGCCTGCCCGATCGGCCGCCGAGGTCAACCGGGGGACCGGCACGGGATCGTCGCGCCGGGTGGTCAGCGGGCGCGGCGTGCCTCGGTGAGCGTCTCCCGGGTGGCGGCCAGCAGGGCGCCGGTCAGCCCGAGGGTCAGCATCAGCAGCGCGAACACCAGCCAGGTGTCCACCTCGCCGCCGAGAAGTACCGCCATGTTTCGCCTCCGAACCGGTGTGGGGGTCAACGGTCTGCCCTTGTGTCTAGTCCATCGGCCGCGCGGTGGCGAACGCAAGGATTGCGGGCGAGGCGAAATCTACCGGTCTATGGGTTGACGGCGGGAAGCTGGTTGCGGTTCTTCGCCCTCGGCGGCGTGCTGCGCTCGTTGCGGCTGTGGCCGATCGCGGCCGCCACGGCCGCCCGCGCGGCCGGTCCGCCGGCGTGCCACCGCGCGGCGAAGTCGGCCGGCGGCACCGCCGGGCCCCACAACCAGCCCTGGCCCTGGGTGACCCCGGCGGCGGCCAGCACGTCGCGCTGCCGCCGGTTCTCCACCCCCTCGGCGACCACGCTCAGCCCCATCGCCGAGCTCATCGCCACCACCGCCCGGACGATCTCCTCGTCCGGCCGGCTCTGGCCCAGGCCGGCCACGAACGAGCGGTCCACCTTCACCCCGGTGACCGGGAACCGGCGCAGGTAGCCGAGCGCCGAGAAGCCGGTGCCGAAGTCGTCGACCAGCAGCCGTACGCCCAGCTCACGCAGCTCGAACAGGACCCGCGAGGTGATGCTGGAGCCGTCCACCATCACCGACTCGGTCATCTCCAGCGCCACCGTCCGGGCCGGCACCCGGTGCTCGAGCAGCTCGGCCGAGATGATCAGCGGCAGCTCCGGGTCGCTGAGCTGGCGCGGCGAGACGTTGACCGACACGTAGAAGTCGTCGGCCACGGTCCCGTTCGCCCGCCACTCACCGAGCTGGCGCAGCGCCTCCCGGCGGACCACGTCGCCGATCTGCCCGATCATGCCGGCGTCCTCGGCGACCGGGATGAACGCCATCGGCGGCACCGGGCCGCGCTCCGGATGGTCCCAGCGCACCAGCGCCTCCGTGCCCACCGGCCGCCCGGTGTCCAGCTGCACGATCGGTTGGTACGCCACCCGCAACTGCCCCTCGGCCAGCGCGGTGCGCAGCGCGGCCTCCAGTTCGATCCGCTCCCGGACCCGGTCGTGCATGGCGGTGTCGAAGATCGTCGAGCGGCCCGGCCCTTCGGCCTTGGACCGGTACATCGCGGTGTCCGCGTCCCGCATCAGCGCCTCGGCGGTCAGCGACGGGTCGTGCTGGCCGCTGCCGTCGAGGTCGCCGCCGGCGTGCGCCAGCCCGATCGACGCGCTGATCACCACGTCGGTGCCGCGGACCCGCAGGGGCCGGGTGAAACAGCCCCGGATGTCGTCCACCAGCCGCAGCGCGCCGGCCTTCTCCCCGAGATACGCGATCAGGAACTCGTCGCCGCCCACCCGGGCCACCATGTGCTGGGCCGGCACCGCGGAGCGCAGCCGGGCGGCCGCCTCGATCACCACCTGATCGCCGGTGTCGTGGCCCCACGACTCGTTGACCAGCTTGAACCCGTCCAGGTCGAGCAGGAACACCCAGACCCGCCGCGGCCCGCTCGGCGGCAGGCGGGACAACAGCCGCTCGATCTCGTCGGCGATCATCCGCCGGTTCGGCAGCCCGGTGAGCGGGTCGTGCCGGGCCTGATGTTCCGAGCGCAGCTGGGTGGCCACCTGCGCGCGGACCGCGGAGACCGCCCGCACCAGCAGCAGGAGCACCAGCACGGCGCCGGTGCCGGCGATCACCAGGCGGATCATCGCCGACTCGCCGCCCACGGTGACCAGCAGCACGAAAGGGGTGATCATGGCCGGCGCCAGCAGCCCCAGCCGGCGCCGGGACCAGGCCTGCGGCGGCGGACGGGTGGCCCGGCTCAGCTCCGCCACCGACGGGTGCAGCACGGTCACCCCGAGGAAGGTGAGCGCGACCAGGTACGGCAGGTCCAGCATCGGGGAGGCGTAGACCAGGCCGGACCGGCCGATGATCGCGTACGCCAGGTCGCCGGCGAACAGCATCGTCATCGAACCCAGGAAGGTGAGCAGGCTGAGCGGCCAGCCGCGGGCGGTGAGCGTCAGGTTCGCCACCAGCAGCACCAGCGTCACGTCGAGCAGCGGATACATCCCGGCCACGGCGGAGACCGCGGCGGGCCGGTCCGCGATCGCCGCGGCCGGCATGGCCAGCAACAGCACGCAGGCCAGGCCGGCCGACAGGCAGACGATCAGGCCGTCCAGGACCGCGTGCCACTCCACGCTCTGCCGCGCCCGCAACAGCCGCACCAGGAACACCGTGGTCAGCACGTACCCCGGAACGATCGCCGCGTCGGCCAGCAGGCTCAGCGGGAAGGGTTGCGTGCTGGCCCACGGCCGGACCAGCAGGCCGGTGAGCAGGGCCAGGACGGCGAAGCCGGCCAGCGTCCAGGCCCCGGCGGGATGCGCCCGGTGCCGGGGCGGGCCGGTGAAACAGGCCCAGACCACGCCGGCGCCCACCACGGCGCAAGCGGCCAGGCCGACGACCGGCGGCAGCGGGAGCGTGTAGACGACAGCCGCGCCGAGTCCGGCCACGGCAAACAGCTGCCATCGCCGATCCTCGGCGGGCGGAGCACCCGCGGACCGCACCACATCGCCCCCCGGCAGAGATGAGCACCGGCTGACCGTCAGTGATCAGCTGCCCCCGCCGAAGGCACCGTACCGGTCATCAATGCCGCGTGGCAGTGGTTCCGTGGACAAACAGGGTCGGACACTGGCCGCGGCGCAGCAACTCGTGCGCCACCGGCCCCAGCAGCGGCGCGTGGTCACTGCCGCGCGGCCCGGCGAGCACCATCCGGGCCTTGCGCGACGCGCTCACCAGCACGGTGGCCGGATCTCCGACCAGCACGCGCTTGCGCGCGTTCGTCAGGCCCGGCACCGCCGCCAGCGCCGCATCCAGCACCGCCCGCCCGCGCTCCTCGGCACCGCACCGGTCCACCACGTGCGCCACCTCGATCGGTACCGCCCGCCGGGCCGCCTCGGCGGCGGCGAACCGCAGCGCCTCCAGCGAATCCGGCGAGCCGTCCACCGCGGCCAGCAGCGGACCGGACGGCGGCCGGGGCCCACGGGCCACCACGACCGGGCAGAAGGACCGGGACACCGCCTGCAGCAGCACCGAGTCCGGTGGCAGATGTCCGGTCAGGGCCAGGTCGTCACCGAGCACGAGCAGATCGGCGGTCCGGCTCTGCTGCAGCAGCACGCGGATCGGGAGGCCGTCGACCAGTGCTCCGCAGACCTGGACGCCGGGGGTGTACCGCTGGGCCGCGGCGATCGCCCGGTCGATGACCCGGCCGGCGTCCCGGCGCGCCTGCGCGTACCCCGTCGATTGTCCGGCCCGGTCGTCGGCCCAGGTGAAGGCGTGCACCACCCGGAGCTTCCGATCCCGGGCCATGGCCTCGCGCGCGCCGAGCCGCACGGCGGCCAGACTGGCCGGGGATCCGTCCACGCCGACGACGACAGGGGGTGCACTCGGGGTCCGCATCGACTCCCACCTCCACGACCATTATCTATGGTGCGCCGCCCCGGTCGCCCTTCGTGATCTATTCCTCATACGGTTGGCTGGCTGATGACCCATTCAGGTTCAGGGTTTACGGTGAACTTCACGTTCTTGGGGACATCTGCCGGTGAAGTGAGGGAAATACATGACGGATGTCAAGCTCGACCACCCGGGTGGCCAGTTGACGATGCCGGTCCGCGCGGCGGTCGAGGGACCCAGCGGCATCGACGTCAACTCCCTGCTCAAGGAGACCGGTTTCGTCACCGTCGACAACGGCTTCATGAACACGGCGTCGTGCTCGTCGACCATCACCTACATCGACGGTGATGCGGGCATCCTGCGCTATCGCGGATACCCGATCGAGCAGCTCGCCGAGAAGTCGACCTTCCTCGAGGTGTCGTATCTGCTGATCCACGACGCCCTGCCGACGCCGGCGCAGCTGGCCGAGTTCGCCGACAAGATCCGGCTGCACACCCTGCTGCAGGAGGAGATGCGCTCGTTCTTCTCCGGCTTCCCGCGCGACGCGCACCCGATGGCGGTGCTGTCCTCCGCGGTCACCGCGCTGTCGACCTTCTATCAGGACGCGCTCGACCCGGCTGATCCGGGGCAGGTGGAGATCTCCTCAATCCGGCTGATGGCGAAGCTTCCGACAATTGCCGCGTACGCCTACAAGAAGAGCATCGGGCACCCGCTGCCCTACCCCGACAACTCGCTGGAGTACGTCCCCAACTTCCTGCGCATGACGTTCGGCCTGCCGACCGTGAACTACGACGCCGACCCCCAGGTCGCCAAGATCCTCGACATGCTCTTCGTGCTGCACGCCGACCACGAGCAGAACTGCTCCACGTCGACGGTCCGGCTGGTCGGCTCGGCGCAGGCCAACCTGTACGCCTCCATCTCGGCCGGCGTGAACGCCCTGTCCGGCCCGCTGCACGGTGGCGCCAACGCGGCCGTGCTGGAGATGCTGCAGCGGATCTGCGACGACGGCGGCGACGTCAACTCCTTCGTCACCCGGGTGAAGAACAAGGAGAAGGGCGTCAAGCTGATGGGCTTCGGCCACCGGGTCTACAAGAACTACGACCCGCGCGCCGCCATCGTGAAGAAGGCCGCCCAGGACCTGGCGTCCAAGATGGACCGGCGCGACCCGCTGCTGGACGTCGCGTTCCAGCTCGAGGAGATCGCGCTGTCCGACGATTACTTCGTGTCCCGCAAGCTCTATCCGAACGTGGACTTCTACACCGGCCTGATCTACAAGGCGATGGGCTTCCCGACCAAGATGTTCACCGTGCTGTTCGCGCTCGGCCGGCTGCCCGGCTGGATCGCCCAGTGGCGCGAGATGATGAACGACCCGACCACCAAGATCGGGCGGCCGCGTCAGCTGTACACCGGATCGCCGGAGCGCGAGTTTGTGCCCATCGACCAGCGGGGTTGAGAGTTAGGCCCGGCTTGGGGAATCCGACCAGGGCTCGCACCTGGCCGGATTCCCAAACCGGGCCTGGCCGGGCAGTCCGGCCGGCCAGGTGGCGATGGGGGTGCTGCCGAAGCCGATGACGCCCGGCGGCGGTCCCGCGGCGAGGAAGTCGACCAGATCGACGGGCGGACGCCAGCCCGGTCGCGGGCGTGCGGAAGGACCGCCCGCAGGTCGCCGGGCAGCGGCGTGAACGGCAGCCCCACCGCGCCCCGAACACGGCACCGAATGACGCGTGCTCGGCCACCGTGACCCGGTGGCCGGCGTCCCGCAGCCGGGTGCCGAGCCCGGTGTACGGGGCCATGTCACCCGTCGAGCCGGAGGGTCACGATCAGCACCCGCACGGATGCCGCATTGCACATGCCTCTTCAGTTATATAACCTATCAGGCATGGACGTCCTCGCTGCGCTCGCCGAGCCGACCCGGCGCCGGATCGCCGACGCCCTGCGCGGCTCGGAGGCGAGCGTCGGCGACCTGGTCGCGGCCCTCGGGATGAGCCAGCCGGCGGTGTCGAAGCACCTGCGGGTGCTGCGCGACGCCGGCGTGGTCAGTGCCCGCACCGCGGCGCAGCAGCGCATCTACCGGCTGGAGCCGGGCCCGTTCCGCGAGCTGGACGCGTGGCTCACCCCGTATCGCCAGATGTGGACCCGCCACCTGGACCGGCTCGAACGGCACCTCGACGCCCACCCCGACGCCCACCTCAATGCCAAGGAGCACCGATGACCACCGACGATCTCGACGACGTCCGCGTAGTGCCGGACGGCGACACCTGGACCCTGATCTTCATCCGCGACCTGTCCCACCCGCCCAAGGCGGTGTGGGCGGCGCTGACCGATCCGGCCGAACTCGACCGCTGGGCGCCCTTCCGCCCGTCCCGCGACCTCGGCACCACCGGCCACGCGACGCTGACCATGGTGGACGGTGACCGGGAGGAGGACCTGCCCGCCGAGGTGCGCCGGGTGGAACCGCCGGTGCTGCTGGAGCACACCTGGGGCGAAGACCTGCTGCGCTGGGAGCTCGAGCCGTTCGGTGACGGCACCCGGCTGACCCTGCGGCACACCGTGACGGACCCGGACGTGGCCCCGTTCGCCGCCGGCTGGCACATCTGCCTCGATCAGATGGACCAGCACCTGGCCGGTGCCGACGTCCAGGCGGTGCGCGGCGAGGAGGCCCGCGAGCACGGCTGGGCGGAGCTGCGGGCGGCGTACGCGGAGAAGCTGCGGACCTGAGCCCGCGGACCCGCACGACCGGGCCGGCCGGAAGGCGCTAGCCGACCTCCCCGCATTAGGGTCTTCTCGAACGATCCGAGACGGAGGCGGGCATGGACGTGGTGATCGGCATCGACACCGGAACCACCGCGACCAAGGGTGTGGCGGCCGGCCGCGACGGCACGGTGTGCGCGGTGACCAGCGTGCACTATCCGCTGTCGGTGCCCGGGCCCGGACGCGCCGAGCTCGATCCGGCGCACGTGCGCGACGCCGCCGCCGAGGCCCTGGTGGACGTCGCCGCGAAGTGCCGGGAGCGCGGCGACCGGGTGATCGCGGTGAGCCTCAGCGCGTTCCTGCACGCGCTCGTGCCGATGGACGCCGGTGGGCGTCCGGCCGGTCCCCTGGTCACCTGGGCGGACGGCCGGGCGGGCGCGCAGAGCGAGCAGCTCGCCGCAGCGGGACTCACCAAGGCACTGCACGCCCGCACCGGCACGCCGGTGCACCCGATGTCCCCGCTGACCAAGCTGGCCTGGTGGAAGGAGACCGACCCGGAGACGCTGCGGTCGACCCCGCGCTGGGGTGGGGTCAAGGAGCTGGTGCTGGCCGAGCTGGCGGACGCGCCGTACCTCGTCGACCTGTCCATCGCCTCGGGCACCGGCCTCTACGACATTCACCACCGACGGTGGGATCCGGAGGCGCTGGAGGTCGCCGGGGTGCGACCGGAGCAGCTCGCCGAGGTGGTGCCGACCACCCATCGGCTGCGGCTGCGGCCGGAGCTCGCGAACGCGGCCGGGCTGCCGCCGGACACCCCGCTGATCATCGGGGCCGCCGACGGGCCGCTGGCCAACCTCGGCGTGGGCGCCACCCCGGCCGGGGTCGCCGCGGTGTCACTGGGCACCAGCGGGGCGCTGCGGACCGTGGTCGACCGGCCCGTCGCGGACGAGGCCGGGCGGCTGTTCTGCTATGCGCTGACCGACGAGCGCTGGGTGATCGGCGGCGCGGTCAACAACGCCGGATCCGTGGTGCGCTGGGGCGCGCAGGCCTTCGCCACCCCGTTCGGGCAGCCGGCCGCCGAGGGCGAGGACGCCGACCGCCTGGACGCGGCGCTGCTCGGCGAGGCGGCGAGCGCGCCGCCCGGCAGCGGCGGGCTGCTCTGCCTGCCGTACCTGCTCGGCGAGCGCGCGCCGTGGTGGCGGTCCGGCTTGCGCGGCGCGTACATCGGTCTGCGCCGGGAGCACGGCCGGCCGCACCTGGTGCGGGCCGCGGTGGAGGGCGTCTGCCAGCAGCTGGCCCTGGTGCGCGACACGTTCGCGGCCGAGAGACACGAGGTCACCGAGGTCCGCGCCACCGGCGGCGCGGTGGCGTCCGACCTGTGGGTGCGGATCCTGGCCGCCGCCCTGGACCTGCCGGTGGCGATTCCGGACACGTCCGAAGGCACCGGGCTGGGCGCCTGCCTGCTCGGCCTGCACGCGCTCGGCGAACTGCCCGACCTGGACGAGGCGGCAGCGCTGGTGGCGATCAACGAACACACCCGGCCGGACCCGGAGGACGCGGCGCTCTACCGCCGCCTGCGCCCCTTGATCGAGCAATCCGCGCTCGCCGTGGCGGACGTGGTGGCCGAGCTGGACAAGCTGGCTCCGGAACCGTTGCCGGCCACCGAGAAGGCGGTCGGCCGGGTCGGGTCACCCTGACCGCGCACCGGGCACTCAGGAAACCGGCCACTCGTGGACCGGTGTGTTGCTGTGCATGAGCGGCAGGTACCGCCTCAGCATCTCGTGCAGCGCCTCCTGCCGGCCCATGCCGTCGGCCTCCAGGGCGTGCAGCACGTCCACCTGCCACATGGCGCCGTTGCGGTGGCGCAGGCAACGCTGCTCGATGATGCCGAGCAGCCGGTCCCGCTCGGACACCGACACGCCCCAGCGGTCCAGGCCCTCGCGGGCCAGCGGGAGCAGGCGGCGCAGCACCAGCTCGGTCACCGGGACGTAGCCGAGGCCGGGCCAGAACATCGACGCGTCGATGCCGTGGCGGGCGCCGGCGTGGAAGTTCTCCTCGGCAGCGCTGAACGACATCTGGGTCCACAGCGGACGTTCCGCGTCGGCCAGCACGCGGATCAGCCCGTAGTAGAACGCGGCGTTGGCGATGGTGTCGACCACGGTGGGCCCAGCGGGTAGCACCCGGTTCTCCACCCGCAGGTGCGGCCGGCCCTTGACCACCGCGTAGATCGGGCGGTTCCAGCGGTACACCGTGCCGTTGTGCAGCCGCAACTCGCTCAGCTGCGGGGTGTCACCGCGTTCCATGACGTCCGCGGGCTCCTCCTCGTCGCAGATCGGCAGCAGCGCGGGGAAGTAGCGGACGTTCTCCTCGAACAGGTCGAAGACGCTGGTGATCCAGCGTTCGCCGAACCACACCCGCGGGCGTACGCCCTGGGCCCGGATCTCCTCCGACCGGGTGTCGGTGGCCTGCTCGAACAGCGGGATCCGGGTCTCCCGCCAGAGCTCGCGGCCGAACAGCAGCGGCGCGTTGGCGCCCAGGGCCACCTGCACGCCGGCGATCACCTGGGCGGCGTTCCAGTACGCGGCGAACTGTTGCGGGCTGACCTGCAGGTGGAACTGGGTGCTGGTGCACGCCGACTCGGGCGCGATGGTGTCGGTGGTGACCGCCAGCCGGTCGAGGCCGTCGATCCGGATGTCCAGATCCTCGCCACGGGCCGCGAAGATCTGCTCGTTGAGCAGCTTGTAGCGCGGGTTGGCGGACAGCGACTCCGCGGTCATGTGCTCGCGCCGCAGGGTGGGCAGGATGCCGATCATCACCATGTGGGCGCCGGCCTCACGGGCGCGCTCCTCCGCGTTGTTCAGGCTGGCCCGCAGCGCGCGCTCGAGGTCGGCGTTCTCCTCGCCGGCCAGCCGTCGCGGCGGCACGTTGATCTCGACGTTGAACTGGCCCAGCTCGGTCTGGAAGTCCGGGTCGGCGATGGCGTTGAGCACCTCGGCGTTCCGCATCGCCGGATCGCACTTGTCGTCGATCAGGTTGAGCTCGATCTCCATGCCGGTGAGCGGGCGCTCGAACTCGAACCGCGCCTCGCGCAGCATGGACGCGAACACGTCGAGGCTGCGCCGGATCTTGTGGCGGTATCGGGCCCGGTCCTCCCGGGTGAAGTTCCGCTGCTCGACTTCTTCACCCATAGCGGACCGCCCTTTCACCCGCAGTAGTACCGCACCTATGATCCACCGCCCGGCTCCCGAGGGCCAGACCTGGCGGTGAGCCTTCTCGATGGGCCTTACCCAGGGCGTTCGATGCCCACGCATCGATGCGCGGGTGGCCTGGTCAACCGACCCAGGCCACCGCTGCCGCCGCCGCCACGGTCAGCCCCAGCGCGGCCTGAAGGAGCAGCGCCGGTCCGAGGTGGGACCACAGCGTGGGGATGCGGGGACACAGCGGCTGCAGGGTGGTCAGGTTGACCATGCGCAGCAGCTTGACCGGCAGCGTCGGGTCCGGCTGGGCACCGGTGATGATCTGGATCAGGTCGCCCCGGTGCAGGGCGGACAGCGGCAGGTGGCCGTGCATCTCGACCTCGTACACCTGGCCCAGGTCGTCGCGCAGCCGCAGCGGTGTCACCAGGAACTCGGGACCCTTCTTCAGATCCCGGAACCGGCGGTGGGCGCTGCGGCCGCTGAGCCGGACCAGGGCGAGCAGCAGGCGGGCCAGGGTGGCGGAAACGAAAACGGCCAGCACCAGCGGCTGGCCGATCTTCACCTCGCGGGTGTACGACGGTCGATACCCGAGGAACCGGCCGGTGATGACCGGGCCGGCGTGCCGGAGGATCCGCTCGCGGTGCAGCTCGGTGTCATCCATGAAGTAATGCTACGGAGCGTGCACTCACATGCACAGTGAGTGAATACGATTCACGGCAGCCCGAGCGGGTACGCCCACCGCATGGACCTGTCTGTTCTTCGCCCGCTCTTCGACCGGCCCGGCCCGTGGGCCTCGGTCTACCTGGACGCCACCCGCGCCGAGGAGAACGCCGACCATCAGATCGAGCTGCGCTGGCGGGCCCTGCGCCGGCAACTCGCCGACGAGGGCGCGGACGACGCGACGCTGGACGCCGTGCAAGAGGCGATCACCGGTCACCCGTACCAGTCCGGGCAGTACGGCCTGGCCGTCTTCGCCACCGCCGGGGAAGCGGTGCTGGTGGACACCCTGGCCGCGCCGCCCGCCTCCGACCTGGCCACCTACCGCACCCTGCCGCACGCCATGCCGCTAATCGCCCAGCGCGGCGAGGAGATCCCGTACGTGCGGGTGCTGTCCGACCGCACCGGCGCCGACCTCACCGGACTGACCGTCGGCGGCGCCCCGCGACGGCGACGGGTGACCGGCAGCGACAGCTTCCCGATCCGCAAGCCGCGGGTCGGCGGCTGGTCCCACCGGCGTTACCTACAGGCCGCCGAGGAGACCTGGAAGCGCAACGCCGGTGACGTGGCCGCCGCGGTGACCGAGCTCGCGAAGGCGGTCGGCGCCGAGGTGATCGTCATCGGCGGTGACGTGCGCACCACCCCGCTGGTCGCCGAGCGCCTGCCGGCCCGCTGGCGCGACCGGGTGGTGGTGACCGACGCCGGCAGCCGGCAGGCCGACGACGAGGAAGCGCTCGACGACGTCACCGTGCAGGCGATCGCGGAGGTCGCCGACCGGCACGCGCGCGAGGCCATCGACCGGTATCGTGCCCAGCGCGGCGCGGGCAGCGGCAGCGCCGGACTGGCCGACGTGGTCACCCGGCTGCAGCGCGGCCAGGCCGACACGGTGCTGCTGATCAACGACGCGTCGTCCACCGACACGCTGTGGATCAGCCCGGACGACCCGACGCTGATCGCCGTCGACCAGTTCACGCTGCGCGACTCCGGCATCAACAACCCCACCGAGGTACGGGCGGACGCGGCGCTGCTGCGGGCGATCGTCGGCACCGGCGCCGAACTGATCCTGGTCCAGCCCGACGAGGTCGAGCTGGAGCACGGGATCGGTGCGGTGTTGCGGTACGGCGACGGAGACACCGCGGCAGTTTGATCACCCGGGCCGCGGGCATCCAGCCGGCGTGAAGATGCCCTCCGCCCGCGGCCCGCTGTCCGCCGCGGTGACATCGGTACTAGCCGGTAAGAACCGCGGCCGTTTCCCGCCCCCGACTCCGACGACGATCTGCACCTGGCCCTGTTCGTCCTGTACGAGCTCAGCTACCGCGGCTGGGACGGTGTGGACGACACCTGGGAGTGGCACCCGGACCTGATCCGCCTGCGCGGCCTGCTGGAAGCCCGGTTCCTGGCCCACCTGCACGACCTGGTCGGTCCGGTGCCCAACCCCGAACCGGCCGCCGTGCCGGCGGCACTGGTCGAGCTCGCGTCGTCGGACACCGGCCCGTCGCTGTCGAAATATCTGCGCGGCAAGGCGACCTACGAACAGTTCCGCGAGTTCGTCGCCCACCGCTCGGTTTACCACCTGCGGGAGGCCGACCCGCATACGTTCGCCATCCCGCGGCTGGCCGGCCAGGCCAAGGCGGCGCTGATCGAGATCCAGATCGACGAGTACGGCAACGGCCGGGTGCACCGGATGCACCAGGAGTTGTTCCGCGGGACGATGGCCGCCCTCGGGCTGGACACCACGTACGGCGGGTACGTGAACGTGGCGCCGGCGCCCACCCTGGCCACCAACAACCCTGATGTCGCTGTTCGGGCTGCACCGGCGGTGGCGCGGGGCGCTGCTCGGACACCTCGCGGCGTACGAGATGACGTCCACCGGCCCGAACCGGGCGTACGGCAACGGGCTGCGCCGGCTCGGCGGGGACGAGGACGCGACGACGTTCTACGACGAGCACGTGGAGGCGGACGCGGCGCACGAGCAGATCGCCGCGTACGACTTGTGCGGATCGTTCTGCGCCGCCGAACCGGAACTGGCCGGCGACGTGCTGTTCGGTGCGCGGTGCGCGCTGGCCGTGGACGCGGAATGGGCCGGCTACGTGCTGGACCGCTGGTCGGCCGGTGAGTCGTCGTTGCGGTCGTGAGTGCGCGGGGCGGGATTTCCCGCGCTTCCCGCCTTGAAGCCGAACGACTTGTGCGTACCGTCGCAGAACGGCTTGATGGCCGACTTCCCGCAGCGGCACAGCGCCACGGTGGCCCGGCCCGGTTCGATCACCGCACCGTCGGGTGTCCGCAGGATGAAGGCGCCGCGGATCAGCAGCGGGCATCGGGGTACGGGGTGACAACCGCGCCGTGCTCGTCCGACATGCCGACGGACTGCCCCTCCGATGATCACTCAAACCCGCCACGTGTGGTTACCGATTGCGCGAAAACGACACGAAGCGGCTCCCCAGGCGGTGGACTTGTGCTGACGCGGCGTCGTGCCGTCGCGCTGCGGGCCACCGACGGGGGAGAAGGCAGGATGGTTTCGACTGGCACATACGTGAATCCGGACAGCGTGCTCGCGCGTACCGCCCGGGAGATGGTGGAGGCGCACGCCGGCGGGGGCGGTCCGCGGGACGGCATGACCATCTGCCCGGTCTGCGGCGAACCGTTGCCCGGCCCGTCCGGGCGGGCGGCGGCGGAGGTGCTGTTCGCCGCCGGCCTGGCGGAGCGGTCCGGGCTGGTCGCGGCGGCACGGCACGGGCTGGGGTCGCCATTGGGCCTTCCGGCCGGCGGTACGGAGCGGGCGCCGTTCACCGCGGCTCCGTTCACCGAAGCGCCGTTCACCGCGGCGCCGTCTACCGCGGTGCCGGACGCGGGCCTGCCGCCGGGGGGTCTGCCGTCCGCGGGGGTGCCGGCCGGGCCGGGGCCGTCGCCGGCCGCTGCCGGGGTCACTCTGGACGAGCCGGCGCCGGCACCGTTGTCCTTCACCGGGGGTGCGCCGGTCTCGTCCGCCCCGGCGCCCTCCGTGCCGGGCTCGGCCTCAGTCGGGGGGGACCAGAGTGGCCTGCCGGCCGCCGCACCGGTCGCTGGGCCGAGCGCACCGGTCGCTCTG
>DASSAL010000011.1:0-17570 GCA_035685405.1 Actinoplanes sp. | reverse complement strand
CGGCATCGCGATGGGTGCCGGATTTGTGGTCGCCACCGCCGGGGCGGGCGCGCAGGGTCGCCACCTCACCGCGATGCCGCTGCCGCCGGCCGGCGGCCGGTTGCGCACCGGGGGCGCGTACGCGGTGGTACGCCATCCCATGTACTCGGGCGTGATGCTGGCATCCGTGGCGCGCGGCCTGCTGGCCGGCGGGCGAGCCGGACCGGCTGCGGCAGTCGGGCTGTGTGCGGTGCTCACGGCCAAGGCGCGGTGGGAGGAGCGCCAGCTGCGGGAGCTCTATCCCGGGTACGACGAGTACGCCCGGCGCACGCCGCGCTTCGTACCCCGGATCACCAACCCGCCCCGGCGGTGAAGCGATGCTGCAGACCTACGACGAGCGCAATGCCGACCTCGTGTACTGGGTCAACGGCGTGCTTCGACACCGCGACGAGCCGGGCATCTCACCGTTCGACTCGGCGGTGCAGGGCGGCGACGCCGTCTGGGAGGGACTTCGGCTGTACGACGGAGCGATTTTCGGACTGACCGAGCACCTGACCCGGCTGCGCCGCTCGGCGATCGCGCTGGACTTCGCGGTGGTTCCCAGCGACGCGGAGATCAGCGACGCGATCACGGCCACCCTGAGCGCCAACGGGATGGACGACGGGGTGCATATCCGGCTAACCCTGACCCGCGGTGTGAAGATCACCAGCGGCATGGATCCGCGGCTCAACCAGGCCGGTCCGACGCTGATCGTGCTGGCCGAGCACAAGGCGCCGGTGTACGACACCACCGGGCTGCGCCTGATCACGTCGAGCGTGCGGCGTCCCGGGCCGGACGTCCTGGATCCGAAGATCCACCACGCCAACCTGTTGAACTCCATCCTGGCCAAGATCGAGGCGACCGCGGCCGGCGCCGACGACGCGCTGATGCTCGACGGCCGGGGATTCGTCGCGGAGACCAACGCCACCCACCTGTTCGCCGTGATCGGCGGGTCGCTGGTCACGCCCCGTACGGTGGCCTGCCCGGAGGGCATCACCCGGCATACCGTGCTGGATCTGGCACGGGCGAACGACATCCCGGCGGCGGTCCGCGATGTGTCGCCGGCCGAGATGTACGCCGCCGACGAGGTGTTCTGCACCGGCACGATGGGCGAGATCGCCGGCGTCACCACGATCGACGGCCGCACCATCGGCGCCGGCCGGCCCGGTGCCCTGACCACCCGGATCGCCCGGCGCTATCAGGAGCACGCCCGGGCCAACGGCACCCGGGTGCTGCCGTGACCGGTCACAGCCGGTGGGCGGCGAGCTCGTCGTAGTACGGCTGGGCGGCGTCCACCAACCGGCGCAGCCGGGCCGGCACCTCGGCCGGTGCCGGGTCGTACGGTGCGAAGCCGGTGGACGCGCGGACGGCCGCGTACCAGTGCGGAGCCCACACGCCGTCGGTGTCCCGCGGTCCGGGCGCCCACCGCAGCATGGCCTCGTCGAAGGCGAGACCGAGCGCGGCGCAGAGGCGGGCCAGCACCGCGGCGGGATCGCGCAGCACGTCGGCGGCGTCGACCACCGGTCCGCCGTACGCCCGGAAAATCTCCACCTGTTGCGGGTAACCCAGATCGGCCAGCGTCGGCTCGCCGCGCACGCGAGCGTAGGAGGCGACCACGTGCGCGGGATCGCGGATCAGGTACGCGTGGGTGAGCGCATCCAGCCAGGACCGGCCCATGCCGGGCAGCAGGTGGTGGGCCATGTGCTTCTGGTAGGAGACGGTCACCCCGGGCGGCAGCGGGCGGGTCAGCGCCGCGGCCACGTCCTGCCAACGGGTCGGCTGGTTCGCCAGCACCGCGTCGCGGCCCGGATGGTCGAGGCCGGTGCCGGCCAGGTAGTGCGCGTAGAACGGTTCGTCGACCACGACGGTGTCGGCCCGGGAACCGAAGCTGCGCATCATGGCCGTGGAGATGTTGCGCGGGCCGGACCACATCGCCACCCGGATCGTCATGCCTTCATGAAACACGGTTCGCGGCCGTGACCACGGGGTCACGGCCGCGAGAATCCGGTGGTGCCAGCGCGTCAGCGGCTCCAGCGTGCTTCGGCCAGGGTGTCGCGGAGGGCGTAGTACGCGGGCTTGGGCGTGAAGTCGTCCCACATCACGGTGGCGGCGCCTTCGGCGGGGAAGAACACCGGCACCCAGGAGTACTTGTCGGTGAAGCCCCAGATGGTGAACGAGTTGCAGTCCGTCACGGCGAGGCAGGCGTCCAGAACGGTCTTGTAGTACAGGGCCTGGGTCTGCAGCTGCTCGGCGGTCGGCACGCCGCTCTCCGGCAGGTCCATGCGGACGTCCAGCTCGGTGATCGCGGTGTAGAGGCCGAGGTCGTCGAAGCGCTGGAGAACGCCGCGCAGCTGGTCCGGTGCCCCGTACCGCATGCTCAGGTGGGCCTGCGAGGCGAAGCCGTGCAGCGGGACCCGGTCGGCGAGCAACTGCCGGGCCAGTGCTTCGTAGGCGTCCACCTTGGTGCCGGGCCAGTCCACGCCGTAGTCGTTCAGGAACAGCTGAGCCTTGGGGTCGGCCCGGTGCGCCCAGCGGAACGCGTCGGCGACGATGCCCGGACCCAGCTCACGGATGAAGATGTTCTCCTGGCGGTATTCGCCGTTCTCGTTGAAGATCTCGTTGGCCACGTCCCACTGGTGGATCTTGCCGCGGTACCGGCCGACCACCGTGAAGATGTGGTCCTTGAGGATCCGGCGCAGTTCCGCCCTGGTGAACGTGCCCTCGTTCAGCCACGCCGGGTTCTGGCTGTGCCAGAGCAACGTGTGCCCGCGGACGACCTGGCCCTTCTGCCGGGCGAACTTCACGATCGCGTCGGCCGGGCCGAAGTTGTACCGGTTGCGCTCCGGGTGGATGAACTCCCACTTCATCTGGTTCTCGGGCGACACCGAGTTGAATTCGCGGGCCAGCACCCGCCGATATTCCTGGTCGTAGGTGAACGGGTCCGGGTACGGCTGGTCGAGGTGGTGGCCGCCGCCCGCCACGGCGGTGCCGATGCGCAGGTCGCGCGGTGCCGCCCGACGCAGGGTGAGGTGCGGCCGGTCGGACCGGTTGTCGACGGCCGCGGTGCCGCCGGCCGCCGTCGGGGCGGCTTGGGCCGGCGGTACACCGGCGATCAGGAGCGCCGATGTGGCGAGAGCTGCCACGGCGACGCGATAGGTCTTGAGCAAGGTCACTCCTTCGCGAGCGTCGGAGGGCCCAGCGGCCGACGAGGAGGCTCTGAAACTTTCGGGCGCGGGTCCTCCGGAGGACCTTCGTACGCTAAGCAGAGTGAGTGGCTTTCGTCAATGTTGAGCGCGGGTTATCCGCGCCGGACGGAAGCGCTCGCGCCGGAAAGACCGCCGATAGGGGACCGGAAGTTGCAGCTTCACCGGTCCCTGGGTCGGGTGCCGAGCGAAGCGCTGGCCAGCCCGGTGCCGTGCAGCAACCGGCGGCGGGTCAGCCGGCTGAGCGGGACGGTGTCGAGGGCCTGTTCGATCGTGGGATGGATGTCATCGGTGCCTCCTTCGCGTGCGGAGGCCGTCGGCGACCGCCGGCGGCGTGACCGAACGGCGCTGCTCACGGAGGGCCGGCCGGGCGCGACGGAGATCGCGGGCGGACGGTCATCGGAGCGCGCGAAAGGGTCCGACCTGCCTGCTGACAGGTCAAGGAATGTCGATGTGCGCGGTCGTCCGCCGCTGCGTGGCCCAGAGGTTAGGCAGCCCGTGCGCCGGCGTCAACCGGCCTCGGAGAGAACTACATCTCAAAATGAAAACGAATGAGCGCAATCGTATGCATGGGCGAGTAGCGTGCCGCCTTACCCGGAGACCGAAGGTTGGTCGTCCGCATCGTCCGGTCATCCGGGTTCCCCGGAATGGAGGAGGCATGAGATGTGGACCCGTTCCTGGCGGGCCGTCCTAGCCACCGCGACCGCACTGGCTCTCGTCGCCGCGTGCGGTTCCGACGAGAACCAGCCTGAAGAACAAGAAGCTGTCGCGCCCGCCACGACGTCCTGCGCGAGCACCGGCGACCTCACCATGTGGGAGCGCTCGGGTGGCAACAAGCAGATGGTGGACATGCTCGTCGAGGCGTGGAACACCAAGAACCCGACCTGCAAGATCAACCTGACCTACATCCCGCACACCGAGATGGTCGGCAAGATCGCCCAGGGCATCGCATCCGGCGAGGTCCCCGACCTGATGGGCATGGACCTGATCTACGCGCCGCAGTTCGAGAAGGCCCAGCAGCTCGTCGACCTGACCAGCCGGATCCGCGACTGGCCGGAGCTCACGACGGCGAGCAAGGGCCACATGACGGTGGCGACCTACGAGGACAAGCTGTACGGAGTGCCGCTCTACGCCGACGTGTCGGCCCTGTTCTACAACAAGGATCTCTTCAAGAAGGCCGGACTGGACCCGGAGAAGCCGCCGGCCAGCCTTGCCGAGATGCGCTCGTACGCCGACAAGATCACCGCGTTGGGTGGCGGCGTGACCGGCTACTACCTGCCCGGCAACTGCGCCGGCTGCAACATCTTCACCGTCGGGCCGCTGATGTGGGCGTCCGGGGCGAAGATCGAGGCTGCCGGTCCGGACGACGAGCCGCTCACCGGCGACGGCGTCAAACAGGTGCTGCAGTTCACCCGGGACATGGTGAAGGCCGGCAACGTCCCGGCGGGCGCGCGGGCCGAGAACGGCGAGACGTTCCACCTGCAGTTCGGCTCCGGCAAGATCGGCATGATGGGCACCGGCAACTTCAACATCACGCTGGCCCGGCAGCAGAACAAGAACATGGAGTTCGGCATCGGGCTGCTGCCCGGCACCGCGCCGACCTCGTCCGCGTCGTTCATCGGCGGCGATCTGGTCGTCGTGCCGAAGGGCAGCGACCGGGTGGCCGACGCGGTGAACTTCATGAAGTTCCTGCTCTCCGACGACGTGCAGGTCGAGGTGTACGCCAAGGCGCTCAACCTGACCACGCGCGAGGACATGGTGGAGAACAAGTACTTCACCGCGGAACCGCTGGTCCAGGACGTGGCCCGGGCGCTGACCGTCGGGCGGACGCCGTACACCACCACGTTCTTCGAGCAGATCAACTCACCGCAGGGTCCGTGGCTGCAGATGCTGCAACGGGCGTACTACACCGACGACAACCTCGACACCGTCATCGCCGACGCCAAGAAGGCGATGAAGGACATCGCCGCTCAGGGGTAGTGCATGTACCGGGGCTGGAGACGCCGCTGGCTCGGGCTGCTGTACCTGAGCCCGGCACTACTGTTCGTGCTGGCGTTCACGGTGTACCCGTTGACGCAGATGGCGTGGATGTCCCTGCACAACTGGTCACTGATCAGCCCTCCGACATGGGTGGGCCTGAGCAACTACACCCGCGCATTCAATGATCACCAGTTCTGGGTGTCGTTCGGGTTCACCCTCAAGTACACATTGATCATCACGCCGATCCTCATCATCGGTGGCTATCTGCTCGCTTTGCTCGCTTCGGGGAACACCCCGCTGCTGCGGGTCACCAGGACAGTGCTGTTCACACCGGTCGTGATCGGGCTCGGGGTGAGCAGCCTGCTCTGGTACTGGCTGTTCAGCACCGACTTCGGGCTGATCAACGCGACCCTGCAAGACCTCGGCGTGATCAGCGAGCCGGTGGTCTGGCTGGGCGTGGACGCCGACCGCTCCAACTACGCGATCATCGTCTCGGTGGTCTGGAAGGTGATCGGCTTCGGCATGGTCCTGTTCATCGGGGCGATCCAGGCCATCCCGACCGAGGTCACCGAGGCGAGCGTGGTGGACGGGGCGGGATTCTGGCAGCGCGTCACCCGGATCGTCCTGCCGCTGACCCTGCGCACCGTGCTGCTGGTGACCCTGCTCAGCGTGGTGGGGTCGCTGCTGGCGTTCGACCAGTTCTACATCATGACCGCCGGTCAGCCGCAGAATCAGACGTCCACCTCGGTGTTCTTCGTGTACCTCAACTCCTTCCCGTACCTGCGGCTGGGCTACGGCGCCGCCCTGTCGATGGTGCTGGCACTGACCATCCTGGCGTTCACCGTGGTGCAACTCCTGCTCACCCGCCGGAGCCACGCATGAGCCGGGCGGCCGGGCCGGCGGGCCGGCGTCGTTACCTGCTCGGCGCGGTCTGCATCGCGCTGTGCACGGTGATGCTGCTGCCGTTGCTGGCGTCCGTGCTCGCCTCGGTGAAGCCGACCGCCGAGGCCGCCGCGACACCGCCCACCTACCTGCCGCACGCGGTGAGCCTGGACAGCTATCAGCGGCTGTGGAGTTATCAGCAGGGGCTGCTGACCTATCTCGGCAACAGCTTCGGGACGGCGCTGCTCACCATCGCGCTCACCTTGCTGCTCACCGTACCGGCGGCGTACGCGCTGGCCCGGTTCGCGGTCCCGCTGAAGGAGTTCGTCTTCGTCATCCTGCTGCTCGCCCTGATCGTGCCGTATCAAGCCCTGCTGACCCCGATGTTCCTGATGTTCGCCAAGGTCGGCCTGACCAACTCGCTGATCGGCCTGGCCATCGTGCATACCGCCATCCAACTCCCGTTCAGCGTCTACGTGATGCGCAACAGCTTCGCTGCGGTGCCTCGGGAGCTCGAGGAAGCAGCCATTGTGGATGGTGCCAACTCGCTGCAGGCGTTGCGGAAGGTCTTCCTGCCGGCGGCCTTCCCGGCGGTCGTGACGGTGGCGTTGTTCGCCTTCATCATGTCGTGGAACGAGTTCCTCGGCGCGCTCGTGATGATGAGCAAGGGGTCCAGGTTCACCCTCCCGCTCGTGCTCGCGGCCGCCCGGACCGAGACCAGCCTCGGCGGTACCGACTGGGGCATGCTCCAGGCCGGCATCACGATCTCGATCATCCCGTGTGTGGCCGTCTATCTCCTCCTGCAGCGCTACTACGTATCCGGCCTGATGAGCGGAGCCGTCAAATGATCTCCGATGCAACAACGAGCGTCCAGCCGTCGCCGGCGGCGAAGTCCCGCTTGCGGCCGATCGATGCGGCGGGCATCTCCGTACCCGACGGATTCTGGGCCGAGCGGCTGCGGCTGAACCGTGAGCGCACCATTCCGCACGGCTTCGACCAGCTGCGCCGGGCCGGGACCCTGGACAACCTCCGGCTGGCCGCCGGGGCAACCGGGACGTACCGCGCCGAGGCCGACACGGGCGGCGCCCTTCTCCCGTTCCTCGACTCCGACGTCTACAAGTGGCTCGAGGCGGTCGGCTGGGAACTGGGCCGCGGCGACGATCCCGGCCTGCGGGCGGCGGCGGATCAGGCGATCGCGGACGTGGCCCGGGCGCAGCGTCCGGACGGTTACCTGAACAGCTTCGTGACGGTGGTGCGCGACGGGCTGCCCTACACCGATCTGCAGTGGGGTCACGAGTTCTATTGCGTGGGCCACCTCGTGCAGGCGGCGATCGCATGGCATCGCGCGCTCGGCGACGACCGCCTGATGACCATCGCGCTGCGGGCCGTCCACCACATCGACCGGGAATTCGGCGCCGGCGGCCGGGACGGGATCGACGGACATCCGGAGATCGAGATGGCGCTGGTCGAGCTGACCCGGACCACCGGGGACGACCGGTACCTGGCGCTGGCCGCCCGGATGCTGGACCTGCGCGGCCGAGGTCTGCTCGGCGCGGGGCGGTTCGGCCCGGCCTATTGGCAGGATCACGAGCCGGTCCGGGAGGCTGCGGAGGTGGCCGGCCACAGCGTCCGGCAGCTCTACCTCGACTGCGGGGCGGTGGACGTCGCGGTCGAGCGCGGCGACGAAGACCTGCTGGCCGCGGTGCAGCGCCGCTGGCACGACATGGTGCGCACCCGCCGCTATCTGACCGGCGCCCTGGGCAGCCGGCACCGCGACGAGGCGTTCGGCGATCCGTACGAGTTGCCGCCGGACCGCGCCTACGCGGAAACCTGCGCCGCCATCGCGAGCGTCATGCTGGCCTGGCGCCTGCTGCTGGCCACCGGGGACCCGGGGTACGCCGACGCGATCGAACGGACCATCTACAACGGAGTGTTGTCCGGTCTGTCGCGGTCCGGCACCGAGTTCTTCTACGTCAACCCGCTGCAGCGCCGCACGCACCGCACGTACGAGCCGGTCGGGCACGGGCGCCGGATGCCGTGGCAGGCCTGCGCCTGCTGCCCGCCCAACCTGATGCGGTTGCTCAGCTCGTGGCAGCAATACCTGGCGACCGCCGACGACACCGGCATCCAGGTCCACCAGTACGCCTCGGCGCACATCCGCACGCGCATCGACGCGGCGGACGCCGGCATCGCGGTGCGCACCGCGTACCCCTGGGACGGGCGGATCACCGTCCGCATCGAGCAGAGTCCCGAAATCCCGTGGACATTGTCCCTTCGGGTGCCGGAATGGTGTGCGTCGGGGACGTTCGCGGTGGCCGGGGAGGCGCCGGTCGCGGTGGCGGCGGGAGTCGCCGACCGGGAGCGGGTCTGGCGTCCCGGCGACGAGGCGGTACTGCAGTTGGACATGCCGGTGCGCCGGATCGACCCGGACCCGCGGGTCGACGCCGTTCGCGGATGCGTGGCGTTCGAACGCGGCCCGCTGGTGTACTGCATCGAGTCGGCCGACCTGCCGGACGGCAGCGTGCTGGAGGACATCCGGTGGGACCCGTCGCGCGAACCCGCCGCGGCTGCCCGGCCGGACCTGGGCACCGAAGTGGTCGGGGTCGCCGTACCGGCGGTGGGACCGCAGCACGGCACCGTGCCCGCCGTGCCGTACCACGCCTGGGCGAATCGGGGTGTCGGCGGCATGCGGGTGTGGCTGCCGCGTTGACGGCCGGCCCGGCCGGTCTCAGTGCGGGTGACGGGCGGGCGGAGCGGTCGAGTCGCGGACGATGAGTTCCGGGGCGAAGATCTCCAGGCTCGGCTCCCGCCCGGCCTCCGGATCCCGGGCCATGCTGACCGCCAGGTTGATCGCGTAGCTGACGATCTTGGCGGTCGGCATCCGCGACGTGGTCAACGCGGGCACCGTGTGGCCGGAGATCAGGATGTCGTCGAAGCCGACGACCGAGAGCCGGTCCGGGACGGTCGCGCCGACGCTGTGCGCCGCGTGCAGGACCCCGACGGCGATCAGGTCGGTCGAGGTCGCCACCGCGGTCGGCGGGTCCGGCAACGCCAGCAGGCGGCGCAACGCCGCGTCGCCGCCGGTCATCGTGTTGGGACAGCGCTGGATGAAGCCGTCCGGCACGCCGCCGAGCCGGTCGCGCATGAACTCGGCGTACGCCAACTCCCGGACCCAGAAGTCGCCGGGCAGCTCGGCGCTCACGAACGCGATGCGGCGATGACCGAGCGATGCCAGGTGGTCCAGCCCGGCGTGGATGCCGACCCGGTCGTCGGTGTCCGCGCTGGGGAACTCGAGCGCGCTGGTGCCCTGCCAGAGCGCCACCACCGGCACCCGGGAACTGCGCAGGTCGTCCAGCAGCTGCGGATGGACCCGGATGTCGCCGAGCAGCACGATCGCGTCGGTGTGCCGGGTTTCCAGCACCGACGTGAGCGGTATCGCATCGTCGAGGTTCGGATGCACGTGCCCGAGGACGACGTTGTAACCGTGCGCCATCGATTCGGTGACGAGCGCTTCGATGGCCTCGGCGAAGAACGGGTCGCTGAAGTCCCGGACCACCGCGCCGATCAGGTTCGTCGCGGCTCCCCGCAACCCGCGCGCCAGCGGATTGGGCCGATAGGCGAGCCGGCGCGACGCCTCCATCACCCGCTCACGGGTCTCCGGTGCGATCGGCACCCGCGTCTCGACGCCACTGAGCACCCGCGAGACGGTGCTCTGCGACACCCCGGACGCGACCGCGATGTCCCGCATGGTCGGCGCCCGGCGGTGCGGGCCTGCCGGTGCACCCGGGGAACGGTCGGCGGGCTGCGGCATGCCTGAACACTACTACGGTGTCGATGCGGCCATTCGTTTGCATGCACCGGATTGAATGCGCCCACGGTATGAGCCACGCGGGATCTACCAGTGTCGATAACCGGCCGTTACCGTGACGGCACCTCGGCCGACATCGACGTTTTTCGACGCGCGGCCCGCCGTACAGCTCCAACCCCCTCAAGGAGTGACCGGATGAACCGAACCCTCGCCGGAGCCGCGGCAGCGATCCTGCTGCCCGCCGGCATTCTGACCGCCGTGCTCGCGGCACCCGCCGCCGCTGAACCCCCGAGTGCACCACCGGCACTGTCCGGCGAGGCTGCCGCCCCCGCGATGCTCGCCGCCATGCAACGGGACCTCGGCCTGACCGCCGCCGGCGCCCGCGACCGGATCGCCCGCGACGACGCCGCCAGCCGCACCGAGCTGATGTTGCGCAAGAAGCTCGGCGCCACATTCGCCGGCGCCTGGCTGACCGCCGACGGGAAGTCGTTCGTCGTCGCCGTCACCGACTCGGCCAAGGCGGCCGAGGTCACCGCCGCCGGCGCCACGCCGACGCTGGTGAACCGCAGCGCTGCCAAGCTCGACGCCGTCAAGAGCGGACTGGACCAGGCCGCCGCGAAGGCGCCCGCGGCGTCGGTGCCCGGCTGGTACGTCGATGTCAAGTCCAACACGGTCGTGGTGCAGGCCCGGGGCGGTACCGCCGCGGCCAAGGCGTTCATCAAGGCCAGCGGCGTGGACGCGGCCTCGGTGCGGGTGGTCACCACCACTGAGCAACCCCAGCTGCTGTACGACGTCCGCGGCGGCGACGCGTACTACATCGGCAGCGGCCGCTGCTCGGTCGGCTTCTCGGTGAACGGCGGCTTCGTCACCGCCGGCCACTGCGGCCGGGCCGGCCAGGCCACCACCGGCTTCAACCGGGTCGCGCAAGGCACTTTCCAGGGCTCCTCGTTCCCGGGCAACGACTACGCCTGGGTGTCGGTCAACTCGAACTGGACCCCGCAGCCGTGGGTGAACAACTACTCCGGCGGCAACGTGACGGTGGCCGGCTCCACCGCGGCCGCGGTCGGTGCCGCGATCTGCCGCTCCGGCTCCACCACCGGCTGGCGCTGCGGCACCGTGCAGGCCCTCAACCAGACGGTCAACTACGCGCAGGGCTCGGTCTCCGGCCTGACCCGCACCAACGCGTGCGCCGAGCCGGGTGACTCGGGCGGCTCCTGGCTGAGCGGTCAGCAGGCGCAGGGCGTCACCTCCGGTGGGTCCGGCAACTGCAGCTCCGGCGGCACCACCTACTTCCAGCCGGTCAACGAGATTCTGTCGGCGTACGGCCGGACGCTGGTGACCAGTGGTGGTGGCGGCACGCCGCCGCCGACCAACCCGCCGACCGGGTGCAGCGGGTACGAGTTCTCCGTGTCCGGGTCGCTGTCCAGCGGCGGCAGCGCCTACCAGCCCAATGGCAGCTACTACTACTCGTCGGCCTCCGGCGCGCACCGCGGCTGCCTGGACGGGCCCAGCGGCACCGACTTCGACCTGTACCTGCAGAAGTGGAACGGCATCGGCTGGTCCGTGGTCGCACAGGGCGCCTCCTCGGCGGCGGACGAGACCGTGAGCTACAACGGCACGGCCGGCTACTACCGGTGGCGGGTGCACGCCTACAGCGGCTCCGGCAGCTACGCGCTCGGCTACACCAACCCGTAACACGCCCACACGGGGGGACCGCCCGCGCCGCTCGCCAGCGGTGCGGGCGGTTGCGTCTTCCCGGTCGCACGGCACGCGCCGCAGCGCCGCCTTACAGTGTCGGGCATGGCAGCCGAGATCCAGTGGCTCGATCTGATCCAGACGCTGCTGGATCGGTCGCACCGATGGCGGCCCGAGGACCTCGCCCCGGTGTTGAGTGAGGCGGCGGGCCGGCTGGGCATCGCCACGACCGTCTACCTGATCGACTACGAGCAGCGGCAGCTGTGGCCGCTGCCCGAGCCCGGACGGCCGGCGTCGGAGGCGCTGCCGGTGGACGCCTCGTCCGCGGGACAGGCCTTCTCGCTCGTCGAGTCGGTGCACGTCCGGACCGACGCCGGCGACCAATGGTGGTCACCCATGGTCAACGGCACCGATCGCGTGGGCGTCATCCAGTTCGTGGTGCCGACCGGCACCGATCCGGATGCGACCCTGCAGCGCCGCTTCGAGGCCGTGGCCGGCCTGGTCGGGCACCTGATCACGACGACCACACCGCGTGGCGACCGGCTGCACCAGGAGCGGCGAACCCGGCCGATGACGATCGGCGCGGAGATGTTGTGGCAGATGCTCCAGCCGTGGACGGTCACCACAAACGACTTCGTGGTCAGCGCGGTGCTGGAGCCGAGCTACGACGTCGGTGGGGACGGGTACGACTACGCCGTGGACGGGCGGCGCCCGCAATTCGTCATCCTCGACGCCGCGGGACATCAACTCCGGGCGGGACTGGCCTGCGCCGTCGCGCTCGCCGCCGTGCGCGCTACCCGGCGCGCGGGCGGGGACCTCCGCCGGCAGGCGCGCGCTGTTGACGCCGCCCTCCAGGAACAGTTCACCGACGCGCGGTTCGCCACCGCGATCCTGGCCGAGCTCGACCTCGACACCGGTGTGCTGCGCTACCTCAACGCCGGTCACCCGCCGCCCCTGCTGTTGCGGGGCGGTCAGCTGGTGCGCTCCCTCGACGGCGGCCGCCGCCTCCCCCTGGGCATCGACGACAACGAGATCACGGCGTACGGGGAGGAACGGTTGCTGCCCGGCGACCGCCTGTTGCTGCATACCGACGGTGTCACCGAGGCTCGCGACACTCTGGGTGAGCAGTTCGGCACCCGACGCCTGGTCGACCTCGCCGAGCAGCACCACGTGGCCGGCCTCCCGGTGCCCGAGACGCTGCGCCGGCTCTCCCACGCCGTCACCCGGCATCAGCACGGACCGCCGGCCGATGATGCCACGCTCATGCTGGTGCAATGGTCGGAGAGCGCGGCCGAGCGTACGATCCCGCCGACCTCACGCCGACCGGACGACGATGCGGAGCCAAGATGACGCCGGAGACCCTCACCGTGGACAGCCGTGACTTCGCCGACCACGGGCGCCTGGTGACAGCGGTCGGCGAGATCGATCACGACACCGCCGGCCGGTTACGGGCGGTCATCGACGAGGCTCTGGCCGACGGGCGCGTGCACGTGGTGCTCGACGTCGCCGGGGTGACGTTCTGCGACTCCGGTGGGCTCAACCTGTTTGTGGACGCGCACCGCCGCACCGCCGCCCGCAACGGGTGGTTCCGTCTCGCGGCGGTCAGCGGCAGCGTCCGGGCGGTGGTGGATGCCACCAACCTCGACCGTTATCTGGCGATCTACTCCGATGTGGAAACGGCCCTGGACGGCGACTGACGAGCCGCGTGGGGCCGGGAAGGGCACGTCATGGGTGGCGTCGGCCTCGATCCTGCATTCCAACGGCGACGCCATGGACATCGCGGTGAAGGATGACCGGATCGTCGGCGTGCGGCTCCCCAGGCGCTGGTGCTAGCGGATTGACTCCGGCGGCTCAGGACCTCGGTCTTGACGACCAGGTCGCCCTGCTCTCGGGCGCCGACGTCTGGCGTACGCGGGCGCTGCCGGAAGCCGGCGTACCGTCCTGCGTCCTCAGCGACGGGCCACACGGCCTGCGCTTCCAGCCGGACACCGCGGGCAACGTGGGCATCGGTGGAAGCGAGAAGTCCACCTGTTTTCCGACCGCGGTGGCGCTCGCCAGCACCTGGGACGAAGCACTGGTGTCCGAGGTCGCGGGCGCGCTGGCCGTCGAAGCGCGGGCCCTGGGGGTGGACGTGGTGCTCGGCCCCGGCCTGAACATCAAGCGGCACCCGCTGTGCGGCCGCAACTTCGAGTACTTCGCCGAGGATCCGTTGCTCAGCGGCCGGCTCGCCGCAGCCATGGTGCGGGGACTGCAGGACCGGGGCGTCGGCGCGTGTCTCAAACACTTCGCGGTCAACAACCAGGAAACCCACCGGTTTCTGGTGGACGCCGTCGTGGACGAGCGGACGCTGCGGGAGATCTACCTGGCCGGCTTCGAGCACGCGGTCAAGGCCGCCCGGCCGTGGACCGTGATGGCGGCTTACAACCAGGTCAACGGCGTGTACGCGACCGAGAACCGGCGCCTGATCACCGATATCCTGCGTGCCGAGTGGGGGTTCGCCGGCCTGGTGATGAGTGACTGGGCGGCCACCGCCGACCGGGTGGCCGCGGTGGCGGCCGGGATGGACCTGGAGATGCCGGGCAGTCAGGGCCTGTGGGACGGCGAGGTCCGCGACGCGGTCGCCCGGGGCAAGCTGTCCGCCGACCTGGTGACCGCCTCCGCCCAGCGCGTCCTCGACCTGGTGGCCCGATGCCCGCGGATCTCGGGTTCGGCGGCCCGGTCTCCGCGCAGCGAGCCGGCCGCGATCCAGGTCGACGACCACGACGCGCTCGCCCGCCGGGCGGCCGCCGAGGGAACCGTGCTGCTCACCAACAACGGGCTGTTGCCGTTGGCGGCCAGCGGGTCAGTGGCCCTGATCGGCGCGTTCGCCGAGCAGCCGCGATACCAGGGCGCCGGCAGCTCGCTGGTCGATCCGACCCGGATCACCACGGCCCTCGACGAGTTCCGCCGCCGCGGGGTCGCGGTGACCTACGCGCGGGGCTACGACCCGAAACGCTCGAACCCCGACGACCACCTGATCGCCGAGGCGGTCGAGGCTGCCCGCAACGCCGACGTCGCGGTGGTGCTGGTCGGCCTCCCGCCGGCCGACGAGGGCGAGGGCTTCGACCGTACCCATCTCGGCCTGCCCGACCAGCACGACCGGCTGGTGGCGGCGGTGGCGGCCGCGAACCCCCGTACGGTGGTCGCCTTGTCCAACGGAGCCCCGGTGCTGATGCCGTGGCGGGCCGCGCCGGCCGCCATCGTCGAGTCGTACCTCGGTGGTCAGGCGGCCGGCGGCGCGCTGGTCGACGTCCTTTACGGCGACGTTGATCCCGGCGGCCGGCTGGCCGAGACCTTCCCCGCGTCGGTGACCGACGTGGCCGCCGATCCCTGGTTCCCCGGCGAGCCGCACCAGGTGGAATATCGGGAAGGGTTGTTCGTCGGCTATCGCCACCACGTCACGGCCGGCGTCGAGCCGCTCGTCGCGTTCGGGTACGGGCTGAGCTACACCACGTTCGACTGGGACGACGTCACGGTCGATGACGGCTTCACCGTCCGCCTCACCGTCACCAACGTCGGCGAGCGGCCGGGATCCGACGTTGTCCAGGTGTACCTGCACGACCGCACCGGGGTGGTGCTGCGCCCGCGGCGGGAACTGGCCGGGTTCGCCAAGGTGCGCCTGCCACCCGGCGGAAGCGCGGCGGTGACGATCGAGATCCCGGCGCGGGCGTTCGCCTTCTACGACGTGACCGCCGCCGACTGGCGGATACCAGCCGGCCGGTACGACATTGAGGTGGCACGGTCCAGTGTGGACGTCGTCGCGACGGTGACCGTTGACGTCAAGGAAGGCGTCGACGTTGCCCCGGACGGCCCTACTGCGCCACGGATCGCCGTCTCCGACGAGCAGTTCGCCGCGCGCCTGGGCCGGCCCGTGCCGACACCGCGCCCGGTCCGTCCGTTCACGCGGCAGTCGAGCCTGGCGGAACTGCGCGCCACCCGGATCGGCCGCCTGCTCTCCGCGGTCCTCTGGCGGATGGCCCCGTTCGACCAGGAGACCAGGGCCGACGAGACCGCGATGCGAACCTACCGGCGGGCGCTCGACGAGCTGCCGCTGCGCGGGGCGGCCATCTATTCCGGCGGCAGGTTGCGCCTGACCGCGGTGGACAGCCTGCTGGACGTACTCAACGGACGGCACCGGCGGGCGATCACCCGGGTGGTGGGGGCTCTCCGCCGACTTCTGCGGTAGGACAGTATCCATGCGTCTTTGTCATCTCGGGCTGCCGGTCCACGACTACGAACGCAGCCTGCGCTTCTACACGACGTACTTCGGGTTCGAGCCGGCGACCGCCCAGTCGTTCCCGGACGGCACGGTGATCGTGCGTAACGCCGACCGATTCGACCTGGCTCTGCACCCGGCGACCGAGGCGCCGCCCTCAACCACCTTCCTGCACTTCGGCTTCGCCCTGCCCAACGCCGACGTGGTCCGCGCCCTGCGGGCCCGGATGGAGTCCGACGGCGTACGGATCGTCGAGCGCGACGACGAACCGGACCTGGTCTCGTTCAAGTGCCTGGATCCGGACGGCTGGCGGGTGGAGGCGTATTGGGAGGCCGATACGGTTCGGTAGTCCGGCGAAGATCACGTGCCGGGCAGGTGCAAATCGGTCATCGTGTCCGCATGGCGGTGGACAATCTTCCACGCCCCTCGCTCCATCCGGAAGATCATGGTGGCGCGCAGGAAATGCGGCTGTGGCTCGGCCTGCCCGGCATACCGCACCTGGGCCCGCTCGAGCGCGACCGTGTAGGCCAGCGTGCCCCGCACGTCCGTCACCAAATATTCGAACGCCACCTCGGCGCCACTGGGCCGGAACGCACCGGCCGCGAGCAGGTAACGCTGGTGGACATCTGCGACACCGGCCTCGCCGAGCCCGCCGAACCCGCCGAAGATCGACGCCGGGTCCCGCTCGGCGGTGATCGCCAACCAGGGTGTCGGGTCGCCGTTCACAAAGGCTGTGTTCGCGGCTTCGTACCGCCGAAGAAACCGGTCGAACCCGTGCGCCCGGTCCGCGGCGGCCGGGGAGGCGCTGATCGCCGCGGAGGAGGCGAGCACGCCGAAGGTCAGCAGGAGGGCGGCGATCGCGGAGGTGGCTCGATTCGTCATGGGTATCGATTAGCTGGCGCCGAGCCGTCCGGGTCCACAGAGGTGTAAGGGTTACGACTGTGCCGACCTGTCGTCACTCGGGTCGGGCACCAGCAGACCGCCGAAGACGGTGATGGCCATCGCGACCCAGGCCCACCATGGCACCTCGGCCGGCAAGTCGTGAACCAGATCGATGATCGGGGTCATGGGCCGAGTATCGGCCCGCTCGGCGCCGGCTTGAGGGTTTCCGCTCCGGGACCGCCGTCTTCGTCGGCCGCGGCCGGGGATAGCATCGCCAGGAATTCGGCGAGGCTGGGGGACGCGTGGAGCTGCTGCACTCGGGCAAGGTCAGGGACGTCTACGCGGACGGCGAGGACCTTCTGCTTGTCGCCTCCGATCGAGTCTCGATCTTCGACGTGGTGCTACCCACCCCGATCCCGGACAAGGGCAAGATCCTCACCCAGCTGTCCCTCTGGTGGTTCGACCAGCTCGCGGACCTGGCGCCCAACCACATCCGCTCGGCCACCGACGTGCCGGCCGACCTGGAGGGCCGGGCCGTGCGGGTCGAGCGCCTCACCATGGTCATGGTGGAGTGCATCGCCCGGGGGTATCTGGCCGGCTCGGGCATCAGGGACTACGCGAACCACCGGGCCATTGCCGGCAACCCGCTGCCGGACGGGTTGACCGAAGGGTCGCGGCTGCCGGGGCCGATCTTCACCCCGTCGACCAAGGTGCCGCCGGGGCAGGGGCACGACGAGACGATCACCTACGCCGACGTGGCGGCTCGGGAAGGGGCGGATGTCGCGGCCGAGCTGCGGCGGATCACGCTGGAGGTGTACCGGCGCGGTTCGGAGATCGCGCTCGGCAA
>DASSAL010000010.1:0-2445 GCA_035685405.1 Actinoplanes sp. | reverse complement strand
CCTCGCCGCCGCGGGTGAGACGATGCGGGCCCGGGGTGGCTTCGCCGGCGCCTCCGCGATGCTGGAGCGGGCGGCCGGACTCACCACCGACCCCAAGGTGGCCGCTGCGCGGCTGGCCGAGGCCGTGGCGGATGCCTGCCTGATCGGCGACATCGACCGCGCCCGGTCGCTGGGTGGCCGGGTGCTCGACGCGCGATCCGGCGCCGACGACGCGGCGCGGGCCACCGTCTGGCACGCTCTGGGCGTCATGGAGGAGTTCGGAGGCTCCATCCCCCGGGCCGCCGACCTGCAGGCGGCCGCCGCGGAATCCGGCACCGGCCGGCTCCGAGTCCGGGCGCTGGCCCAGCTCACCATGCTGCGCTACCGGCTCGACGACGCGGCCGGAATGCTGGCCGCGGCGAGCCGCCTGGCCGAGGCCGCCCATCCGGGCGATCCGGAACAGCGCATGCTCGCCGAGTACGGACTCGGTGCGGCGCAGGTCTTCGCGGGTGAGCTGACTGTCGGCCGAGAGCACATGCGCCGGGCGGTGCAGCTGCTGGAGACCGATCCGGTGCTCCGCGACGATCCCCGCCAGTTGCTGTTCGCCATGTTGGCGGGTCGATGGTTGTCCGATCTGGCCGCCGGGGTGCCGTCGCTGGAACGGCGGTTCGGCCGCGCCCGGGAGTCCGGCGCACTCGGCGTCCTCGTGCCCGCCCTGGCGATGCGGGCGGCCGGGATGTGGCTGCTCGGCGACCACACCGACGCCTATGCGAGCGCCGGTGAGGCGGTCGAGCTGGGTGAGGCGCTGGGTCACGTTTCGGAGCTCGCGCTGGCATGCCTGGTGCTCGCGGCGGAAGCCGCCGCGCGTGGCCGCTTCGAAGAGTCGGAACGCACCCTGGCCGAGGCGCGCGATCTCGTCCGTCGCGCCGGCACCGCCGACGTGGCCGAACACCTGCTGCGGGTGGAGGCGTTGTGCGCGCTGGCACGGGCCGACCTCAACCGCGTTGTGGCGTGCCTGGAACCGCGGCTGGCCTCGGCGGGGCGCAGTGGCCACGTCGGTGACCGGTTGCCCGTGGCGCCCGCGCTGGTCGAGGCGTACGCCGGACTGCGCCGCACGGAGGAAGCGGCGGCGCTGGCGGACCGCTACGCGGCGGTCAATCCGGTCCCGCGTCCGCCGGCCGTGGAGGCGCTCGTCGCCCGGTGCCGGGGGTTGACGGCGACCGCTGTGCCACAGGCCTCGGCGCACTTCGAAGCCGCGCTCCGGGCGCACCTCGAGTGGCCGGAACCATTCGAGGCGGCGCACACCCGACTGCTGTACGGCTCCGTCCTGCGGCGCTGCGGGCAGCGCCGGGAGGCTCGCGTCCACCTGCGGGCGGCCCAGGAAGCCTTCGCGGCCATGGACCTTCGGTCCTGGGCCGAGCGGACGGCTGAGGAACTCGCCGCCACCGGCGGTACCGTGCGCCGCCGGACGGCCGACACGGACGAACCGCTGACCTCTCAAGAGACCCGGGTGGCGCTGCTGGTGGCCCGCGGGATGACCAACCGAGAGGTCGCGGCGGCGCTGTTCCTCAGTCCCAAGACCGTGGAGCACCACCTGGGCCGGGTGTTCCGCAAGCGAGGGCTGCGGACGCGGACTGAATTGGCGCACCACCTCGGTGGCGGGGGCCGATGACGGGATCGTCGCGGACGCCGCGACGCACGGCCGGACCAGGCTTCCCGGCGGAGGGGACGAAGGTCGGCGGGGCCGGTGGCGAATCGCGATGCCCGTCCGCTCAAAGCCGTACCAGCGCGACGCATACCAGATTGGTGCGGGCCGGGCAGGTCGGCGGCAAGGGTGTCCCTGAGGACGTCGCACGGCATGCGCAGGAACCGCGAACAGGACGCCGGGAGCCGTCACGAAAGCGTCAAGCAATTGCCGGATGCCCGCAGATTCCGCGCCCTAGCGTTTCCGGTGAACCGTGAACCGCATCCGTGAACCTTCGGCCGCGACGGGCGAAGGAGGCCCATGAGGAACCCCGTACCCAGCACCATGATCGGACTGGCCGGCAGCGACCAGATGCTCCGAGCCGACGACGTCACCGCACCGGAGAATCCTGACGGCGACGACCTGGATACGGCTGCGCTGCTGTACGCCGACCGCTGGGCGAGCGCCTCCACCCCGCAGCGGGCGGATCTCCGGGAGCGGTTCACGCGACATTGTCTGCCCTTCGCCGGCCGCCTCGCCCACCGCTATCACGACCGTGGCGAACCGCTCGAGGATCTCGAACAGGTCGCCCGGCTGGGCCTGGTGAAGGCGATCGACGGGTACCGGCCGGAACGGGGGTCCTTCAGCGCGTACGCCTACGTCACCATCTGCGGGGAGCTCAAGCGACACTTCCGGGACCGAACATGGGCCGTTCGCGTACCCCGGCGGCTGCAGGACCTCGCTCTCCAGGTCAGGAGGGCTACCGAGGACCTGACCAGCAC
>DASSAL010000009.1:0-2267 GCA_035685405.1 Actinoplanes sp. | reverse complement strand
GGCCGGCGCCACCGGCATGATCACCCCGGACCTGATCCCGGACGAGGCCGCCGAGTGGATCGCCGCGTCCGACGAGCACCGGATCGACCGGACGTTCCTGGTCTCCCCCTCGTCCACCGACGACCGGATCGCCATGACCGTCGGCCAGTGCCGCGGGTTCGTGTACGCCACCGCCCTGATGGGGGTGACCGGCGCCCGCAGCTCGGTGTCGTCGCAGGCGCCGGAATTGGTGGCCCGGGTCCGGGCGATCGACCCGGAGATGCCGGTCGGCGTGGGCCTGGGTGTCGGCACCGGCGCGCAGGCGGCCGAGGTGGCCGCGTTCGCCGACGGGGTGATCGTCGGCAGTGCGCTGGTCCGCTGTGTGCTGGACGCGCCCGACGGCGCCGAGGGGGAACGGCGGTTGCGGTCGCTGAGCGCGGAACTGGCCGACGGTGTGCGAAACCGCCGGTGACCCGCTGCGGTAGCGTGTCGCCGTGAACCTCGCCGCAATTCCCAGCCCGACCACCTCGGTCTGGCACGTGTTCGGGCTGCCCGTCCGCGCGTACGCGATCTGCATCGTCCTGGGCATCGTGGTCTCCGTGCTGGTGATGGAATACCGGCTGCGCCGCCGCGGGGTGGCCCCGTGGGCCTCGCTGGACATGGCGGTGTGGGCGGTGCCGTTCGGCATCATCGGCGCCCGGATCTACCACGTGATCACGTCGCCGGGTGACTACTTCGGCTCCGGCGGCGACCCGATCCGCGCCTTCTACATCTGGGAGGGCGGCCTCGGCATCTGGGGTGCGGTGGCCGGCGGCGCGCTGGGCGCGTGGATCGCGGCCCGCCAGCTCGGGCTGCCGCTGACCGTGTTCGCCGACGCGCTCGCCCCGGGCCTCCCGCTGGGCCAGGCGATCGGCCGGTTCGGCAACTGGTTCAACAACGAGCTGTACGGCAGCGTCACCACCCTGCCGTGGGGCCTGCGCGTGCACGACATGGACCGGGCCAACCCGGGCCGCGCCACGGTGATCGACGGGGAGCCGGTCACCCTGCCCGACCTCTACCACCCCACGTTCCTGTACGAGGCGATCTGGAACGTCGGCGTCGCCGCCCTGGTCTGGCTGCTCGACCGGCGGTTCAAGTTCGGCCGCGGCCGGGCGTTCGCGCTGTACGTGATGGCGTACACGGTGGGCCGCTTCTGGATCGAGATGTTGCGCACCGACGACGCGGCGCAGTTCTTCGGCGTACGCCTGAACGTCTTCACCTCGATCCTGGTGTTCCTCGGCGCGCTGGCCTACTTCCTGCTCGTCAGGGGCCCGCGGGAGTACGTCGTGCCGATCGACGCCCCGGAGACCGAGGCGGCGCCGGAAGCGGAGAGTGACGTGTCCCAGGTCGACGTGTCGTCGACCGCGGCGCAGGCGGCCGACGCGGCCAAGGCGCCGCAGGCATACCAAGTCGTCAGCGAGGAACGCTTCCGCGCGTACCAGCGGACCGGCATACTTCCGCCCGTGGCCGCTGCTGCCGAGCCGGTGGCCGCGGACGAGCCGGCGACCGAACCGCAGCCGACCGGTGACGCTCCGGCGTCGTCGTCCGCGAGCACCACCACCGACGAGCGCTGACCCGCGGCCGGCGGGAGGCGGGTGACGTGCGCACGGCCGTCGTGGTGGGCGCGGGCATGGCCGGGCTGGCCACCGCTGGTGCGCTGGCCCGCGCCGGCTGGCGGGTCACCGTCCTGGAGCGCGCCGAGCGGGTGGCCGCGCCGCCGACCGCCCTGGTGCTCTGGCCCAACGGCCTGCGCGCCCTGGAGTCGCTGAACCCCGACGGCGGCTGGTCGGCGATCACCACCCCGGTGCCGGACGGTGGGGTGCGCCGCCCGGACGGTCAGTGGCTGGTTCCGCCGCGCGCCCGGGCCGGCGCGGGCCCGGGCGCACCCGCCGTCGTCCACCTCGAGGACCTCTACGACGCGCTGATGGCCGGTCTCGGCGACCGGGTCGAGATCCGCACCGGCGTGTCGGTCACCGCGGTCCGGGTCGGCCCCGGCCGGCGCCCCGCGGTCGGCGACGGCCGCACCGACGTCGAGGCCGACCTGCTGGTCGCCGCGGACGGCATCGACAGCCCGGTCCGCCGGGCGCTGGCCCCCGAGGCGGCCGCCGTCGGCTCCGGTTTCGCGGCCTGGCAGGCGGTCGTGCCCGGGTTCCGGGCGCCCCGGATGACCGGCGAGTACGCGGCCGGCGGCGAGACGCTGGGCGCGGGATACCGGTTCGTCGCCATCCCGCTCGGCGAGCGCGCGGCCG
>DASSAL010000008.1:0-28636 GCA_035685405.1 Actinoplanes sp. | reverse complement strand
GGCGGTGATCGCGGCAGGCCGGATCGTCGCCGAGGGTTCCCCGGCGAGCCTGGGCGGCCGGGCTACCGCCCGGGCCCCCGTCTCGTGGAACGGCGGCACCGAACACACTGCCGACCCGACCGCGCTGATCGGGCGGCTGGCCGCGGCCGGTGCCGACCTCAGCACGCTCACCGTCCGCCGTCCCACCCTCGAGGACATGTACCTCACGTTGATCGGAGAACAGCGATGACCACTGTGCAGATCGGGTTCAGCCGCGGCTGGGTGGAGTTGCTGCAGTTCGTGCGGGATCGGACCGCGCTGATCTTCACGTTCGCTTTCCCGGCGCTGCTGCTGGCGCTGTTCGGCTCGATCTTCTCCGAGGTCAACGAGTTCGGGGTCAGCGCCGGTCAGATCTTCGCCGCCAGCATGATCGCCTACGGCATGGTCAGCACCGCGTTCATCACGATGGGCGCCGGCCTTGCCGTGGACCGGGAGGACGGCACCCTCAAGCGCCTGCGGGGTACGCCGGTGACCGCGCTCTCGTACTTCCTCGGCAAATGCCTGTTCGTCGCCGTGACCACCGTGCTCGAGGTAGCGCTGCTGCTGGCGATCGGCGTGCTGGCCTTCGACCTGGTCCTGCCGGTCGACGGCGGTCGCTGGCTCACCTTCGGGTGGGTGTTCGGGCTGTCGGTGGTGGCCTTCACGCTCCTCGGCATCGCGGCCAGCGGGCTGGTGCGCAACGCCCGCACCGCGGGAGCGATCCTGAACGTCCCGGTGGTGGCGCTGATGTTCATCTCCGGCGTGTTCATCCATCCGATCACCCAGCTGCCGGCCTGGATGATCACGCTGGCGTCGGTGTTCCCGGTGAAGTGGACCGGCCAGGGGTTCCGGTCGGTGTTCCTGCCGGACAGCATGGTCTATCAGGAGGCCGGCGGCGGCTGGGAGCTCGGCCGGGTGGCCTTGGTGCTGGGCGCCTGGTGTGTGATCGGATTGGTGTTGTGCGTGGCGACCTTCCGGTGGACGGACCGGAGCGAGCGATGACGAATGCGGATCCCACCGGCCCGGACCGCCGGTGGGACCTGTTCTTCGGCATCGTCGCCGCCGGCGTCGCGGTGGCCGCGTGGGCCGAGGCGCCCTCGTCCACAGCCCGCCTGGTCGGCGTCGGCTCGATTCTGGCGATCGGCCTCCTGCACGCGGTCTGGGGACACCGGCTGGTGGGACGGGACGATCCGCGGGCGGTCGGCTTCGTCGTGGTGATCATCGTGGTCTTCGCCGCCGGCACGTACGCGGTTGCCTCGGTCAGCTATCTGCTGTTCGCGCTCAACCCGCTGATCTTCCTGGTGTTGCCGCTGCGCCCGGCGATCCCGGCGGTGATCACGATCAGCCTCAGCCCGGTGCTCGGGGCGCTGGCGCGGGACGGGTTCGAGCGGTCCGTGCTGACCGAGGTGATACCGATCTTCGTGGTGTCCGCGGCCATCTCGGTCTGGCTGGGCACCTGGATCAACCGGGTGGTCGAGCAGAGCCGGGAACGCGCCGAGCTGATCGCCGAGTTGCAGCGCAGCCGGGCCGAGGTGGCCCGGCTGTCCCGCGAGGCCGGCGTGGCGGCCGAGCGGGAACGGCTGGCCGGCGAGATCCACGACACCTTGGCGCAGGGCTTCACCAGCATCATCACGCTGCTGCAGGCGGCCGATCCGGCGCTGGCCGACGAGCGGCTGGCGCTGGCCGTGCGCACCGCTAAGGAGAACCTGGCCGAGTCCCGCACGCTGATCGCCGCGCTGGCGCCGTCGGCGCTGTCCGACGGCTCGCTGCCCGACGCGGTCCGGCGGCAGGCCGCGCGGTTCATCGCGGAGGCGGGGATTCCGGCCACCTGCCGGGTCACCGGTGAGCCGCGGCCGCTGCCCACGGCCACCGAGGTGGTGCTGCTGCGTGCGGCCCAGGAGGCGCTGACCAACGTACGCCGGCACGCCGGCGCCCGGCAGGCCGCGGTGGTGCTGGCGTACGGCGACGGCACCGTGCGCCTGGTCGTCCGCGACGACGGGCACGGGTTCGACCCGGCGACCGGCGCCGGCTTCGGGCTGTCCGGGATGCGGACCCGGGCCGAGCAGGCGCACGGCACCCTGGCCGTGCGCAGCGGTCGCGGCACCGGTACGACCATCGAAGTGGAGGTGCCGGCGTGACCGACCACCGGGTGATCCGGATTCTGCTGGTGGACGACCATCCCGTCGTACGCCACGGGCTGCGCGGCATGCTGGACGCCGAACCCGGTCTGGTGGTGGTCGGCGAGGCCGGCTCCGGTGCCGACGGTGTGGACCTGGCCGCCGAGCTGCGCCCCGATCTGGTGCTGATGGACCTGCGGATGCCCGGCGGTGACGGTGTCGAGGCCACCGGCCGGATCGTGACCCGGTTGCCGGACACCCGGGTGGTTGTGCTGACCACGTACGAGACCGACCGTGACATCCTGCGCGCGATCGAGGCCGGCGCGTCCGGGTATCTGCTCAAGGACGCATCGCCCGCGGAGCTGGCCGGCGCGGTCCGGGCGGCCGCCCGCGGCGAGACCGTGCTCGCGCCCAGCGTGGCCTCCAGCCTGGTGCGGCGGGTGCGCAGGCCGGCGCCACCGGCGCTGTCGGCGCGCGAGACGCAGGTGCTGCGGCTGGTGGCGCAGGGCCGGACCAACGCCGAGATCGGCAAGGAGCTCTACATCTCCGAGGCCACCGTGAAGACCCACCTGGAGCGGATCTTCAGCAAGCTCGACGTGGACGACCGGACCGCGGCGGTCACCACCGCCATGGCCAGCGGGCAGATTTGATCAGGTCACAGTTCATCGACGAACGTCTCGCCGAGCGGGCGGCCGTGTTACAGTCCGGCACCGCGACAAATCGGACATCTGTCCGATGTGGACGAGAGTCGAGATTATGACCCATGGGTCGGCAACCGCCTGCCGCTCCTCTAACCTTCAGCATCTGGCGCCGGGGTCTCACGGGAAGCGGGGGCGTCGTGACGACGACGGACACAACGGCGGACGACGCCGACACGGGATCGATACCCACAGTCACCTCGTATTTCGGCGTCACCGATCGGGATCTGGGTGACGTCGGCGGACGCCGCCTCGCGGACCGGTGGGCGTGGGAGGCGCGATACGTCAAACAGCTCCTGGTCATCGACTCCGGCGCGACGCTGGTCGCCACGCTGGCCGCCTTCGTGCTGCGGTTCCAGGGAGCGCCGTACGCGCGGTGGTATCTGTTGCTCTCGGTGCTGTTGCCGCCGACCTGGCTGGGCGTGCTGGCGGTGACGCACGCCTACGAGCGGCGATTGCTGTTCGTCGGCACCGACGAATACCAGCGGGTGATCCGCGCCGGCATCCGGCTGACCGTCGGCATGGCGCTGGCGTCCTATGTGCTCAGCGCCGACCTGGCCCGTGGTTACCTGCTGATCGCGCTGATGCTGACCACCGCCCTGTCGCTGCTCGGCCGGTTTCTCCTGCGCCGCCGGCTGCACCGGGCCCGCGCCCGTGGCCGGTGCATGCACCGCGTGCTGGTGCTCGGCCACGCCCGCACGGTCGCCGAGACCACCCGCCAGTTGCACCGCGGATACCACCATGGCCTCCAGGTGATCGGCGCGTGCCTGCCCGCCGGTCAGTTGGCCGACGCGGCCCGTACCGTCGATGTCCCGGTCTTCGGCGCCCTGGGCGCGGCGGCCAACTCGGCCGCCGCGGCCGGTGCCGACACCGTGATGGTGCTGTCCTGCCCGGAGCTGGACGGACCGATGCTGCGCCGGCTGGCCTGGGAGCTGGAACGCGACGACATCGACCTGATCGTCTCGTCGTCCCTGGTGGACACCGCCGGCGACCGGATCACCGTACGACCGGTGGACGGGCTGCCGATGATGCACGTCGAGCACCCCCGGCTGGCCGGGGGCCGCCGGCTGATCAAGTCGGTCTTCGACGTGTCGGTGGCCGCCGTGCTGCTGGTGCTGCTCGCGCCGCTGTTCCTGGGGATCGCGCTGTGGATCAAGGTGGGCAGCCGCGGCCGGGTGTTCTTCCGCCAGGTCCGGGTGGGCCGGGGTGGCGAGATCTTCTCGATGTACAAGTTCCGCACCATGCACGTGGACGCCGAGCATCGGCTGCACACCATGCGCGAGCAGAACGAGTCCTCCGGCGTGCTGTTCAAGATCCGCGCCGATCCGCGGGTGACCCGGGCCGGGCGGCGGCTGCGCCGGCATTCGCTGGACGAGCTGCCCCAGCTGATCAACGTGCTGCTCGGCGAGATGTCGCTGGTCGGCCCGCGGCCACCGCTGCCGGCCGAGGTCGACCAATACCCGGATGACATGCGGCGGCGGCTCGTGGTCAAGCCCGGCATGACCGGACTCTGGCAGGTGAGCGGGCGGTCGGACCTGTCCTGGGAGGACGCCATCCGGCTGGATCTGCGGTACGTGGAAAACTGGTCGCTCTCCGTCGATCTGGTGATCCTCATGCGCACCGCGCTCGTGGTCATGCGCGGCGCCGGAGCCTATTAGCCGGACGCCGCCGGTTCCGGTGAGCGGCAGGGCCCTGGCGGTGCGACCGGGGCCCTGCCTGGCTCAGCGACGCGCGCCCGTGCCCGGTCGATGGCAGAGCGTAGCGGGACCCCGGTCCACAGCACAGCCGGCTTAAGGATCCCCTAATGCCAAGCCCGGCTACTTCGGCGGCAGGGTGGCCACGAACGTCCGCGCCCGGTCGATCCACCCGGACAGCGCCTCGTCGTCGAGCACCGCGCCGTCCACCACGACCCAGCCGCCCATCGGCCGCCCGCCGATCTCGGAGGGCCGCACACCGGGCTGCGCCAACGCATCCGCCGCCCCCGCCTTGCCCACCCGCACCATCAGGTCGGCGCCGGTCACCGCGACGGTCATGGCGCCGTGTTCGAGGAAGACCAGCCCGCCGAACATCGGCCTGCCGGTCACGCCCGGGGCATCGGCGAGCCGGTCCCGGACGCGGTCGGCCAACACCTGGTCGTACGCCATCGTCCGACCGTACCGGACCGGAGGCGCCCGGCCCGACCGGTCCGGAGGTGAACAGAATTATCCGTTTTGGGAGTGAAATGGCAAAAGGCCGATAGATTACCTTGCGGTGCGGTCTCCCGGTCGCTCGTCAGCGCGCGCGGGAAACCGCCCCGCCGCCCGGTTCGGCGGCGGTCGCAGCAGGTGATCCCGCCGCGGGGCCGGGGTGCCAAGCCGGGCCTCAGGTGGAGGCAGCCCAGCCGCCGAAGGAGACGAGGATGCGTTACCAACCGGCCCATGCGGCCACCGGCGATCGGGAGCCGGCCGGCTCCGGCACGCCGAGCCGATCGCGGAGGGCGCTGGCGATCGCAGTCGCCGCGGCCGTCGGCCTGGGGCCCGCCGTGCTCATCGCCGCGCCCGCCCACGCGGCGCCGGGCGACGTGTTCTTCGACAGCGACCTCGAGGGCCCGGAGGCCGACACCTTCGCGTTCGAGCTGCGCCGGCAGGGCGGCTCCAACGAGCCGCTGACGCTCGCGTACTCCACCGGCGGTGGCACCGCCACGCCGAACGTCGACTACACGCCGATCAGCGGCATCACGACGTTCCAGGCCAGCAGCAACAGCGTGGTCAAAAAGTTCATCATCACCGGCCTGACCGACAACCTGGACGAGGACGACGAAACCTTCACGCTGACCTTCACCGGCACCACGGCCGGCGGGCAGCCGGTCAGCGTGGCCGCCAACGGCATCCTGGACGACGACGACGCGACACCGACCTACAACCTCACGGTGACCAACCCGGTCGCCGAGGCGGCCGGCAACGCGGTCGTGACGGCCACCCTCTCGGCCATCTCCGGGCGTGACGTCACCATCCCGGTGTCGACCGCCGACGGCTCCGCGACGGCGGGTCAGGACTACAGCTCGCTGACCAACGCCAACATCTCCATTCCCGCGGGCAACCCGTCCGGCACGGTGAACGTGCCGATCATCGACGACGCGCTGGACGAGACCGACCAGCAGGGCTTCACGGTGGCCGGCGCCAACAACACCGGGACCAACGTTGCCGGCGGCGGCAGCGTCGCCGTGCAGATCGCGGACGACGAGGCCACCCCGACGGTGAGCGTGGGCAGCCCGGGCGCCGCGGTGGAGACCAGCACGCTGAGCTTCCCGCTGACCCTCAGCGGTGCCTCCGAGCGTACGGTCACGGTGGTCACCAACACCGCGAACGGCACCGCCACGGCCGGCGCCGACTACACCGCGGTGTCCGGCAACACGGTCACCTTCGTGCCGGGCGACACCTCCGAGACCGTCGACGTCACCACGGCGTCGGACACCCTGAACGAGGTCGACCCGGAGACCTTCACGCTCACCATGTCCGACCCGGTGAACGCCGTCCTGGACGCCGACCCGTCGGCCACCGGCAGCATCAACGACGACGACGTCGCCCCCACGGTCAACCTGGCCCCGGGATCCGTGGCGGAGGGCGACAGCGGTCCGCAGGTGCGCACCTTCACCGCCACGCTGGACGCGCCGTCCGGCCGGACCGTCGCGATCGACTACGACGTCAGCGGCGGCACGGCCACGCCGGGCGTCGACTACACCGCCACCTCCGGCACGCTGACCTTCGCGCCCGGTGACACGGTGAAGACGTTCGATGTCACCGTCCTCGGCGACCAGATCGACGAGGATCCGGCCGAGGACCTCAACGTCATCCTGTCCAACCCGGCCGGCACCGTGGCCAACGCGGGCTCGCTGGGCACCAGCGTCATCACCATCACCGACGACGACGCCACGCCGACCTTCAGCGTCGCCGACGTCACCGTCGCCGAGGGCGGCACCACGGCGGCCCGTGCCTTCGTGGTGACGCTCTCCAACCCGAGCGCCCAGGCGGTCACCTTCGACGTGCTGGCCGGTGACGGAAGCGCGGTTGACAACGGCACCGACCCGGGCGACAACGACTATGACCCGCCGTCGTCGAGCGTGACCGTCGCGCCGGGCGACACCACCGCCGCCATCGCGCTCAACGTCGTCGGCGACACGGTCTTCGAGGGCGACGAGACCGCCACCGTCACGGTCACGCGGACCGCCGGCGAGAACGACGCCTCCGGTGGGCCCGACGTCTCCACCCTCACCCTCACCAACGACGACACCGCGCCGTCGGTGCAGCTGAGCAGCGAACCCGGCGTGGAAGGCAGCTCGATCGCCCTGATGGGCACGGTCACCGGCGTGGCGCAGGACGACATTCCGGTCGACATCACCCTCGCCGGATCGTCGGTGAACGGCAGCAACCCGGCGGACGGACCGGACTTCACCTACGGGGGGCCGATCGCGGCGACCATTCCGGCCGGTGACAACACCGGCGCGCCGGTCGCGCTGGCCACGCTCGCGCTGGACGACGACCGGATCGACGAAACCGACGAGACGCTGCTGGCGACCCTGACCGATCCGGCCGGCGACGTCGCCACCGCGACCGGGCTGCAGACCATCACCGACAACCCGGACGACCTCCCGCCGGCCGTGTCGGTCGGCGACGCCACGGTGAACGAGAACGCCGGATCGGTGGACGTCGACGTCACCCTGGCCTTCGACGCCGGGCAGGACGCCACCTCGACGGAACGGCCGGTGGTGGTGAGCTACCAGACCGACGACGGCACCGCCGTCGCCGGGGCGGACTACACCACCGTGACGAACCAGCTGACCATTGCCGCCGGCGACACCTCCGGCACGCTCAGCGTGCCGATCATCGATGACAACGCGTACGAGATCGCGGAGACCTTCGCCGTCACCGCCACCTCGGTCGACCCGGCCGAGGCGGTCATCGCCGACGCCTCCGGCACGGTCACGATCGCGGGCAACGACCTGGGTTCCCGGCCGTTCTTCTCGATCGACAACGTCACCCGCGCGGAGAACGCGGCGGGCACTGCCGACTTCACCGTCATCCTGTCCGCTGCCAGCAGCCAGGACGTGAGGTTCGACGTCACCACGTCGGATGACAGCGCTGAGGACGCCGGGTCGGGTCCGGGCAGCAACGACTTCGATGCGCCGCCCACCATCCTGACCATCCCGGCGGGTGCCACCACCGGCGTCGTCTCGGTGCCGGTCAACGCCGACACGGTGTTCGAGGCGGACGAGACCGCGACGGTCGAGGTGGACCTCGCCGCCGGCGAGAACGACGCGGTCGGCTCGGCCGTCGCCGGCACGCTGACCCTGACCAACGACGACGCCGCGCCCAGCATCGCGCTGAACACCGATTCCGCGGCCGAGGGTGGAACCCTCGACGTCCAGGCCACCGTCACCGGGGTGGCGCAGGACGACATCACCTTCAACCTCACGCTGACCGGCGACAGCACCGGGTCGAACAACGCGGCCGAGACCGGTGACTTCACCGACAGTGGCGCCCAGGCCACCATCCCGGCCGGCACGGCGACCGGATCCACGATCACCCTGCGGACCGTCGCCGCCGGCAACGACACCGTCGACGAGGCGACCGAATCCGTCCGCGTGCTGGTCACGGACGATGCGGGCATCGTCGCCGCGGTGTCGTCGGTCTACACCATCACCGACGACCCCAACGACCTGCCGCCGGCCGTCGCGCTGGCCGACGCCACCGTGACCGAGGGCGCCGGTCCGGCGAGCGTGCCGGTCACCCTGTCGTTCGGCGGCGGCAATGGGGCCACCTCCACGGAGCGGCCGGTGGTGGTCAACTACCAGACCGCCAACGGCACCGCGATCGCCGGATCCGACTACACCGCGGCTGCCCCTGGCGCGTCCCTCACCATCGCGGCCGGCGACACCTCGGGAACCATCCCGGTGGTGATCATCGACGACTCCGCCTACGAGCGGGCCGAGACCTTCACCGTGACGGCCACGTCGGTGACCCCGGGCGAGGCGGCGATCGGCAACGCCACCAGCACCGTCACGATCGGGCTCAGCGACTCCGCGGCGCGGCCGGAGTTCTCGGTGGCGAACGTGTCGCGGGCGGAGAACGCCGGCGGACCGGCCGAGATCACCGTCTCGCTGACCTCGCCGACCACACAGGACGTCGACTTCACGGTGGACGCCGCCGACGGCACCGCCGCAGAAGCGGGCAGCGGTCCGGGCAGCAACGACTACGATGCGCCGAACAGCACGCTCACCATCCCGGCCGGTGCGACCACCGGCACGGTGGCGGTGACGGTGAACGGCGACACGGTGTTCGAGGGCAACGAGACCGTCACCGTCACCGTCGCCCTGGCTGATGGCGAGGACGACGCCACCGGATCGGCGGCCTCCGCCACCCTCACCCTGACCAACGACGACGCCGCACCGACCCTGGCGCTCAACAGTGAGTCGAGCACCGAGGGCACGGACATCGTGGTGATCGGTACGGTCACCGGCGTCGCCCAGGCGGCCACCACGCTCACCCTGCAACTGACCGGCGACGCCACCGGCGGCAACAACCCGGCCGAGACGGCGGACTTCACCGACAGCGGAGCCCAGGCCCTCATCCCGGCCGGGACAGCCTCGGGTACGCCGCTCACGCTGCGCAGCTTCCGGCTGAACAACGACACCGTCGACGAGCCGACCGAGTCGGTCCGGGTGCGGGTCACCGACGCGGCGGGCAACGTGGCCATGACGTCCTCGATCTACCGGATCACCGACGACCCGAACGATCTGCCGCCGGCCATCTCGGTGGACAACGTGACGGTCGACGAGGGGGTGGGTAACGCCGAGGTTCCGCTGACCCTGACCTACGGCGGTGCCAACGACGCCACCTCGACCGAGCGCAACCTGGTCGTCGACTACCTGACCATCGCGGGTACCGCGGCCGAGACGGCCGACTTCACCGCCGCCGGTAGCGGTCAGGTCACCATCACGGCGGGCCACTCGTCGGGCACCATCGAGGTGCCGATCGTCGACGACGCGCGCGACGAGTTCGCCGAGACCTTCACCGTGCGCGCCACGGCGGTCAGCCCGGCTGACGCCACCATCGCCGGCGACAGCGGCACGGTGACGATCACCGACAACGACCCGGACGTGCCCAAGCCGACCTTCTCGGTGGCGGACGTCGCCCGGCCGGAGAACGCCACCGGGCCGGCCACCTTCACCGTCCAGCTGTCCGCGGCGGCCCAGGACCCGGTGAGCTTCACGGTGGCCATGGCCGACGACACCGCGGTCGACGCCGGCACCGGAGTGGGCAGCAACGACTACAACGCTCCGGCCGGCACGCTGACCATCCCCGCCGGGGAGACCACCGGGACGGTCGCGGTGACGGTGAACACCGACAGCGTGTACGAGACGGACGAGGCGGCGACCCTGACCGTGGGCCTGGCACCGGGCGAGCTCGACGCCGTCGGGTCGGCCCGGGAGGCCACGCTGACCATCGAGAACGACGACGTCAAACCGGAGCTGACGCTGAACACGGCGTCCGGGTACGAGGGCGACGATGTCGACGTGTCCGCGGTGGTCACCGGCACGGCGGAGGTGGACGTCACGTACGAGCTGTCCTTCTTCGGCGACAACTCCGGCAACAACGACGGCGCCGAGGAGACCGACTTCGACACCGGCGGTGTGGTCGCGGTGATCCCGGGCCGGACGCCGACCGGCACGCGGCTCGACTTCGGTGCCATCCGGCTCGCCACCGACACCATGGATGAGGCCACCGAGACGATCCGGATGGTGGCGCACGACCCGGACAGCGACACCACGACGACCGACGAGACGTCGACGTACCGGATCTTCGACGATCCGGACGACCTGCCGCCGTCGATCGCGATCAGCGACGAGTCGATCAGCGAGGGCCTCGGATCGGTCGACCTGACCGTGTGGATGGCCTTCGCGGGTGACACGACCGGCACCGAGCAGCCCATCCGGGTGCCCTGGTCGACGGCGAACGGCACCGCTAGCGCGGGTATCGACTTCACCGCCGCCGGCGGCACGCTCACCATCGAGCCCGGCGCCGAGTGGGGCACGATCAACGTGCCGATCCTCGACGGCGAGGTGAGCGAGCCGGAGCAGTCGTTCACCGTGGCGCTGGGCAGCGCCACACCGAGCGGGGTGGCGGTCACCGACTCGGTCGGCGAGGTCTTCATCCTCGACGACGACGAGGTGGTGGCGCCGACCCTGATCGCGCCGGAGAGCCGGGTCGGCCCGGGTGTGGTCGGCCTGACCGGCCGGGCCGCGGAGGGCGCCACGGTGCGCCTCTACGGTGCCCCGGTGGCTGCGGGCTCGGCCCGGGAGCTGCTGGCCACCACCACGGCGAGCGTCACCGGCGGCTACTTCTTCAGCCGGTCCCTGCCGGTCGGGTACACGTTCCACACCCGGGCGGACAACCTGAACTCGCCGGTGCGCACGGTCCGGCTGGTCCAGTCGCCGACCCTGGCCGGCAGTTCCCCGAGCCGGGGTGTGGTCAGCCTGACCGCCACGGGCAACCCGAAGACCGCCGGGCAGGCGGTCAGCATCCAGCGGCAGAACCCGAACGGCACCTGGTCGCCCGTCGCCAGCGGCCGGCTGAGCAGCGCCGGTACTTACCCGGTGACGTTGCGGGGCCTGTCGTCCGGGATGTTCGTCAACTACCGCGCGGTCATCGCGGCCACACCGGGCCAGGGCATCCTGGGCGGTACGTCGCCGACACGCCGGGTCGGCATCCGCTGATCCGACCTGCACCATGATGGGGGCGGCCCGGGTGGGGCGCCCCCATCACTGTTCGACCTCGACCGCAGCCTCGAACTGAGCGGCGTACAGAGCGGCGTACGCCCCGCCGGTGGCGATCAGCCCGTCGTGCGTGCCCTGCTCGACGATCCGGCCGGACTCCATCACCAGGATCACGTCGGCGTCGCGGATGGTGGAGAGGCGGTGCGCGATGACAAAACTCGTCCGCCCGGCGCGCAGCGAGGTCATCGCCCGCTGGATCAGCACCTCGGTCCGGGTGTCCACCGAGGACGTCGCCTCGTCCAGGATGAGGATGCTGGGCTCGGCCAGGAACGCCCGGGCGATGGTGATCAGTTGCTTCTGCCCGGCGCTGACGTTGGACCCCTCCTCGTCGATCACCGTCTGATAGCCGTCCGGCAGGGTCCGCACGAACGAGTCGACATGCGCCGCCTCGGCCGCGCGGATCACCGCATCCGGGCCCGGGCCGTCGGCGCCGTACGCGATGTTCTCCGCGATCGTCCCGCCGAACAGCCAGGTGTCCTGCAGCACCATGCCCATCTGGGCGCGCAACTGCGAGCGGGGCATGGTTGCGATGTCCACCCCGTCCAGGGTGATTTGCCCGCCGGTCACGTCGTAGAACCGCATCAGCAGGTTCACCAGCGTGGTCTTGCCGGCGCCGGTGGGTCCGACGATGGCCACCGTCTGGCCGGGTTCGGCGGTCAGTGACAGTTCCTCGATCAGCGGCTGGTCCGGCCGGTAGCGGAAGGAGACGTTCTCGAACGCGACCCGCCCGCGCACCGGTGGCATCGGCGCCGGCGCCGGGTCCGGCGACTGCTCCGCCGCGTCCAGCAGCGCGAACACCCGCTCCGCGGAGGCCACCCCGGACTGGACCAGGTTGGCCATGCTGGCCACCTGACTGAGCGGCTGGCTGAACTGCCGTGAGTACTGGATGAACGCCTGCACGTCACCCAGCGACAGCGTCCCGGACGCCACCCGCAGGCCACCGACCACGGCCACCAGCACGTAGTTCAGGTTGCCGATGAACATCATGGCCGGCTGGATCAGCCCGGAGATGAACTGCGCGCGGAAGCTGGACGCGTACAGGGCCTGGTTGTGCTCGGCGAAGGTCTCCGCCGCCTCCCGCTGCCGCCCGAACACCGTGACCAGCGAGTGGCCGGTGAACATCTCCTCGATGTGACCGTTGAGCCGGCCGGTGGCACCCCACTGCGCGACGAACTGCGGCTGCGACCGCTTGCCGATCAGCGTGGTCACCCAGACCGACACCGGAACGGTGACCAGCGCGATCATCGCCAGCAGCGGCGAGATCCAGAGCATCATGCCGAGCACGCCGAGAATGGTCAGCAAAGCGGTGATCAACTGCGCGAAGGTCTGCTGCAACGTCTGTGCGATGTTGTCGGTGTCGTTGGTGGCCCGGCTCAGCACCTCGCCGCGGGGTTGCCGGTCGAAATAGGACAGCGGCAGCCGGGCCAGCTTGGCCTCGACCTCCGCGCGCAGCCGGTATGCCGCGGTCTGCACGACGGTCGCAGTGAGCCGGGCCTGGAACATCGCGAACAGCGACGCCGCCAGGTAGATCACCGCCACCCAGGCCAGCAGGTGCCACAGCCGGGTGAAGTCGATGCCCTGGCCGGGCACCACGTCCATGCCGGCCAGCATGTCGGCGCGGTTGGTCTCACCCTGCTGCCGCAGCTGCGCGACCGCGTCGGCCTTGCTGGTGCCGACGCGCAGCGTTCTGCCGACCACGCCGGCGAAGACGATGTCGGTGGCGCGGCCGAGCAGCAGCGGGCCGAGCACCGACAGGAAGACGCTGACGATGCCGAACAGCAGCACCACGCCGACCAGCACGCGCTGCGGCTCGAGCAGGCCGAGCAGGCGCTTGGTGGAACCCTTGAAGTCCTGCAGTTTCTCGGCCGGCATGCCGCCGGCCATCATCCGGGCCGCGGGACCACCGCCGATCGGCGGACCGGGCCGGCGGGTCGGCGCGGTCATGCCGAGCCTCCCGGTGCATGCCCTCCCGGCCCTGCGCTTCCGCTGTGCAACGCTGCGGTGCAGTCGATCATGCAGCCGCCTCCTGCTCGGTGAGCTGGGACAGGACGATCTCGCGATACGTCGGGTTGGTGCCCATCAGCTCCGTGTGGGTGCCGGTGCCGACCACCCGGCCGTCGTCCAGCACCACGATCCGGTCGGCGTCGCGGATCGTGCTGACCCGCTGCGCCACGATGACCACGGTGGCGTCGGCGATGTGCCGGGTCAGCGCCGCCCGCAGCGCCGCGTCGGTGGCGTAGTCCAGCGCCGAGAACGAGTCGTCGAACAGGTAGATCTCCGGCCGGTGCACGAGCACCCGGGCGATCGCCAGCCGCTGCCGCTGGCCGCCGGAGACGTTCGTGCCGCCCTGGGCGATCGCCGCGTCCAGGCCCCCGTCCATCCGTTCCACGAAGTCCCGGGCCTGGGCCACCTCCAGCGCCTGCCAGAGCTCGTCGTCGGTGGCGTCCGGGTTGCCGTACCGCAGGTTCGACGCCACCGTGCCGGTGAACAGGTACGGCTTCTGCGGCACCAGGCCGACCGTGCGGGACAGCAGCGCCGGTTCCAGCTCGCGGACGTCCACATCGTCCACCAGCACCTGCCCCTCGGTGGCGTCGAACAGCCGCGGGACCAGGTTGAGCAGCGTGGTCTTGCCGGACCCGGTGCTGCCGATCACCGCGGTCACCTCCCGGGGCCGGGCGGTCAGCCGGACGTCGCACAGCACCGGCGCCTCGGCACCGGGATAGCGGAAGCCCACGTCCCGCAGGTCCAGCTCGCCGTGCCGGCGCAAAGTGGTCACCGGCCGGGGCGCGAGCACGACGGACGACTCGGTGGTGAGCACCTCCTCGATCCGCTCGGCGCACACTTCGGCCCGCGGGATCATCACGAACATGAACGTTGCCATCATGATCGACATGAGGATCTGCATCAGGTAGCTGAGGAACGCGGTGAGCGCGCCGATCTGCATCCCGCCGGTGTCGATCCGCTGCGCGCCGAACCACAGCACGGCCACGCTGGACAGGTTCACCACCAGCAGCACGATCGGGAACATCAGCGCCATCAGCTTGCCGACCCGCAGCGACACGTCGGTCAGGTCGCGGTTGGCCGCGTCGTACCGGGTCTGCTCCACCTCGTCGCGGACGAACGCGCGGATCACCCGGATGCCAGAGATCTGTTCGCGCATCACCCGGTTGACCCGGTCGATGCGCACCTGCATGGACCGGAACAACGGCCGCATCCGGACGATGATCAACCCGATCAGCAGGATCAGGATCGGCACGATGACCAGGATCAAGGCCGACAGCGGTACGTCCTGGTGCAGCGCCAGCACGATGCCGCCGAAGCACATGATCGGCGCCGAGACCATCAGCGTGAAGGTCAGCAGCACCAGCATCTGCACCTGCTGGACGTCGTTCGTGGTGCGGGTGATCAACGAGGGTGCGCCGAACCGGCCCACTTCGCGCGCGGAGAAGTCCTGCACCCGCGAGAAGATGGCGGAACGTACGTCCCGGCCCACCGCCATGGCCGTGCGGGCGCCGAAATAGACGGCGATGATCTGCGCGGTGATCTGCAGCAGGGTGACGCCGAGCATCTCGCCGCCGACCACCATGACGTAGCCGGTGTCGCCGGGGACCACGCCGTTGTCGATGATGTCGGCGTTCATGGTGGGCAGGTAGAGCGTCGCCAGCGTCTGTACCAGCTGGAAGACCACCACCAGGGTGATCTCCTTGCGGTACGGGTGCAGGTGCTTGCGCAGCAGCCGGATCAGCATGGCCCCTCGCCGTTCTCGATGATCGTGACCAGCAGACCGTCGAGCAGCAGCGACACCAGATCGGCGGCTTGGAAGGTGGCCCCGTCGGCGTACGGCCCGAAGGTGTTGGCACCGATGATCATCAGGAGCAGCCGGGCGGTGGCGGCGGGCGAGCGGCGCAGGGCCGCCGCGTCCGGCTCGATCAGGTCGGCGATCGCGGCCTGCAGTCGCTCCTGCGACTGCTTGATCCGCATCGCGGACATCGCCTGCTCGCCGGTGGACAGCGCCAGCGTCCGCGCGGCGGAGAGCAACCGGAAGTTGGTGGTGAACCGCCGATTGATCAGCTCGGCCGCCGCGGTCAGCCGGGTCCGCAGATCGGCGCCGCGGTCGACGGCGGCCAGCGCGTCGATCGTCGGCTGCGGATCGAGGGCACGGGCCAGCGCGGCCAGGATCAGCGAGTGCTTGTCCGGAAAGACGCCGAAGATGGTGCCCTCGGCGACGCCGGCCGCGGTGGCGATCTGCTTGGTGCTGACCTCGAGGCCGTGCTGGTGCAGCAGCGGGACGGTGGCGTCGACGAGCGCGGCGCGGCGTTCCTCGGGGGCCAGGGCCGGCACGCGCCGGCGGCGGACTCGGGTCACTCGTCGAACTCTACTGAGCGAGCACTCACTCAACCAACTGTATTTCCGCGGGACGGTGGTGTGGCCGGCCAGCGCGTCGCGGAGGAAGTCGAGCTGGCCCGCCGCGGAGTAGGGGTCGTCCGCGCGAATCGGATCCCACGGCTCCAGGAACGCGCGATTGGCCAGCAACAGCGCCACCAGCTCCGGAACGTCGTCCTCGGCGAGCGTCCGCGTCACGATCTCCCCGGCCATTCTGCCGTTAGGCTGCCGCCATGTTCGCGATCGATCTCGGGGGCGGTGCCGAACTGCGGCCGCTGGAACCGTGGCAGGCGGCGGAATTCCTGGCACACATCGACCGGGCCCGCGAATCGGTCGACCCGTGGATACCGTGGGCCGCCCGCAGCACCGATCTGACCAGCGCCACCGCAACGCTGCAGCGGTACGCCGACCTGGCGGCCCGGGACGCCGGCCGGCTCTACGGCATCTGGCTGGACGGCACGCTGGTCGGCGGGACCATGTTCGTGTCGTTCGACACCGGCATCGGCGTTGCCGAGGTGGGCTGCTGGCTGGAACCGGCCGGCGCCGGGCGCGGGCTGGTGACCCGGGCGGTGCGGGTGCTGATCGACTGGGCCTTCCAGACCCGCGGCATGCACCGCGTCGAGTGGCACTGCCGCCCGGACAACACGGCCAGCGCCGCCGTGGCCGGCCGGCTGGGCATGACCCTGGACGGCACCCTGCGATCGAACTACCCGCATCGCGGCGTCCGCCACGACACCCAGATCTGGGCGCTGCTCGCCACCGATGGTTAGGCGCCACCGGCTACTGCTCTGCGGCCCGCTGGCCGCGGTGCAGATGATCGGTGTCTCGCTCGCCGACGGCGCCACCCGGCCCGGGTACGACCTCGCCCGCAACTGGGTGAGCCAACTGGCGCTGGGTGAGCGCGGCTGGCTGGGTGCGCTGAATCTGGCGCTGTGCGGCGGGTGGCTGGTGCTGTTCGCGGCGGGACTGGCCGCCCACGGTCCGGCGACCCGGCAGGCGGCCCGGCTGGTCGCGGTGTGCGGGCTGGGCTTCGGCTTGATCGCGGCGGTGCCGATCGATGCCGGTCTCGGCTTCCCGCCCGGTGCACCGGCGACGCACACCGTTGCCGGCCGGGTGCATCAGATCGGTGCCGTCGCGGTCTTCGCGGGCGGAACGCTGGCCGCGGTGGTGGTGGGCCGGGCGATCGGGCGCTACCGGACCGGTGTTGCGGTGGCCGCCGCGATGATGGTGTCCTTTGTGGCGGCTGCCGTGCTGGTGACGCTCGATGAGGCGGGGGTGACCGTGGGCGCGCCCAGCGGCCTGCTGGAACGCGTGGCGCTGTACGGCGGCCTGGGATGGCTGGGCTTCGCCGGACTGGTCGTGTTTCGCCGTGAGAATCGCGCACTTCAGCGACAGTGAGCCGGGCCGGATCGACGGGGTGTCGGTGTCGGCCGGGCTGTCGGTGGCGTTGCTGCGCGAGGCCGGCCACCGGGTGTGCTATTACCATCCGGGTCCGATTCGGACGGTGCCGGTGCCGCTGCGGCACGTCCGGCTGGCGGCGCCCTGGCTCCGGATCGACCCGGGCCCGGTCGACGTGGTGCACGCACACACCACCGGCCCGATCGGCATGGCCGGCTTCCGGCTGGCCCGGCTGCGCGGGGTGCCGTTGGTGATCACCTGGCACACCGATCTGGTGGCGTACGCCGACCACTTCGTCGAGGTGCCGTTCGGAGCCGCGTACTGCGCGCATCGGCTCGGGCTGGGCTGGACCGTCCGGGAAACCCTGGAGTTGGCCGAGCGGCACGGCCGGCGCCACAGCCGGTTGCTCGATCTGGGTCGCGCCATGATGTCGCACGCCGGCCTGGTGATCGCGCCGTCGGAGAAGACCGCGGCCGGGCTGGCCCAGTTCGGCGATCTGCCGCCGGTGTGCGTCCTGCCGACGCCGGTGCGGATGCCCGAGGCGTCCGGTGGCGATCGCCGGGCCGCGCTGGGGCTGCCACCGGGGACGCCGGTGGTGCTGTCGGTCGGCCGGGTGACCACCGAGAAGAATCCCGGCCTGCTGCTGCGCGCGTTCGCCCGGCTGCGGGCCGACCGGCCGGACGCCCACCTGGTCGTGGTCGGCGTCCGGCAGAACCGCCGGGCGGCCGTGCGGCTGGTGCGCCGGCTCGGGCTGACCGGCCACGTCCATCTGGTGCCGCCGGTCCCGCGGGCCGAGGTGGCCGGCTACTACCGGATGGCCGACGTGCTGGCGTTCGCGTCCACCACCGACACCCAGAGCCTGGTGGTGGCGGAGGCGGAGTCGCTCGGTCTGCCGGTAGTGCTGGCCGATGCGGCACTGGCGGCCCCGGCGTCGTACCGGGTGACCTGCGCGCCCACCCCGGCCGCGCTGGCGGCGGCGCTGCTGCGGATGCTCGGCGACGGGGACCTGCGGGAGCGGACCGTCCGGGCGGGCCGGGCGGCGGCCGTGGCGAACTCACCCGAGCGGTATCTGACCGCGCTGGCGGCGGCCTACCGGTCGGTTCGGTGATACCTCAGCTCGCCGGCCCGGATCGGCACGTCGACCCGGTTCTCCGGTGGGGCCAGCGGGCACAGCCACCGGTCGTCGTAGGCACAGGAGGGGTTGTACAGGTAGTCGAAGTCGAGCCGCACCCGGTCCCGGCCGAGCGGCACCAGGCCGCGCCCGTGGGTGCCCTTCACCGTGTCGGTCAGATAACGGCCGCCGCCGTACGTCTCGGTGCCGCACGTGCCGTCGCGGACCGGCAGGAACAGCCCGCCGCCGTACGCGTCGATCCACCACAGCGACAGCTCGCCGTACGGGGTGTCCAGCACACCGACGCGGGAGTATCGCACCACGCCGTCCGGTCCGCCGGTGTCGATCTCCAGGGCGCCGGTCGCCGGAGTGACGGTCACCTCGGCGACCGCCTCGGCGGGTGGGAAGTAGCGCAAGCCGCCGAACGGCGCGTCCCGGGGGATCGGCGACTGCGGATGCTGCCGGAACAGCGCGTCCCGCTGCGCCCGGAACCCGGTCAGGTCGGCGTCCGACAGGTACATCCCGGCCACGGCCGCGCGGTAGTCGGTCAGCTCCAGCAGCTCCACCCGGCCTAGGCTACTCAGCGCGGTAGGCGCGCAGCATGGTCTCGCTCACCGTGCTGCCCGCCGAGTTCACCGCGGTGACCCGCAGCGACACGGTCAGCCGGCCCGGGCGCAGGATCACCACACCGCGCTCGCCGACCCGGGCGAACAACGGCGTCTGCCAGCTCTTCCCGTCGTCGTACGACACCTCGAGGTCCAGCGAGGTGAGCCTGGTGCCGGGGACCTCATGGTGGGCGGCGAAGCCGAGCGAGGTGGCCGACCGCCGCTCGAACCGGACGACGGACAGGGGCAGGGCACCGGTCCCGCCCGGCCCGACCTGTGCCGCGGTCACGCCGGCGAGCGGGACGTCCTGCAGCCCGGTGCCGGCGCCGCCCGCCATCGTGACGGCGAGGTGCCCGTACCCCGGCCGTCCCGGTGCGGCGACCGGGACCGGCCGGCCCAGCCGCGCGTCCAGGTCCACCGTGGTGTCCCGGTCCAGCACCAGGCTCGGCCGGTGCAGCAGCGTGATGCCACCGTCGCTCTCGAGCACCTGGGCGTCCAGCGCGTACGTGCCCGGGGGCAGGCGCAGGCTGGCGCCGGTCGCGGTGGTGCCGTCCGGCCGGTACGCCGTCGCGAGAGCCCGGGTGGAGCGCACCCCGGTCCGGTCGGTGAACCGGAGGGTGAGGGTGTGGGTGGGCCGGGCGACGGCGAGCGTGGTGTGCACCGCGACATCGCCGCCGGTGGCGGTCAGCAGGCCGGTCCGGCGCGCGGTGCCGGGCCGGGCGGTGACCCGTACCGACGCCGATCCGTGGGCCGGCACGGTCACCGCGGACGCGTCTGCGGTGAACCGGTCCGGCGCTGACAGGGCCAGCGTGACCGGGGTCGTGCCGGTGTTGTGGTATGTGACGGCCCGCACTCCCGGCCGGTCGTCGGCGTCGAAGGACAGGGCCGCCGGCTCGGCGCGGACCGGTGACGCGACCGCGTTCGCGACGTCCAGCCGGCCACCGCCGGACCGGTCCGCCGAGTCGCCGACCAGCGGGGTGGCGCTGCCGGTCAGCGCCGCCTTGATCCGCGCCGGTGGCCAGTCCGGATGCTGCTGCGCCAGGATCGCCGCGGCGCCGGTGACGTGCGGCGCGGCCGTCGAGCTGCCGGACAGCGTGGTGTACGCGTCGCCCGGCAGCGGTGAGTCACCGGAGCGGGCCGCGGTGACGGCCACGCCGGGGGCGACGAGATCGCCGGGTCCGGAGAACCGGGTTACCGCGTCCCGTTCGTCGCTGGCGCCGACCGCGAGCGCGGCATCCGCGGAGGCCGGTGACCACACCCTCGCCCGGTCGTTGCCGGCCGCGACGACGAACAGCGTGCCGTAGGTGGCGGTCAACGTGTCGATCGCCGCCTCCAGCAGGTCGATGCCCGGCTCGTCGGGCCGGCCCAGGCTCAGGTTCACCACCCGCAGCCCCTGGTCGCGGGCCGCCCACTGCATGCCGGCCAGCACCGCCGACTCGCTGCACCCGGTCGGCTCGCACACCTTGCCGCTGTACAGCCGGACGTCCGGCGCCATGCCGCGGTACCGGCCGGCCGACGCGGCACCGGAACCGGCGATCACCGAAGCCACGTGGGTGCCGTGGCCGGCCCGATCCAGGCCGTCGCCGGCCGCGGTGAAGTCGGCCGAGCCGGCGACCACGCCGGCCAGGTCCGGATGGTCCGCGTCCACCCCGGTGTCCAGCACGCCGACCGGGACCTCGCCCCCGGTGTACCCGGCCGCCCAGGCCGCCGGCGCACCCACCAGCGGCACGCTGACGTCGGTGCTGAGCCGGGCCATGCCGTCCAGCCAGACCTTCCGGTACGCGGTGCGCAGGCTCCCGGTGGTCAGGCGCTGCCACAGTGTTGCGGTCGCCGACACCGGTACGCGTACCGCCGTGCTCCTGATCGTGGCCAGGTCCCGCGCCGGACCGCCGATCGCCGCCGCGACCGTCGCGGGGTCGTCCGCCGTGACGATCAGCGGCAGCTCACCGCGCGCCGCATGCCCGGCCTCGACCAGGCCGGTGACGTCGAACAAGCGCGGGTCCAGGCGGTCCGCGGCGAGCAACGGCACCGCGTCGGCCGGGACGACCCGCAGCCGGCCGCCGGCGAACCGGGTGATCAACGGCACGCCGTCGCGGCCCGGACTGGGCACGCGGCCGGCCGTGCGGCCGTCGGGGGAGATCCGCAGCCGGTCACCGGAGATCAGCGTGACGACGCCACCGGATGCGGTGGGCGGCGGTGCGGCAGCGGCCGGTGCGGCCGGCATTCCGGCCACCACCACGGCGAGCAGAGCCACCGCACCGCGCATGCGTCCCACTTCCGTCCGTCCGGAGGACGCATCGACTATGCCCGATAGCTGCGCGCCTCCGTAGCCTTCAGTGTGACCCAGACCCGGCGTCCGGTCACCAGGCCCAGCTCCACCGCGGCCGCCGGGGTCACGTCGGCCGCCGCGGAAACCGGGCCGCCCAGCTCGATGCGCAGGCTGTCGCCGTGCCGGGTCACCGCGGTCACCTCGGCCGGCCAGGTGTTGCGCGGGCTGCCGGTGGGCCGCTCGGCGAACAGTGACACGGCCGCCGGCGGGAACGCCACGAACACCTCGCCGTGCTGCTCGGCGGCGGTGGTCAGGGCGAAATCACCGGTGATCCGTACGCTGTGCCCGTCCGCCCGTCCCCGGTAGAGGTTGAGCCCGACCAGCCGGGCGACGTAGTCGGTGCGCGGCTGGCTGGTGATCGTGGCGGCGTCACCGGTCTGCACCACGCGCCCGTCCTCGACGATGACCAGCCGGTCGGCGAGCATCATCGCGTCCAGCGGATCGTGGGTGACCAGCACCGTGGCGCCCGGGTGACCGGACAGGTGGGCACGCAGGTGGGCCCGGATGTCCAGCCGGGTCCGCGCGTCCAGCGCGGCCAGCGGTTCGTCGAGCAGCAGCAGGTCCGGGTCGGTGGCCAGGGCCCGGGCCAGGGCCACCCGCTGGGCCTGCCCACCGGACAGCCGGCGCGGCTTCTTGCCGGCGTGTTCGCCCAGGTCGGTGCGGTCCAGCCAGTCCCGCGCGATGGCCCGGGCGCGCGCCTTGGGCACGCCCCGGCAGCGCGGCCCGAACGCCACGTTGTCCAGCGCGGACAGATGCGGGAACAGCAGGTAGTCCTGGAACACCACGCCGATCCGCCGGAGTTCCGGCGGATCCCGGTCGATCCGCCGCCCGCCCAGGCTGATCCGGCCGTCGTGCAGCGCGGTCAGACCGGCCAGGGCGCGCAGCGCGGTGGTCTTGCCGGCGCCGTTCGGGCCGAGCAGTGCCACCACCTCGCCGGCCGCCGCGCTCAGCGTCAGGTCGAGGGTGAAGTCCGGCCGGCGGACCACGAGGTGTGCTTCCAGACCGGTCAACGGGCACCGATCCAGCGGTCCCGCAGCGCGGCCAGGATGACCACCGACACCACCAGCAGCACCAGGCTGAGCACGATCGCCGCGTCCACGTCCTGTTCCAGGGCGAGATAGACGGCCAGCGGCATGGTCTGCGTCCGGCCCGGGAAGTTGCCGGCGAAGGTGATGGTGGCGCCGAACTCGCCGAGCGCCCGGGCCCAGCAGAGCACCGCGCCGGCCGCCACGCCCGGTGCGATCAGCGGGAGCGTGACCCGGCGGAACGCGGTCCACCGGCCGGCGCCCAAGGTGGCCGCGGCCTCCTCGTACCGGGCGTCCGCACCGCGCAGTGCCCCCTCCACGGCGATCACCAGGAACGGCATGGCCACGAACGCCTCGGCCACCACCACACCGGCCGTGGTGAACGGCAGGCTGAACCCGAACGTCGCGTCCAGCCAGCCGCCGATCAGCCCGCGCCGCCCGAAGACCAGGAGCAGGGCCACGCCGCCGACCACCGGCGGCAGCACCAGCGGCACGGTGATCAGGGCGCGGGCGTACCGGACACCGGGCAGGCCGCTGCGGGCCAGCACCCAGGCCAGCGGCACGCCCAGCGCCAGGCAGACCAGGGTGGCCAGGGACGCGGTGAGCACGGACAGGCGGAGAGCGGCCAGCACGCCCGGCTCGGCCAGCCGCTGCGGCAGCGTGGACCAGGGCGCCCGGATCAGCAGGCCGGCCGGCGGCAGCGCCAGGAAGGCGAGCCCGAGCAGAGCGGGCACGGCCAGCGCGAGCGGGATGCGGCGGTTCAGGGCCGTTGGAATCCGGCTTCGGCGAGCACCTGCCGGGCGGGCTCGGACTGGACGTATGCGATGAATGCCTGCGCGCCGGACGGGTTGGGCGCATTCTTCAGGGCCACGATCGGATAGTCGTTGACCGCGGCCGCCGACTCCGGGAACTCGATGCCGTCGACCTCGGCAGCGGCCGCCTTCGCGTCGGTGCGATAGACCAGCGCGGCGTCCACCTCGCCCAGCTTGACCTTTGCCAGCGCCGCTTTCACGTCCTGTTCCAGGGTCACCGGGGTGAGCGTGACGCCGGCTGCGGTGAGCGCCTTCGCCGCCGCTGATCCACACGGGACCTGCTCGGCGCAGAGCGCGACCTTCACCGTGGTCAGATCCGCCAGCCTCCGGATTCCGCCCGGGTTGTCCTTCGGCACGGCGATCACGAGCTGGTTCCGCACCAAGGTCACCGGTTCCGCGGCCGCGTCCCCGGCGTCGGTCACGGTGGCCATGGCGTCCGGGCTGGCCGCGGCGAACACGTCGGCCGGTGCACCCGCGGTGATCTGCTGGGCCAGATTCGAGCTGCCGCCGAATGAGAAGGTCACCGTGGTGCCGGGACGGGTCCGCTCGAAGTCCTGGCCGATCCGGGTGAACGCCTCGGTCAGCGAGGCCGCGGCCAGCACGGTGACCGTGCCGCCGCCGCCACCGCCCGGTGCCGCCGCCGGCGAACCGGTGCCACCACAGGCGACCAGCGCCAGGGTCGCGGCGATGACGGCCGGCAGTCGGATCCTCATCGTTCCACCACTACGGTCGTCGACTTGATCACCGCGACCGCGGTCGAGCCCACCTCGAGGCCGAGCGCGTCCACCGCCTCCCGGCTCATCAGCGAAACCACCCGGAACGGCCCGGCCTGGATGTCCACCTGCGCCATCACCTGATCACGGGTGATCGCGGTGACGATGCCGCGCAGCCGGTTGCGGGCCGACGAGCGGCGCGTTCCCGCGTCCGGCTCGTCGGCCAGTGACCGGGCGAACGCGGCCAGATCGGCGCCGGCGACGACCCGGTGACCGTGCTCGTCGCGGGCCGCCCCGAGCCGGCCCCCATCGATCCAGCGGCGCACCGTGTCCACGCTGACGCCGAGCAGATCGGCCGCCTCGCCGATCCGGTAGGTGGTCACGGCGACCAGCATAGAATCGCATCTGCGATGCCGTCACCCTGTAATGGGTTGCATCTGCGGTTTGACTGCGGGTTGCTCCATGGCAGCTTGGGAAATCGGCGGATCGCCACCAGGATGTGACGGGTGGATCGTGATAGTTGCGGCGCCCGGACGGGTACATCCGCCGCATGACCGTCAGTGACGACCGGCTGAGGTTGGCGGACCCCGCCCGGACCATCACTCCCCGTGCCGAGTCGCGCGGCCGTGCCCCGGTCACGCCACCCGCGGGGGCCGACGACCTCCCGCGGTTCCTCCGGGTCACCGCCGCCCGCGCGGACGCGGACGACCTCGCCACCGCGGAAGCGAACTGCGACGTGGCGATCGAGGCGGCGGTGCGCTGGGGCTCGGCGCTCGGGCTGGCCGCCGCACATTCGCTGCGGACGTCGGTGGTCCGCCGCCGCGGCAACCTGGCCGCCGCGGAGCAGGACGGCCGGACCGCGGCCGGGCTGCTGGCCGCGGCCGGTGTCGACCCGGCTGCCGACATGGCGGTGGTGCTGCTGGCCCGGCGGATGGCCACCCGGCTGGACCGTGGTGACGTGGCGGGCGCCGAGGAACTGCTGGCCGGCGTGGGGAACCTGCCCGAGGGCGGCGGCTCGCTCGCGTTGCGGTACGCCCGCGGCCGGCTGTACGCCGCCACCGGCCGCCCCGGCGAGGGTCTGGCCGATCTGTTCTCGTGCGGCGAACGGCTGGCTGCCCGGCAGGCCGACCGGCCCAGCGTGCTGCCCTGGCGGTCCACCGCCGCCACCGTCCTGGCTGCGACCGGCACGCCGGAGGCGGCCGCCCGCCTGGTCGCCGCCGAGGTGGAACTGGCCCGCCGATCCGGCCCGCCGTCGGCGCTGGGCCGCGCGTTGCGGGTGGAGGGCACGGTCCCCGGCGGACGCGGCCTGGCGGCGCTGCTCGAAGCGGTGTCGGTACTGGACGGATCGCCCCGCCGGTTCGAGTACGCCCAGGCGCTGGTCGACCTCGGCGTGGCGCTGAACGCGGCCCGCCGCCGCCCGCAGGCCCGCCGGGTGCTGCGGGAGGGCCTCGAGGTCGCCGAGGAATGCGGGTCCGCGGCGCTGGCCGAGCGGGCGCGCGCCGGCTACGCCGCCGCCGGTGGCAAAGTCCGCGGCGGCGTACCGGCCCAGCGGGACGGCGGCGCGGACGCCTGACCGCGGTTACACCGGCGCCGGTGGGCGGAGCAGCGTGCGGTCGGCGAACGCCTTGTAGCGGTGCAGCGCCCAGAACAGCCAGCCGAGACTGACCGTCGCCAGCACCAGGAAGACGATCACGCCGGAGAAGGTGTCCCACAGGGTGTGCAGGACGACCGCGCCGGCGAAGGTGCCGAGGAACTCCAGGACACGCTTGCCGGACGGGGCGGACAGCACCGCCCACAGGGCACCGGCGGTCAGCCCGGTCCAGGCGGTGTGCCCGGCCGGCGCGGTGAGGCCCCGGACGAACAGCGTCTCCTCCACCACGCCGATGTTGCCCTGCGACGACAGCAGCGCGCCGAACGCGTACCCCATGGTCTCCAGCGCGGCGAACCCCATGCCCGCGGCCACCCCGATGATCAGGCCGTCGGACGGCAGCCGGCGCTGTTTCCGCGCCACGACGGTGACCAGCAGCACCACCGGCACGATCAGCTTGGCGGTCTCCTCGATCAGCGCGACGAACAGCATGGGCAGGGCGCCGAGCCCGCGCAACGTGTCGTACTCCAGCGTGCCGGCCACCACCGTGCCGATCACCCCGCCGAAGAACGCCGACACCAGCAGCACCGAGGCCGGCACCTCCCAGCGGCCGGTGCGGGCCTGCGCGAAGGTGAGGAAGGACAACGGGACGACGGTTGCGCCGAGGAGGATCAGGGCCGGTACGAAATTCGGGTTCTGCGTCCGGATCAGCGTCCGTAGCACCACGAGGTACAGCACCAGGCCGATGACGAGCACGCCCAGCCACGCCCACCGCCGGTATCGATCAACCATAGGCGGAGTCTTACCCATCGGTGCCGCGCCGCGCCAGATCAGTGCGCGGTGGCGACGGCCGGCTCGGCGGTGTCCATAGTGAACCGCCACGGCTTGGCCACCACGACCAGCATCAGGTTGGCGGCCACCATGCCGCCCGCGATGACCAGGGCCATCGGGACCGCGCCGGTGCCGAGGACGCCGACCAGCGGGGCGGCCAGCGCGCCCACCCCGAACTGCACCGCGCCCAGCAGGGCCGCCGCGGTGCCGGCCGTCTCGCCGTGCCGGGACAGGGCCAGCGCGGGCGCGTTCGGCAGGGCCAGCCCAGCTGAGGCCAGCACCAGCCACAGCGGCACCAGGAGGCCGGCGATGCCGCCGGCGCCGGTGGCCGCGAACAGCAGCATGGTCAATCCCATCACCGCGCCGAAGGCCAGAGCCGTGACGAGGATCTGGCTCGGTGTCCAGCGGCGGAGCAACCGCACGTTGGCCTGGGTGGCCGCGATCAGCCCGATCGCACCCGCGCCGAAGACGAAGCCGAACTCCTGTTCGTTCAGGCCGTACTGTTCCTGGAAGACGAAGGACGAGCCGGAGACGTACGCGAACAACGCCGCCATCGCCAGCCCGGCCACCAGGATCAACCCGAGGTACGCGCGGTCGGTGAACAGCCGGCCGTAGTCGCGCAGGGTGCCGGCGACGCCGCCGTTGCGCCGTGCCTCGACCGGCAGCGTCTCGGGCAGCGCCAGCGCGGCCGCCGTCATGATGGCGATGCCGAACAGCGCCAGCACCACGAACACGCCGCGCCAGGAGGTGCCGGCCAGCACGATGCCGCCCAGCGTCGGGGCCAGGATCGGCGCGGCGCCGAGCACCAGCATCAAGCGGGACAGCAGCTTGGCGGCGGCCAACCCGACGAACAGGTCACGCACGATGGCCATGACCACCACGGCGGCCGCGGCGGCGCCCAGACCCTGGAGCACCCGCAGCGCGCCGAGCACGGCGAGATTGGGCGCCACCGCGCACAGCACCGAGGCGAGAATGTGCACGCCCACCCCGAAGAGCAGCGGCGTACGCCGCCCGATCGCGTCCGACACCGGGCCGATCAGCAGTTGTCCGAGGGCCAGGCCGACCAGCGTGCCGGTGAGCGTGAGCTGTACCTGCGCGGCGGTGGTGTGCAGGTCGTCGGTGATGGTCGGCAGCGCCGGCAGGTACATGTCGATGGTCAGCGGGCCGAGCGCGATCAGCACACCCAGCACCAGCACCAGTTTGAAGCGCTCGCGAGGTGACATGCGTTCGCCGCGTGCGATGTCCGGCCGTGCCGGAGCCATGGTCATCTGTTCCCCATCCGTTGCATGCCGCGTGTACAGCACAATGACGAACAAGGAGAACCCGATCCGGACGATTCCCGGACAGCCATTTTGGTAAGCGCCGTCACACCGGATGGAATCGATTATTGCGACGACGCGAAAATGGGCCCCGGCGCGTCATATTCACTTGACGCGCCGGGGATTTCCGGCTATCCGCGGCGCCACTTCTGGTTGGCGCCGCCGTGGCAGTCGTAAAGGATGAGCTGGGCGCCGTCGTTGCCGTTCCAGTCGCGGATGTCCACGCACCGGTTGGACACCGGGTTGACCAGGTCGCCCGCCGCGCTGAAGACGAACTGCTGGGCCGGGTGATTGTGGCAGCCGACGATCTGGATCGGCGTGTTGTTGGCGGTGCCACCGCCGGCCGCGTCCAGGCACTTTCCGTTCGCGGTCTGCAACTGCCCGTTCACGTGGTTCCAGCGCTGGGCGTTGGTGCCGTTGCAGGTGTACATCTGCACCAGCACGCCGTCGGAGAAGTTGGCGCCTGGCACGTCGATGCACTTGTTGTTCAGGTTGCTGATGATCGCCTGGCCGGTGCCACCGCCGCCGCCGGTGGTGGTCAGCGACAGGCCGTACACGCTGAGGATCTCGTTCACCGGCTGGAACCACATGGTGCCGCCGGTCGTGCAGTTGCCGGTGCCGCCGGAGGTGACACCCTGGGCCTGGTTGCCAGAGATCCAGGAGCCGCCGGAGTCACCCGGCTGGGCGCAGGCGTTGCTGCGGCTCAGCCCGGAAACCGATCCCTGCGCGTACGTGATCGTCTCGTTACGGCCCAGCAGGGTGCCGCAGCGCCAGCCGGTGGTCCGGCCGGACCGGCAGATCGAGCTACCGATGGCGGCCTCGTTGTGGCCGGCGACCGGGGCGCTGCCGCCCGCGTAGTTGTTCACCCACGGCTGCG
>DASSAL010000007.1:0-3969 GCA_035685405.1 Actinoplanes sp. | reverse complement strand
CCACGGCCGGCCGGCTGCTCGGCCTCACCACCACCGCGCCGCCGCTCATCGACGTGGTGGAGGACCTGCTCACCCCCGGGCAGGGCATGGCGCTGGCGATGCGCTCCGCGGAACGCGCCGAGGTCGGCCGCAATCCGCGGGAACTGGACGCCCTGGTGGTCGCCCTGATCCGCCGCGGCAAGGTGTTGCCGCTGGGCGGCCCGAAGCCGGTCGCCATCGAGACCGGCGACATGCTGGTCTACATCCGCGACGAGGAGTCCACCGTCGCCGGCGTCACGGTCTGACGTCCTACAGGATCGTCCAGGTGTCGCCGGAGTTCAGCAGCCCCGCCAGCATCTCGTCGGGCGTGCCGTCGACCTTGGCCTTCGCGTCCACCAGCTGCTTCTGCACGATCTCGTCGTAGGACGGGCGCTTGACGTCGCGGAACACGCCGATCGGTGTGGTGTTCAGGTCGGAGCCGGACAGGCGGGACAGCGCGAACGCGTACGCCGGGTCGTCCACCGTCGCGTCATGCACGAGGGCGTTGGCGCTGCCCTCGACCACCTTGAGCCCGAAGCTGCCCTCCGGGTGCACCACCGCGCACTGCCGGTCCTTGCCGAACGTGATCGGCTCGCCCTGCTCCAGCCGGATCAGGTGGTCGTCGCGGGTGCCCGCGTCCTTGATCAGCTCGAAGGCACCGTCGTTGAAGATGTTGCAGTTCTGGTAGATCTCCACGAACGCCGAGCCCTCGTGCTCGGCCGCCGCGCGCAGCACCGATTGCAGGTGCTTGCGGTCCGAGTCGATGGTGCGTGCCACGAACGTCGCCTCCGCGCCCAGCGCCAGCGACAGCGGGTTGAACGGCGAGTCCGCCGACCCGGCCGGCGTCGACTTGGTGATCTTGCCGAGCTCGGAGGTCGGCGAGTACTGGCCCTTGGTCAACCCGTAGATCCGGTTGTTGAACAGCAGGATCTTCAGGTTGACGTTGCGGCGCAGCGCATGGATCAGGTGGTTGCCACCGATCGACAGCGCGTCCCCGTCGCCGGTGACCACCCAGACCGACAGATCGGGACGGGTGGTGGACAGGCCGGTCGCGATCGCCGGGGCGCGGCCGTGGATCGAGTGCATGCCGTACGTGTTCATGTAGTACGGGAACCGGGACGAGCAGCCGATCCCGGAGATGAAGACGATGTTCTCCCGCGGGATGTTCAGCTCGGGCATGAACCCCTGGACGGCGGCCAGGATGGCGTAGTCACCGCAGCCCGGGCACCAGCGGACCTCCTGGTCGGACTTGAAGTCCTTGGCCGTCAGCTTCGGCGGAACGGTAGTGGGGCTAGCCATTCTTGACCACGTCCTCGAGCATGTTTTCCAGGGTGGCGGCCGTGAACGGCAGGCCGCTGACCTGGTTGAAGGACACCGCGTCGATCAGATACCTGGCGCGGATCACGTGCGCCAGCTGACCCAGGTTCATCTCCGGGACGACCACCTTGTCGTATCCGGCGAGCACCTCACCCAGGTTCGCCGGCAGCGGGTTCAGGTGCCGGAGGTGGGCCTGCGCGATCGGCAGGCCGCGCTGGCGCAGCGCCCGGCAGGCGGCGCCGATCGGGCCGTACGTCGATCCCCAGCCCAGCACCAGGATGCGGGCGTTCTCGTCGGGGTCCTCGACCTCGACGTCCGGTACCGGGATCGCCTCGATCCGCTCGGCCCGCATCCGCACCATGAAGTCGTGGTTCGCCGGGTCGTACGAGATGTCGCCGGTCTTGTCTGCCTTCTCCAGCCCGCCGATCCGGTGCTCCAGCCCGGCGGTGCCGGGCACCGCCCACGGCCGGGCCAGCGTCTCGGGGTCGCGCAGGTACGGCAGGAACCGGCCGTCCTCGCCGTTCGGCTCGCGGGCGAACTCCACCGACAGGTCGGGCAGCTCGGCCACCTGGGGCAGCAGCCACGGCTCGGAGCCGTTGGCCACGTAGTTGTCGGAGAGCAGGATCACCGGCGTCCGGTAGGTCAGCGCGATCCGGGCCGCCTCCAGCGCGGCGTGGAAGCAGTCCGACGGCGACTTCGGCGCGATCACCGCCAGCGGCGCCTCCCCGTGCCGGCCGAACAGGGCCATGTTGAGGTCGGCCTGCTCGGTCTTGGTCGGCATGCCGGTGGACGGGCCGGCTCGCTGCACGTCGACGATGACCAGCGGCAGCTCCAGCGCGATGGCCAGCGAGATGGTCTCGCCCTTGAGCGCTACGCCCGGGCCGGAGGTGGTGGTCACGCCGAGCGCACCGCCGTACGCGGCCCCCAGCGCGGCGCCGACCGCGGCGATCTCGTCCTCGGCCTGCATCGTGGTGATGCCGAACCGCTTGTGCTTGGACAGCTCGTGCAGGATGTCCGAGGCCGGGGTGATCGGGTAGGCCCCCAGGAACAACGGCAGCTTCGAGCGCACGCTGGCCGCCACCAGACCCAGGGCGAGCGCCGCGTTGCCGGTGATGTTGCGGTAGGTGCCGGGCAGCATCCGGGCCGGCTTCACCTCGTACCGGATGCTGAAGGTCTCGGTCGTCTCGCCGAAGCTCCAGCCGGCCCGGAACGCCGCCTGGTTGGCCGCCACCAGCTCCGGGCGCTTGGCGAACTTGCGCTCCAGGAACCGCAACGTGGACTCGTACGGCCGGGAGTACATCCAGCTGAGCAGGCCCAGCGCGAACATGTTCTTGGCCCGCTCGGCGTCCTTCTTGGGCACGTTGAGGTCGGCCAGTGCGCCGATGGTCATCGAGGTCAGCGCGACCGGGTGCACCACGTACCCGTCCAGCGAGTCGTCCTCCAGCGGGTTCACCGCATATCCGACCTTGGCCAGGTTGCGCTTGGTGAACTCGTCGGTGTTGACGATGATGTCGGCGCCCGGCGGCAGATCGGCCAGATTCGCCTTGAGCGCGGCCGGATTCATCGCCACCAGCACGTTCGGCGCGTCGCCGGGGGTGAGGATGTCGTAGTCGGCGAAGTGCACCTGGAAGCTGGATACACCGGGCAGGGTCCCGGCGGGGGCGCGGATCTCGGCCGGGAAGTTCGGCAACGTGGAGATGTCGTTGCCGAGCTGCGCGGTCTCGGACGTGAACCGGTCACCGGTCAGCTGCATGCCGTCGCCGGAGTCGCCGGCGAACCGGATGACCACTCGATCGAGCTGCTCTACCCGCTTCGCGGGCACATCGACCTCGGCCACTTCGTCCAACCTCCTGGAAGTCACTTCCAGCCTACGTCGGCACTCCTTACCCAGCCGGGTAAGGAAGGCTGTCCGATCACAGACCGTTGACCACAGTAGCCAGGTAAGGCTGGCCGAGCCCACCCGGAACCACCGTTCGATAGGCTCCCGTGACGTGGATGACTATCTCAGGTCGTACGCCACCCTCGGCCTGGTCTTCGCGGCCGGGGTGCTGTTCTTCGCCGCCGCGTTCGCGGCCAACCGGGTGCTGCGCCCGGCGCGCCCGGCCGAGCCGGCGGGCAAGCGGGTGCCCTACGAGAGTGGCATCGACCCGGTGGGCGGCGACTGGGCCCAGGCGCAGATCCGGTACTACGTGTACGCGTACCTTTATGTCCTGTTCGCCGTGGAGGCGGTGTTCCTCTTCCCCTGGGCCGTGGTCTTCGACCGGCCCGGATTCGGCCTGCTCACGGTGGTGGAAATGGCCATCTTCGTGGCGATTCTCGCGCTCGGCATCCTGTACGCCTGGCGCAAGCGCATCCTCACCTGGACCTGAGTGGGTGGCGGGTTCGCACCGCGAGGCCGGGCGTGCCACGATCTGACCCATGGGTCAGCTTCTGCTCTTTCTCGTGGTGGCTCTGGTCGTCGCGGCGATCGTCTTCGGGTTGACCGTCATGGTCGGCGGCGGTGACCCCGGGCTGACCCCGGTGGAGCCGGACGGCCGGGCGGTGCCGCTGCCCAGTGACCGGCCGCTTGCCGAGGACGACATTCTCACGACGAAGTTCGACACCGCGATCCGCGGCTACCGGATGTCCCAGGTC
>DASSAL010000006.1:0-11960 GCA_035685405.1 Actinoplanes sp. | reverse complement strand
GCTCGCTGACGTCGGAGAGCCAGTACGCGAGCGTCACCGACATGCGCGGCCGCGGGTCGCCCGTCCGCCGCCCCGCCGCCACCCTTGACCGGCCGGAAGGCTCTAGCTCGCGGTTCTGCCGGCCGCCGTCCTGGTGCCAATGCCACCACTGCGGCTGCGGCTCACGGATCTGCGGGTGCACGTCGATGTGCGAGTGGTACACGTGGATGTTCCAGCCGAGCAGCGACCAGATGTACCGGAATGCGCTCGGGTGGTCCAGCAGAAAGGCCAGTTCGGGGCACGCGGTCACCGCGGACAGCTGGTGCAACGCGCCGGTCACGCCAGCCCTTTCCCGATATCGGAGAATGGCCGTACGGGCCCGCGCAACCTCTTCCTGATTCAGCACAGATCGAATTACCAGAAAGCCGTCGCGTTCGAATGCGGTGCGTTCGTCCGTCGACATCGGAGTCCATGCCGACGCCATCACCTGCGTCATCGGAAGTCACCTCTCGTCTTTTTCGCTAGAGACGTGACCACGATGCACCCCCGTTGCAAGGCGCCTTTTGTTTCGACGAAGGTGATTCCCTTATCGGGGGAAATCGCCCATCCACCGCTCGATGAGATAGAGCGCGATCGAAGCACGCATGGGCAGAAACACGTTTACCCCGGTGGCCGCGTCGCGGTAATTGCCGGCCATCATCTGCGCTATTTCGACACGTGTGAACCAACGCGCCTCGATGATCTCCTCGGGGTCGACGGTGATCGGCGCGCCCCGGTCGGCCACCGCGGTGAAGCCCAGCATCAGCGAACCCGGGTACGGCCACGCCTGACTGCCCTCGTACCGCAGCGCCCGGACCGGCACGCCGACCTCCTCCAGCACCTCCCGGACCACCGCCGCCTCGGCCGACTCGCCAGGCTCGACGAACCCGGCCAGGGTGGAGAAGCGCAGGCTGCCGTCCGGTGACTTCCAGGCCGCGTTCCGGCCGAGCAGGCAGCGGCCCTGCGGACCGGGCAGGTCATCGTGCACCAGCACGATCATCGCCGGGTCGGTGCGCGGCCACATCTGCTGGCCCTCGGAGTCGATCCGCGACCACCCGCCGTCGGTGGCCGCGGTGGGCCGTCCGGTGCGCGGCGAATAGGTGTGCGTGGCGTGCCAGTTGGCGAGCGCCGCCGCGGCGCTGAAAACGCCCGCGTCCCGGTCGTCCAGCCGTTCCCCGACGTCGCGCAGGGTCATCGGCCGGGCGTCCTCGATCGCCGGCAGTTCCGCGTCCACCGTGAACAGCGGTGTGCCGTCCGGGTCGACGCCGAGGAAGAGCCGCTCACCGGCCGGCGCCTTCGCGGCGTCCAGCAGGACCAGCCGAGCGCCGCCGTCCGGGAGGCCGCGAACCAGGGCCCGGCCGCCCGCCTTGACATCCACCACCAGCACCAGACCGCGCTCCCAGGCCTCGGCGAGCCACTCCGGGTCGCGGCGCCACCGCGCCGCCCGGTCCAGTGCGGTCCGGGCGAGCGGCGGCATGCCGGGCTCGGCGGGGGTCATTCCCGGTTGCGTTCCACGGTGGTCAGCGCGGCCAACTGGTTTTCCACCCGGTCGGCGTCGCCGAGCACCACGGTGACCGCCCGGGCCGGCGCCAGGTATCGCGCGGCCACCTCGGCCACCTCCTCGCGGGTCACCGAGGACAGCGCCGCCGAGTGTTCGGTCAGGTAGTCCAGGCGCAGGCCGAAGCTCGCGTACATGCTGGCCAGCCCGGCCAGCCCGGCCTGGGTCGACATGCCGAGCCGGAGCGTGCCGAGGGCGTACCGGCGGGCCTGCTCGAGCTCCTCCTCGCCGGGCGGGAGGCTGGCGATGCGGCCCAGCTCGTACATCGTCTCCAGCAGCGACGGGCCGGTCACCTCGGTGGCCACCTCAGCCGCCGCGACCAGGGCGGAGCCGGCGATGAAGTGCTCGATCGCGGTGTGTGGTCCGTACGTGTAGCCCTTGTCCTCGCGGATGTTCTCCACCCAGCGGGACGAGAAATAGCCGCCGAAGACCAGGTTGGCCAACTGCAGGGCGGCGTGGTCCGGATGGGTACGGGGCACCGCCGGCAACGCCAGCCGCAGCGAGGACTGCACCGCCCCGGGCCGGTCGACCAGCAGCAGCGGGCCCGGCTCCAACCGAGGGACCGGCGGGATGTCGCCGTCCTTGCCCGGCCCGGTCCAGCTGCCCAGCGCCTTGTCGGCGGCGTCGATCGCCTTGTCCGGGCTGAGGTCGCCGACCAGCACCAGCACCGCGCCGTCCGGGCGGACCCGATCGGCGTGCAGGGTGCGCAGTTGCGCCGGGCGTACCCCCTTGACCTGGTCCGGCTCGGGGGTCTGCACGGCGTACGGGTGCCGGCCGTACATCCGCTTCAGCAACGCGGTGCGGGCGAGATGGGCCGGCTGGCTCTGAGCCACCTGGATGTGGTCGACCAGCCGCTCCCGTTCGGTGGCCACCTCCTCGACCGGGTACGTCGCATCGGTCAGCACGCCGGCCAGGATCTCCAGCATCCGGTCCAGCCCGCCGGCCAGCGCGTTACCGGTGATCAGCAGCCGGTCCGGGTCCAGCCCGGCGGACAGCCCGCCACCCACCGCCTGCAGTTCCGCGGCAATGTCGATGCTGGACATCGAGCCGGTGCCGGTGAACAGCGCTTGCGACAGCAGGGTGGCCCGGGGCAGCGGGGCGCGCCCGAACGGCACCCGCAGCCGCAGCTCGACCAGCGGCACCGCGGCCCGCCGGAGGGCGATCACGGTCAGCCCGCTGGCCAGCGTGCGCTCGGCTTGCCGGGGCAGCTTGATCTTGCTGTCCGGCACCAGGTCCGGAAGGGAATGCTTGGTCACTGGCGCGCTCCCGGTACGACCTCGACAGTTGCCCGACGGATGGGTTGCAGGGTGGCGGCCGCGGCGACGATCTGCGCCTCGGTCACCTCGCTGATCAGCTTGGGCAGCTCGTTCAGCAGGCCGGGGTGCCCGCGCTGCTCCTCCAGGACGGCCATCGGCAGCGCCCGGCCGAGCACCGCGTCGGTGTCGCGCAGGTGGTGGGTCGCCATCCGGGCCTGGGTGCGGGCCAGCTCGCCCGGCTTCAGGCCACCGGTGGCCAGCCGGTCCACCTCCTCGTCCACGATCCGCAGCACCTTCTCCGCGTCCCCGCCCGGTGGCATGTGCGCCTGCAGCAGCAGCGCGGTCGGATTGCGTACCTGGTATTCGTCGCCCATGAAGCCGATGTAGCCACCGATGCTGGTGACGATCCGGTCGCGCTGCACCAGTCGTTCGACCAGCCGGGAAGCGTCGCCGTCGGTGAGCACCTCGGCCAGCACGACGTACGGCAGGTATCCGGTGAAGTCGCCGATCGGGTCCGGCACCCGCCAGCCGCTCGCCACCGCGGGCAGCGGCGCCAGCTGGTCGGTGTAGGTGGACCGTTTCTCCTCGGTCAGGTCCGGCTCGGCGAAGTCCGGCCGCGACGGGGCGGGCCGGGCCGGTACGTCGCCGAAGTGCTTCTCGACCAGCCGGGTGGTGGTGGTCACGTCGAAGTCACCGGCCACCGCCAGCACCGCGTTGCCGGAGGCGTAGTAGCGCTCGAAGAACTCCTGCGCGTCGGCCACGGTGGCGCTCTCCAGGTCTTCGAAGGAGCCGTAGCCGTCGTGCGCGTTCGGGAAGGTCTCGAACATCACCGGTGGCAGCTTCAGCCACGGGAAGCCACCGTACGGCCGGTTCAGCACGTTGACCCGGATCTCCGCCTTGACCACGTCCACCTGGTTGCGCAGGTTCTCCTCGGTAAGCCGGGGCCCGCGCATGCGGTCGGCCTCGAGGAACAGGGCGCGTTCCAGGCCGCCGGCCGGCAGCACCTCGAAGTAGTCGGTGTAGTCCAGGTGGGTGGAGCCGTTGAAGCTGCCGCCGGCGCCCTGCACGTGCCGGAAGTGAGCCAGCTTCTCCAGGTTGGCCGAGCCCTGGAACATCAGGTGCTCGAAGAGGTGCGCGAACCCGGTGCGCCCCTCGGGTTCCGACCGGATGCCCACGTCGTACACCACGGTGACGCCCACGACGGGCGCGCTGCGGTCGGGCGTGAGGACCACCCGCAGGCCGTTGTCGAGGGTGAACCGCTCGACCGGATACTTCGTCGCCGGGATCTTCATTTTGCGCGCCACGGTACGAATCTAGCCGGTGACCTGAGGTGGCCGGTCGTCAGATCGGGCGGACCGAGGCCAGCACCTCGTCGACCACGTCATCGAACTGCCGGTGCGTGCCGGGGATGGACACGTACAGCACCGCCGCCGTCGGCCTGCCCACATCGATCACCGCGACCGCGGACAGTTCGTCCTTGGCCTCCAGGCCGGGCGCGGCGAAGTGCAGCCGGAACTTGCTCACCCAGGCCGGCCGCCCGCCCAGCGTGGTGACCTCGTCGCGCAGCGGCTCCATGGTGTTGGGCTGCGGGTAGTACTCGGCCCGGACGTCCGCCGCCACCTGCCGGCCCACGCATTCCAGGTTCAGCGAGACGGCGTCGTTGTCGGCCGCCGGCACCGCCGCGGACAGGATCGACGCGTGGTACCGCCCCTGGCTGTAGGACTCGGTGACGAAGTGCTGGCCGACCCGGTACGGGACCTCGAGCGTGCCGGCCCGCCACACCTCGTTCCAGGTCTCCCACGGCGCTTCGTACGCCTGATAGGAGATGCCCGCTTCCTGATCGACGGTGCGTTCGCCGGTGGCCGGTGGCGCGCTCGGGGCACCGGTCGGCCCGTTGCCGGGCGGGACGGTCGGCGCCGGGCACATCTGCGCCAGCGGCGGGCGCACGTCGGTGGGTGCGGCGGCCTTGTCGCCGCCGAACGCGCCGCTGCCGCCGGACAGCGCCACGATCAGGATGATGGTCAGGCCGATCACCAGGATGCCGCCGGCGACGCCACCGAAGATCAGCATCTGTCGCCGGTGCCGCCGTGGGCCGTCGTCGGCGGGCGGCTTCGGCTCGGTGGGTGGTGGCGGCGGCGTCAGCGGCGGTACGGCGGGAGCGGTCACCGTGCCGGAACCCCACGCAGCGCCCGGCCGCTGCCAGGCGTTGGTGGTCGGGGTGGGCTCGGACACGCCTTCCAGTGAACACCACGACGGAAGGCAGCGGGTTAACCGATCACCATCGGTTCGTACCAGGGCGCGAACGCCACCACCAGGACCAGGGCGATTCCGAACACCGCGACGCTGAGCACGAACCCCAGCTCCCGGCGTGCGGCGCGGGTGTAACGGGTGTCCATCTGTGCCTCCCCGTGGGTGCGATCCGCCCCCGAAACACAGCGTGGTCCCGCAGGCGACGAAAGTCAGTCATCTCTACGACGCCGCCGGGGCCGATCTGGTTGCACGCAGGACAGGCGGCGCTCAGGTTTGACCCGTACGGTCGTGCCATGGAGCTCGTGTATCCGCCGGTCGTCGCGTTCGCCAAGACCATGTTCCGGGTGCTCGATATGCGCATCACCATCGAGGGCGCGGAGCACATCCCGGCGGCCGGCGGGGCGGTGCTGGCCAGCAACCACGTCAGCTATCTGGATTTCATCTTCTGCGGGCTGGCCGCGCAGCCGGCCCGGCGACTGGTCCGGTTCATGGCCAAGAAGTCGGTGTTCGATCACCGGGTGAGCGGCCCGCTGATGCGCGGCATGAAACACATCCCGGTGGACCGGCAGGCCGGAACCGCGGCGTTCCGCGAGGCCGAGGCGGCGCTGCGGCACGGCGAGGTGGTCGGCGTGTTCCCGGAGGCGACGATCAGCGAGTCGTTCACGGTGAAGGCGCTCAAGTCCGGCGCCGCGCGGCTGGCCCACTCGGCGCAGGTGCCGCTGGTGCCGATGGTGGTATGGGGGCCGCACCGGCTGTGGACCAAGGGCCGTCCCAAGGACCTGACCAAGCGGCACGTGCCGGTGCTGATCAAGGTGGGTGCGCCGGTCCCGGTCACGGCGGTCATCGAGGAGACGACGCGGGTGCTGCGGGAGCGGCTGAGCGGGCTGCTGGACTCGGCGCAGCGGGCGTACCCGGAGAAGCCGGCCCACGACGGCGACCGCTGGTGGCTGCCGGCCCACCTGGGCGGTACGGCGCCCCGGCCGGACGTGACCGCGGCCGGTGCCTGAAACGCGGGATCGGCGCCGCACCTGGGTGCGACGCCGATCCCCTACCTACGTCAGAGCGGCCGGATGTTGGCGGCCTGCGGGCCCTTCTGGCCCTGGGTCACCTCGAACTCCACCCGCTGGTTCTCGTCCAGGCTGCGGTAGCCGGAACTCTGGATCGCGGAGAAGTGGGCGAAGACGTCGGCGCCTCCGTCGTCCGGGGTGATGAACCCGAAGCCCTTGTCCGCGTTGAACCACTTCACAACGCCGGTAACCATGATCGTCTCCCTCGACGGTCGAGTTGGTAAGACCCGCACTTCACGAGTCTCGTGCTGTCGTACTGATCGCCCGTACCGGAAAGACCCGGGTTACGACAAAGAGCGCCTGGGGCAGAATCCCCACAGGCGCTCCGCGAGTACTTGGGAACCACACTGACAACGGGCGCAGCCTAGCACGGGCGAGGAGGACATCGGCGTGATCGGTCTACAACTGGCGCAGCGGCTCCGGGACGCCGGGCTGGTCTGGAAGCCCGCCAACGGCGATCGGTTCGCCATTCCGGACCGGGACATGGACGACGACGTCTTCGTTCTGAGCAACATGACCATCGAGATCTACCGGGTGCCGGAGGGCCGGGTGATCGGGTTCAACGGCACCACCGAGTGGGCGCTGGACGACGTGGAGATCGACGAGGCGCTCTGGCTGCCGCGCGAGGATCAGCTCCGGGAACTGCTCGGCGGCACGTTCAGCGCCCTGCGGCGAGTTACCGACAGGTACGACGTTGAGATGTCCCTCCTGGGCGAGGATCGTACGTTTTCCGCACCCACCGCGGAGGAGGCGTACGCCGCCGCTCTGCTTCATTTGCTGGCCGCGGCCACCTGACCTGCCCGCTAAGCGGGTTACGTGGTGGGGGTTCGCGCGGTAACGTGGCCGCCGATCTGCCGCCGACGATGGGCCTCGTGGACCCCGATATGAGATCCCCACTCCACCCGGACGACCCCACCCGGTTAGGTCTGTACACCCTCGTCAGCCGGCTCGGCGAGGGTGGCATGGGCACTGTCTACCTAGGGCGGGACGCCGGTGGTCGGCAGGTGGCCATCAAAGTGGTCCGCGCCGAGTACGCGCGCGACGACCGGTTCCGGCGCCGGTTCCGCAGCGAGGTGAACCGGGCCCGGCAGGTCCCGCCGTTCTGCACCGCCGAGGTGCTGGACGCCGACCCCGACCACAATCCGCCGTACCTGGTGGTCGAGTACATCGACGGGCCCAACCTGACCGACGTGGTACGCGACCACGGCCCGCTGGCGGTGGCGAACCTGCACGGCGTGGCGGTCGGCATCGCCACCGCGCTCACCGCGATCCACGGCGCCGGCGTGATCCACCGCGACCTCAAGCCGGGCAACGTGCTGTTCACGCTGGGCGGCATCAAGGTGATCGACTTCGGCATCGCCCGGCCGCTGGAGGCAACCAGCCACCACACCCGCACCGATCACATGGTCGGCACGATCGCGTACATGGCACCGGAACGGTTCGAGCCGGAGTCCAAGTCGCGGCTGAGCCCGGCCGCGGACATCTTCTCCTGGGGCGCCGTGGTGGCGTACGCGGCGACCGGGCACACCCCGTTCAGCGCCGACTCGGCGCCCGGCACGGTGATGCGGATCCTCACCCAGCCGCCGGACCTCACCGGGCTGGCCGAGCCGATGCGCAGCCTGGTGGCCGACGCGCTGGCCAAGGAGCCACTGGACCGGCCCAGCGCCCGTGAGCTGCTGGACCGGCTGCTGGCGTCGGCGCCGGCCCCGCAGCCGGCGGCCACGGCCGGACGCGCCAACGAGACCCCGTTCCTGCGTGAGGTGATGGAGAGCGCCGGCCGCGCGGCGCCGGTCTCCCCGGCGGCCGGCCCGGAACCGCCCCCGATCGTGCTGCGGCCACGGCCGGTGTCCGGCGCCGGCGCGGGTCGGGCGGTCCGATCCGGAGCGCGCCGGGCCGCGGCGGCACCGGCGACCTGGCCGATGCGCCGGTGGCTCACCCAGCTCAGCGTCGCCGCCACGGTGCTGGTCATGCTGGTGGCCGGCAGCCTGGCGTACCGGGCGATCGGCGAGGACGGTGGTGAGCCGGCCGACGGCGCGGGCGGTGCCAAGGTGCCGAGTGTGCTGGCGGCCAGTTCCGCGCCCGCCGACCCGGGTGGGGTGCAGGCCATCCTGGACGGTCAGCGGCGGGCGCTGCTCGAGGTCCACGAGCTGAGGAAGAATCTGGCGCTCTCCGCCGACGGCTCGGCCACCGTGTCCGGCGCCGACCGCTGGGCGTTCGTCCTGGTCCGCGCCGGCAATCTGTACCTGATCCGGGCGCAGGAAGCGATCCAGGACAGCCGGCGGTGCCTGGTGGTCCAGCCCGCCCTGCAGGCCAACCGGCTGGCCACCGGGTCGTGCGCGGAGTCGGAGGAGACGCTGTTCGACCTGGCCGCGACCGGCCGGACGGACGAGCGGGGCCGGCCCACGTACTACCTGACGAACAGCGTGTACGGCACCGTGCAGTGGAGTTCGGACCGAGCGATGGTGTACGTCGACCGCACCGAGGCGGACCAGATCGACACCTCGTTCGTGCTGGTCGACCAGGGTCCGGCCTGATTCACCCTGGCTCCGGCAGGTCCGCCAGCAGGGCGGCAAGCTGGTCGGCGTCCAGCAGGTCGGCCGGCCGGACGGTCACCCCCTCGCGGACATAGTGGAACCCGGCCCGCACCCGGGACACCGGCACACCGGCCAGCGCCGCCCAGGCCAGCCGGTACGCGGACAGCTGCACCGCACCGGCGGCCGCCTCCGCCGGTCCGGGCCGGCGCCCGGTCTTCCAGTCGATGACGTCGTACCGTGCGCCCGGCCCGGTGCTCGCGATCGGCGCTTGATTCACTCCATCCAGGAACACGGCGTCCATCCGGCCGCGCACCACCACACCGGCGATCGTGGTGGCGAACGGGACCTCCACCTCGATCGGCGTCCGGTCCGCCCACTCACCGGCCAGGAACGCCTCCTGCAGCACGGCGAGTTCTTCGTCCGGGGCGGCGTCGTCGTCGGCTGCGCCGGGCAGGTCGTCGAGGTCGAGCAGCCGGACCGAACCGAACCGCTGCTCCAGCCAGGCGTGGAAGGCGGTGCCCCGGCGGGCGTACGGCGTGGGCCGTTGCGGCAGCGGCCGGCGCAACGACCGGGCCAACGCCTGCGGGTCGCGGCGCAGCACGACCAGTTGGGACACCGACAGGTGGTCCGGCACCGCCACGTCGACCGGCCCGTCGCGCCGGGCCCGTTCCTCCCGCTCGGCGAGCAGCATCGTGGCCTCCCGCCGCCAGCGGTCGATGTCCGGATCGCCGGTGCCGACCGGTCCGCCGCCCGGGCCGGTCCGCTCGGCGGTTCCCGGTGCCGGCTCGGCCAGTCCGGCCAGATCGGCGGCCAGGCCGGCCCGCTCCCCGATCTCCGGGTCCCGCTCGGCCAGCGCCGCGAACTCCTCGGCGGCGGCCGCGTCCGGATCGGTGATCATGCGCCGGATCAGGTCGGCCGCCGCGGTCATCGCGGGCCGGCGGTGCCCCAGCGGGTCGGCCGGCCATTCCGCGCTGGCCACCCGTTCGGCGCTGGGGTTGGTGGCGTCCGCCGCCGGTTGCGGCGTCCACACGTCGACCACCCCGGAAGTGTCCAGGCAGCTCGCCCGGATCTCCTCCAGGAACACCGACGGGCCGCGCGGCCGCTTCACGCCGTCGCCCCACCAGTACCCGGAACACAGCAGCAACCGGCGGGGCCGGGTCACCGCGACGTACGCCAGCCGGCGCTCCTCCCGCTCGTCGTGCGCGCGCCACGCCCGGCCGAACTCGACCAGCGCCGCCAACACGTCCTTCTGGTCCTGCGCGCCGGACAGGTCGAGCGAGGGCAGGCCCTCGGCGTCGCCGCGCAGTGGGAACGGCAGCACGCCCACGCCCATCAGGTAGTGGTCGGAGCTGCGGACCTGACCGGGCCACACCCCCTTGACCAGCCCGGCCACCGAGACGACATCCCACTCCAGACCTTTGGCGGCGTGCGCGGTGAGGATCTGCACGGCGCCCTCGACCACGTCGACCTGGCCGGGTTCCAGGCCGCGTTCCTCCTCCTCGGCGGCGGCCAGGAAGGCCAGGAAACCGGCCAGCGTGCCGCCGTCGGTCTCACCCGCGTACCGGGCCGCTACGTCACCGAGCGCGTCCAGGTGGCCCCGGGCCAGCCCGGCGTCACCACCGGCCCACCCGCGTACCGCCACCTCGACGTCCAGCCCGATGGTCCGTTCGATGTCGGCGAGCAGATCGGGCAGTGGCTGGTCCAGCCGTTGCCGCAGCTCGGCCAGCTCCCGGCTGTACGACCGCAGCCGCGCATATCCCTCCGCGGAATACACCTGCGGCGCGCCCAGGTCGGCCATCGCCTCGACCCGCGTGGCGTCGTCGAGCCGGGCGCCGACGACCTCGTCGGGTGCCGCCGGTCCCGCTGACCCGGATCGCGCTGCCCCGGATCCCGCCGGCCCCGACTCCGCCGAGGGCCGGGCCGCGGCACTGCCGGTGGCGGCGATCCGCGCCGCGGCCAGTGCCCGGGCCCGGCGGTGCAGCGCCACCAGGTCGCGCGGGCCGATCCGCCAGCGGGCCCCGGTGAGCAGCCGCAGCAGCGCCGCGCCGTCGGTCGGGTCGGCCAGCACCCGCAGCGTGCACACCACATCACGGACCTCCGGCGTGTCCAGCAGGCCGCCCAGGCCCACCACCTCGACCGGCAGCCCGCGGGCGCGCAGCGCCTCCTCGATCGCCGGGATCTGGCTGCGGACCCGGACCAGCACCGCGCTGGTCGGCCGCTGCTCCACCGGGATCTCGGCGGGCGGCGCGTCCGGCATGCCGGCTGCCAGCCGCCACGCGGTGAGCATCGAGTCGGCGATCCAGCCGGCCTCGTCGGCGTACGTGGGCAGCAGCGCGCAGGTGACCGTCCGGCCGCCCACCGCGGCGGCCACCCGGTGCGCCGGCACCAGCTCGGCGACCCGCGCGCCGGCCAGCCGCAGCGGCCGGGACAGGGCGTTGGCGACGTCCAGGATCTCCGGGCGGTTGCGCCAGCTGCGGGTCAGGCTCAGCACCCAGGCGTCGCGCCCGCCGGGTCCGGTGAACTCGGCCGGGAACCGGTCCAGCGTGCCGGCCGACGCGCCGCGCCAGCCGTAGATGGACTGGCACGGGTCACCCACCGCGGTCACCGGATGCCCGCCGCCGAACAGCGCGTTCAGCATCACCACCTGGGCGTGGCTGGTGTCCTGGTATTCGTCCAGCAGCACCACCTTGAACCGGCCCCGCTCGATCCCGCCGACCTCGGGATGGTCGCGGGCCACCCGGGCCGCCCGGGCCATCTGGTCGCCGAAGTCCATCGCCTCCAGGTCGAGCTTGCGTTGCTCGTACAGCCGCACCAGGGGCAGGAGCGTGAGCCGGTGCTGCTGGCGCTGGAGCATGTCGGTGACGTCCTTGTAGACCCGGCCCGGCAGCGACTGCACCGCCGCGAAGAACCGGCCGGTCCAGGCGGCCAGCTCGTCCGGCGTGATCAGGTGCTCGGCCAGCTCACCGGCCAGCGCGAGCACGTCGTCGGTCACCGTGGACGGTGCGCGGTTCAGGCCGGTCATCTCACCGGTGTACGAGCGGACCAGCGAGTCCACGACCTGCCACCGGGCCGCCTCGGTGAGCAGGCGGGCCGACGGTTCGTACCCGGCCCGCAGCCCGTGCTCGGTGACCACCCGGGCCGCGTACGAGTGGTAGGTGGCGACCGTGGCCTCGCCGGCGAACTGCTCGTCGCGGCCCAGCCGGCGGACCAGCTGGCCGAGCCGGGTGCGGACCCGGTGGGCCAGTTCGCCGGCCGCCTTGCGGGTGAAGGTCAGGCC
>DASSAL010000005.1:0-18269 GCA_035685405.1 Actinoplanes sp. | reverse complement strand
TTCTTCGGCAACTACCCGATCCGCCGGGACGGCCCCGGCAAGGTGTTCGACCTCTCCAACGTCGCGAACATCACGATCGACAACATCTGGACCGAGCATCAGGTGTGCCTCTACTGGGGCGCGAACACCGACAACATGGTGATCAGGAACTCGCGGATCCGGAACATGTTCGCCGACGGCATCAACATGACCAACGGCAGCACCGACAACCTGGTCGACAACGTCGATGCCCGGGCCACCGGCGACGACAGCTTCGCGCTGTTCTCGGCGATTGACGCGGGCGGCTCCGACGAGATCAACAACGTGTACCAGAACCTGTCCAGCACGCTCACGTGGCGGGCCGCGGGGCTGGCGGTGTACGGCGGATACGCCAACACCTTCCGCAACATCTACATCGCGGACACCCTGGTCTACTCCGGCATCACGATCAGCTCGCTGGACTTCGGGTACCCGATGAACGGCTTCGGGGCGAACCCGCCGACCGTGTTCGACAACATCTCGATCGTCCGGGCCGGCGGCCACTTCTGGGGCGCGCAGACCTTCCCGGCGATCTGGCTGTTCTCCGCGTCCAAGGTGTTCCAGGGCATCCGGGTGAGCAACGTCGACATCGTCGACCCCACCTACTCGGGCATCATGTTCCAGACGAACTACGTGGGCGGGCAGCCGCAGTTCCCGATCACCGACACGGTGTTCACCAACGTGTCGATCACCGGGGCGCAGAAGAGCGGTGACGAGTTCGACGCCAAGTCCGGCTTCGGCATCTGGGTCAACCCGATGCCGGAGGCGGGTCAGGGCCCGGCCCGCGGTTCGGCGACGTTCACCAACCTGCGGTTGAGCAACAACTGGCGCGACATCGAGAACACCACCTCCACCTTCCAGATCATCCGGAACTGACGCCCGGAAACCGCCCGCCACCCGGGTCACCACGGGTGGCGGGCGTGAGGGACACTTCGATCTATGTCTGAGCCGTCCCACCTGGGCCCGCGGGACCCCCGCGAGGTCGGTGGATACCGGCTGCTCCGGAAGATCGGCGGTGGCGGGCAGGGCACGGTGTATCTGGGCACCGACGGCGGCGACCCGGTCGCGGTCAAGGTGCTGAACACCGACTTCCAGGACACCGGCGAGGTCAAGCCCGCACTGAACCGCGAACTGGCCAGCGCCCAGTCGGTGGCCGCGTTCGTCACCGCCCAGGTGATCGCGTTCGACCTGGACGCCGAACCGCCGTACATCGTCACCGAGTTCGTCGAAGGGCCCACCCTCGAGGACGAAGTGCGGCACGGGCGTGGCCCGCTGCGCGGCAGCCGCCTCGCCGACCTGGCCATCCAGACGGTGATCGCGCTGGAGGCGATCCACGCGGCCGGCGTCGTGCACTGCGACTTCAAGCCGGGCAACATCATGCTCGGCCCGGGCGGCGTCAAGGTGATCGACTTCGGCATCGCCCGCGCCTGGGAGTCCCTGCACCAAGCCACCAGCCGGGTGATCGGCAGCGCCCATTTCATGGCCCCGGAACAGGTCAACAACGAGCCGCTCGGCCCACCGGTGGACATGTTCGCCTGGGGCTCGGTGATGGTGTTCGCGGCGACCGGGCAACACGCGTTCCCGGGCACGAACCCGGTCGCGGTGGCGCTCAAGGTGGTGCGCGAAGAGCCGGACCTGCACGGGCTCAGCGGGCCGCTGGGTGATCTGGTGCTCGCCTGCCTGGACAAGGACCCGGCGAACCGGCCCACCGCGGCCGAGGCCCGCCAGATCCTGATGGCGCCGGCCACCGCCCCGCTCCCCACCCGGGTGCTGCCGGCCCGGGCGCCGGCCGATCCACTCGCCGCCGAACCGGCACCGGCGGCGCCGGCGGCTCCCCGGCGGCGCGGGCGGGCCGGCCGGGTCATGGTGGTCATGGTGCTGCTGGCGCTGGCCGGTGCGGGCGCCGGCTGGGCGTGGCGCCAGTGGGACCGCGGTGGCCCGCCCACGGCGGCCGCGTCCACCCCACCGCCCGATCCCCATGTGCTGGCGTTGCAGCGGTTCGCCGCGCGCTCCCTGGACGGATGCGACCCGCTGAACGTCACCGAGCGGCACCTGGCCCGCCGGATCTGCACGGTCGACGGCGTGGTGGTGACCTATTCGCTGTACAAGACGACCCCGAAGGACGAGCGCGCCGAGGAACGCAAGCGGGTGGCGCGGATCCACGACGGCGCCCCCGGCCAGTTGCGCCAGGGCATCGGAACCAGCCCGGACGGGCGCCGGGGCGAGTACATCGAATACACGTACAAGGCTCAGGACGACGACAAGTGGTACGCGGCGCTCTGGTGGGACGACGGCATCGACAACCCGGGCGGATCCGCGGTGATGACCATGCGCACGCCCTGGGACGGCACCGCGGCGGACCCGGCCAAGCCGTTGCGGGAGCGCTGGCTGAGCTGGGGTTACCGGCTCGGCGAATAGGCTGTGGCGCCATGACCTCGCACGATCTGGTCCTGCGCCCGATCACCGGCCCGGACGAACTCAGTCTGTTCAACCGGTTCGAGTACGTGCTGAACGCCGAGCTGGCCGGTGACCTGGCCGCCGGCCGCCGCCGGCCGGAGTGGCTGTGGCTGGCCCTGCGGGACGGCCGCCCGGTGGCCCGGGCCGCTTGGTGGGCCCGCCCCGGCGGCACCACACCGCTGCTGATGGACATCTTCGACCTGAGCGGCTCCCCCGACGACGGCGAGCGGCTGTTGCGGGCCGCCCTCGCCGAGCTGGTCCCGGCCGGCGCGCGGCCGCCGGAGTTCCTCCGCTTCGTGCCACCGGACTGGCGGGCCGATCCGGCCGCGCGCCGCGGCGTCGAGGACCGGATGGCCGTGCTGGAACGCACCGGCGCCCGGGTGTTCGTGGAACGGCTGCGGCTGGAGTGGCGGCCCGGCACCTCGATCGCGGCGCCGAGCGGGCGGCTGACGTTCCGGCCGGTCCGCGATCCGGACGATCTGATCGGGCTGATGACCCGGGTGCTGGACGGCACGCTGGACGCCTACAGCCGGGACGACCTGACCCGCCACACCGCCGCCGAGGCGGCCCGGCAGCAGTACGAGCAGGAACTGGAGCGGTACGACAGCCCGCACGACTGGTGGCGGATCGCCGAGACACCGTCCGGTGAGCCGGCCGGCTTCGTGATTCCGGCGCACAACGGCTACTCCCCGATCATCGCCTACCTCGGGGTGCTGCCCGGCATGCGCGGCCGCGGCTACGTCGACGACCTCCTCGCCGAGGGCACCCGCATCCTGGCGGACCAGGGCGTCCCGCGGATCCGCGCCGCCACCGACGTCGGCAACACACCGATGGCGGCCGCGTTCGAGCGGGCCGGATACGTCACCCGCGAGCGCCAGATCGACATGACCTGGCCCGAGATCCGGTCACCCTGAGAAGTGGGCTCTCCGCGCCATCGTGTGATAGGCGGCCAGCGCCGCGTCGTCGGAATCGAACCGGAAGTTGTGGTCGCTGTCGTGCTGCACGTCGGTGTCGAACCACACCACCGCCGCGATGGCCGGGGTCCGGGTCAGGTACGACGACAGGTCCTCGATCCAGGCGGCCTTGCTCGTCCCGCCGTGCTCGATCGCCGCGGTCTCGGCCAGCATGATCGGCTTGCCCGTGCCGTAGGCCGAGACCACGTGCCGGAACAGCGTGGCCGGCGACTCCCGGTGGAAGTTGTAGCCGGACACCCCCACCCAGTCCACGTACGCGTCGCCCGGGTAGTAGTGCTCCATCCGGTTCCACGGCTCGTTCGGGCCGGAGTTCCAGTTCGGGCTCCAGACGAAGGCCACGTTGCCGGCGCCGGTGTCGCGGAAGATGTGGTGGATCCGGCGGTACGCGCGGACGTACGCCGCCGGGTCGCGGCCGTTGCGGGGGCCGCCCCAGGGGAACCAGTCGCCGTTCATCTCCCACGCCCAGCGCAGCAGCATCGGCTTGCGGTACGCGGCCAGCCGCTCGGCCGCCGACCGGATCACCGCGTCCTGGGAACCGTCGTTGATCGCCGTCATGGCCGGGCTGTGCCAGGAGAGCAGGAGCGTGCTGTCGCCGATCTCCGGCACCGCCCTGGGCATCGGCGGCTCCCAGGCGTGGAACAGGTGCACGATCCGCTGCTCCCGGCCCAACTGGCGCCGGCGCAGCGCCAGGCTCTCGGCCAGCGTCCGGCCGGAGAGGGCGACGTACGACCCGAGCATGGCGCGCCCGGGAGCGGCCGGGACCGGTCCGCCCCGGCTGGGCGCCGGCCGCCGGGCGGCCGCGGTGGCCCGGGCGCGGACGTCCGGCGACCCGGCGGACGGTGGTACGGACGGGGATGCCGCGGACGGCGGTGCGACCGTGGGCGACGGGGCGGCGTAGCGGGTGCACGCGGGCAGGGCGGCGAGGGCGGCGAGCGTCAGCAGTCCACGGCGGGCCAGCCGAGGGTGGTGGGTCATGCACGCGCCCTTCGTCGGGGTCCGTTACTCACGGTATAGGGATCGGGCCTGGACGGACACCCTGCGCGACCAATATTGATCAATGTCGGGGACGTATCGACCGGACTGGGACGAAGGGTGCCACATCCGCCGGTGGAGGCTTGATGTGTCGCCGAAACGGGCACGTCACATGGCTGGCACATCATCGATGAGGCCCTGGCATCGGGTGCCGGAGCAGCAGCGGACAACAGCGAGGCGGAGCACATGGCGGAGTCACTGAGGGTCACCGCGGCCGAAGGGACGGAGGAACGGGGCAGCACCACCGAACTCACCCTCGGCGTGGAGGAGGAACTGCACGTCGTCGACCTCACGACCCGGGAACTCGTCCCGCGAGCGCCGGAACTGCTCGACCTGCTGGACCCGGCGAGCTTCTCGGCCGAGCTGCACCGCTCGGTGGTGGAGACCAACACCGAAGTGACGCCGACCCTGGACGGCCTGCGCGCGGCGATCGTGGAGCGGCGGCGCACCGCCATCGGGGTCGCCGAGTCGCTCGGCCTGGGTCTGGTGGCCGCCGGCACGGTGCCACTGGTCGACCTGGAGAGCCTGCCGGTCACCCCGACCTCGCGGTACCGCCGGATGCTCGACGAATACCAGATGCTGGCCCGGGAGCAGCTGATCTGCGGCGCCCAGGTGCACGTCGGCATCAACGATCGGGACGAGGCGGTGTCGGTGGCGCAGCGGGTGGCGCCGGCGCTGCCGGCGCTGCTCGCGCTGTCGGCGAGTTCCCCGTACTGGATGGGTGAGGACTCCGGCTACGCGAGTGTCCGCTCGCTGGTCTGGCTGCGCTGGCCCACGGCCGGCGACAGCGGCGAGGTGACCTCGGCCGCCGATCATGACGAGCTGGTGGCGGAACTGATCGCGTCCGGCACGATCAGCGACCCCAAGATGGTCTATTTCGACGTCCGCCCGTCCACCCACGTGCCCACGGTGGAGCTGCGGGTGACCGACGCCTGCCCGGACGTGGACACCGTGGTGCTGCTGGCGGGCCTGTTCCGGGCCCTGGTGCTGAAGGCCAAGCAGGAGTACCGGGCCGGCCGGCCGATGCAGCGGATCCGGCCGCCGCTGCGCCGCTCCGCGATGTGGCGGGCCGCGCGTTCCGGACTGGAGGGCGACCTGCTCGACCTGCCCCGCTCGCCGGTGCCGGTGCCGGCCGCGGTGGCGGTCGAGCGGCTGATCGGTGACCTGCGCCCGCAACTGGCCGAGCTGGGTGACTGGGAGCAGGTGTTCGACCTGTCCGTGCAGGCGCTAAGCCGGGGCAGCTCGGCGTCCCGGCAGCGCCGGGCGATGGCCCGCCGCGGGCGGATCTCGGACGTGGTCGATCTGGTGGTCGCGGACACCCGGGGCGGCGCGACCCGCATCGGCCCGGACGGGCAGACCGTGCCGGGTGGGCTGTTCCCGTATGCGGCGGACGGTGACGAGGCGTTCCCGCGGGGGGACGTGGCGCCCCCGTACGCCGGGATCCTGAACGTGCTGGCCGCGCTGGGCAGTGCCGGCCTGCGCCGGCGGGAGGACGCCCGGGACGACGAGCAGCGGTCGCGCGGCATCACGTTCAGCGTGGCCGGCGAGGCGGCCACCCGGCTGTTCCCGTTCGACCTGGTACCGCGCGTCGTGCCGGCCGCGGACTGGACGCGGCTGCAGACCGGGCTGGTGCAGCGGGTGCGGGCCCTGGACGCGTTCGTCAACGACGTGTACGGCGACCGGGTGGTGGTCAAGGACGGTGTGGTGCCGGAGTGGGTGATCGACGGGTCGCCGGAGCTGCGGCCCAGCGGCGCGCTGGTCGGCCGGCCGGGGGTCCGTGCGCAGGTGGCGGGGGTGGACCTGGTCCGGTCCGGCGACGGCACCTGGTACGTCCTCGAGGACAACCTACGGGTGCCGTCCGGAATCGGGTACGCGATGCAGAATCGCCGGCTGACCGGAGCGGTGCTGCCCGAGCTGCCCCGCCCGGCCGACCTGCTCGACGTGGAGGGCACGCCGGCCCTGCTCAAGCAGGCGCTGCTGGACGCGGCCGGCCCGGCGGCGAGCGACGACCCGGCGGTGGTGGTGCTCAGCCAGGGCCCGGACGACTCAGCCTGGTTCGAGCACCGGATGCTGGCCGGCGAGATGGGCGTGCCGCTGGTCCGCAGCACCGACCTGCTGGTGGACGGGGGCGTGGTGCACCGGCTGGCGAACGGCAAGAAGTACCGGGTGGACGTGATCTACCTGCGGATGGGTGAGGACAGCCTGGTGCACTCCCCCGGGGCGGACGGCATGCCGCTGGGCCCGAGCCTGGTCGCCGCGCTGCACGCGGACACCGTGGTGCTGGCCAACGCACTGGGCAACGGGATCGGCGACGACAAGGCGGTGTACGCGTACGGGCACCGGCTGATCGAGTACTACCTGGGTGAGAAGCCGCTGTTGGCGGACGTGCCGACGTACCTGTGCGGCATCCCCGAGCAGAAGGCCGAGGTGCTGGGCCGGCTGGCCGAGCTGGTCTGCAAGCCGGTGGACGGGTACGGCGGCGACCGGATCGTGATCGGCCCGCACGCGTCACCGGAGGAACTCGCCGCGGTGCGCCGCCAGATCAACACCGCGCCGCACCGCTGGGTGGCCCAGGAGGTGGTCGATCTCTCCACCCACCCGGTGTTCGACGGCCACCAGCTCGCCCCGCGGCACGTCGACCTGCGTGCGTTCGTCTTCTCCGGGAAGCAGTCGGTGGTGGCTCCGGCCGCCCTGACCCGGGTGGCACCCGCCGGAAGCATGATCGTCAACTCGTCGCGTGGCGGCGGTTCCAAGGACACCTGGCTGCTGGGAGGTCGGTAATGTGTGGCATCGCCGGTGAGATCCGGTTCGACGGACAGCGCGCGGACGCCGAGGCGGTCCGCGCGATGCTGCCCTGCCTGGAGTCCCGTGGCCCGGACGGCGAGGGTTTCTTCGCCCGCGGGCCGGTGGCCTTCGGGCACCGGCGCCTCAAGATCATCGACCTGTCCGAGGCCGGCACCCAGCCGATGACCGACGACGAGCTGGGCCTGACCCTGGTCTTCAACGGCTGCATCTACAACTACCGGCAGCTGCGGGGCCAGCTCGAGGGGTACGGCTACCGGTTCTTCTCCACGTCCGACACCGAGGTGATCCTCAAGGCGTACCACCGGTGGGGTGCCGACTGTGTGCAGCACTTCCTCGGCATGTTCGCGTTCGCCCTGGTGGAGCACGACTCGGGCCGGGTGATGCTGGCCCGCGACCGGCTCGGCATCAAGCCGCTCTACACCACGGCCGGCCCGGGGCGGATGCGGTTCGCCTCCACGCTGCCGGCGCTACTGGCCGCGGGTGGGGTGGACACCGCGCTGGACAAGGTGGCGCTGCACCACTACATGACGTTCCACTCGGTGGTGCCGGCACCGCGGACGATCATCAGCGGGATCCGCAAGCTGCCGCCCGCGACGGTCCGGGTGATCGAGCCGGACGGCTTGGCCACCGACACGCTCTACTGGGAGGCCGACTTCACCCGCCGTTTCTCCTGGTCCCGCGAGGAGTGGGCGGACGAGGTGGGGCAGAAGCTGCGCACCGCGGTGGAGCGGCGGATGGTCGCCGACGTGCCGGTCGGTGTGCTGCTGTCCGGCGGGCTGGATTCCAGCCTCATCGTGGCGTTGCTGGCCGAGCAGGGGCAGCGTGGGCTGACCACGTTCAGCATCGGGTTCGAGGCGGCGGCCGGCGAGGAGGGCGACGAGTTCGCCTACTCGGACCTCATCGCCAAGCAGTTCGACACCGTGCACCACCAGATCCGGATCGGCCGGGACCGGTTCCTGCCCGCCGTCGCGCGCACCGTCGCGGCGATGAGCGAGCCGATGGTCAGCCACGACTGCGTCGCGTTCAACCTGCTCAGCGAGGATGTGTCGGCGCACGTCAAGGTGGTGCAGTCGGGACAGGGCGCGGATGAGATCTTCGCCGGCTACAGCTGGTACCCGCCGCTGGCCGGCGTCCCGCGCGAGCAGGCGGTCGACGCGTACGCCCGGGAGTTCTTCGACCGCCCGCACGCCGAGCTGGCCCGGCAGCTGAACCCGGACTGGCTGGTGGCGGAGGACGTGAGCCGGGAATTCGTAGCGGCCAGCTTCGGCCGGCCCGGCGCCACCCAGAGCGTGGACGCGGCGTTGCGCCTGGACTCGCAGGTCATGCTCGTCGACGATCCGGTCAAGCGGGTGGACAACATGACCATGGCGTGGGGGCTGGAGGCGCGCGTGCCGTTCCTGGACCACGAGCTGGTGGAGCTGGCGGCGGCCTGCCCGCCGGAGCTGAAGCTGGCCCAGGCCGGCAAGGGTGTGCTCAAGGACGCCGCCCGCGGCGTGGTCCCGGACGAGGTGATCGACCGGACCAAGGGATACTTCCCGGTGCCGGCCATCCGGCACCTGGAGGGGCCGATGCTGGATCGGGTCCGGGACGCCCTGTCCGCCCCGACGGCGCGGGCGCGGGGCCTGTTCCGCCCGGAATACGTTGACGCGCTGCTCGAAGACCCCAACACTCCTCGTACGACGCTGGGGGCGAATCAGTTGTGGCAGCTCGCTCTGCTGGAGATGTGGTTACAGGACAAGGGGGTCGGATGAGTGGTCAGCTCAATCGGGTCGACGCCACCGTACTTCCGGTCGGCTGGACCACCCCGTCGCTTGCCTCCGAGGTCTCCGGCAGCCGGTCGCCGGCCCTGTCGCCGGACGGCCGGCACGCGGCGTACGTCTCCGACCGCAGCGGCACACCGAAGGTCTGGGTGCAGCCGGTCGGCAGTGAGCTGACCTTTCTGGTGGACACCGGCGAACACCCGGTGACGGCGGTGCAGTGGTCCACCGGCGGCGGCTGGCTGGCCTGTCAGATCGCCCCGGGCGGAGCGCCACGGCACGAGGTGTGGCTGGTCCGGCCGGACGGATCCGGGCTGCACCAGGTGGCCGGGTTCGGCTCGGACACCGCCGACAACATGCGCTGGCTGCCCGGCCGGCCGCTGCTCGCGGTCACCGAAAACCTGACCACGGCGGTGCTGGCCGACGCGGTCACCGGCGAGCGCCGGGTGATCGCCGAGGGCGAGCTGATCTCGCTGTTCGACGTCAGCCCGGACGGCCGGCGGGCGCTGCTGCGGCACGGTCCGCGGGGCAGCCGGTGCGTCGCGGTGCGCGACCTGGAGACCGGCGTCGACGAGTACGTGACCAGCGGCGAACAGGCGGTCTTCGGCCCGGACGGGCGCACCGTGTACGCCCGCAGCGACGCCGGCGAATACCCGGTGCTGATCCGCGTGGTGGACGGCGCGGCCGAGGTGCTCGCCGCCTCGGACCAGGCGGAGGTGGAGTCGTTCGCGCTGACCGCCACGGGGGGCACCGTCGCGGTGCTGTGGAACCAGCGTGGCGGCATGTCCGAGCTGAGCATCCACGACCTGATCACCGGGGGCCGACTGCCGGTGCCGTTGCCCGCCTCGGTGGTCAGCGAGCCGACCTGGAGCGCCGACGGCAGCACCCTGACCTTCACCGCCGAGGGGCCGGGCCGGCCGCACGGCACCTGGACGTTCGACTCGGCCGGGCTGCACGAGGTGTCCGCCCACCCGGCCGCCGCCGGCGCCGTGCACCCGGTGCTGCACTGGTTCCCGTCGCATGACGGCCTGGAGATCAGCGGCTGGCTGTTCCGGCCGGCCGGTGACCAACCGCACCCGACCGTGCTGTGGTTCCACGGCGGTCCGGAGGCGCAGGAGCGGCCCGGACACGGGCCGCTGTTCCAGTCTCTGGCGGACCGGGGCATCGCCGTGTTCGCGCCGAACGTACGCGGCTCGTCCGGGTTCGGCCGCAGCTTCGTCAACGCCGACAACGGGCCGCTGCGGTATGCCGCGATCGCCGATGTCGAGGCCTGCGTCACGTACCTGATCGCCGGCGGCATCGCGGACCCGGCACGGGTCGGTTGCATGGGCCGTTCGTACGGCGGTTATCTCACCCTGGCCGCGCTGGTCAGCTATCCGGACCTGTTCGCGGTCGGCATCGACATCTGCGGGATGTCGAACTTCGCCACCTTCTACCAGCACACCGAACCGTGGATCGCCGCCGCCGCGGTGTCCAAGTACGGCGACCCGGTGGCCGACGCCGACCTGCTGCGTGACCTGTCCCCGATCACCCGGATCGACCGGCTGACCACGCCGCTGATGATCGTGCACGGGGAGAACGACAGCAACGTGCCGGTGATCGAGGCGGAACAGGTGGTGGCGGCGCTCGCGGCCCGCGGCGTGGAACACAAGTACCTGCTGTTCCGCGACGAGGGCCACGAGCTGCTGCACCGGTCGTCCCGGGCCGAGTTCCTGCGCGCGACGGTGGACTGGCTGACCCGGTACCTCACCCCGCTGCCGGTGGGGTGATCCGCACCGTTCACGTCTTACCGGAACCATGCTCGTCGATGGGGTGACGGGACCCACGTGTGGCGCGCGTCCGATTCGTTTGCCATCCGGGCGAGCCAGCGGCCAGGCTGGGGAACGTACCGAACGCACCCGAGGAAAGGCGGCACATGGCCCTGCGTTCTGTCCGGGCCTGGGCTGTCTGGGCGGTCGCCATGGCCGCGTACGTCGTGGCCGTGCTGCATCGCACCTCGTTGGGTGTGGCCGGTCTGGATGCCCAGCACCGATTCGGGATCGGCGCCGGCGCACTTGCCTCGTTCGCCGTGCTGCAGCTGCTGGTCTACGCCGCGCTGCAGGTGCCGTTGGGCGCCCGCACCGGCGGCACGGCCGATTACCACCTGGACGACTTCAAGGTGGCCCTGTCGGTGCAGTACCTGATCGGCCTGTTCGGTCTGGGCGGGATCCTGCGCAGCCGCCGGCTGGCCCGGCAGCGGATGGCGGCGGAAGGCGTCGTGGTACGCCCGATCCGAGAAGTTCTGGCCGAGCGGCGGGGTTTAGCCCTTGGGCGACCGGTAAAGGCAGAAGGTTCCGGCCAGTTGTCGACAGGAAAATCGAGGAGGACATGACTACGCAGGCACCGGACCGGATCTGGTCCAACATCGACATTGCCAAGACGCTGGCGGGCGCGCTGGCCGCGGTCTGCGCCGCGGTGGCGGGTTCGTTCCTCGGTGTGGCCGGCACGCTGGTCGGAGCGGCGATCGCGAGCATCATCGGCTCGGTGGGCACCGAGATCTACGCCCGCTCGCTCAAGCGCGGCGCCGAGAAACTGCAGACCTACGCGCCCACCTTCGTCAAGGCGCCGGCCGCGGTCGGCACCCCGCCGGTGGAGGCGGCGTCCGAGGAGGACTCGCCGTCGCACACCCTGCCGGCCGAGCCGCGGCCGCAGCTGCCCTGGCGCCGCATCGCGATGATCACCGGCGTGGTGTTCGTGCTGGCGATGGGTGCCATCACCGCGGTCGAGCTGTTCGCCGGGCGATCCGTGGCGTCGATGTTCGGCCATGACTCGGCGGGCGCCACGACGGTCAGCAGCGTCACCGACCGCGGCGGTGACCGGCCGGACAACCAGCCCGCCACGACCCCCTCCGACGCGCCGTCCGCGGAGTCGACCGCGCCGGAGCAGGCGCCGACCCCGGCCGAGACCCCGGTCACCACCGACCCGTCGACCCAGCCGACGACCGGCGCGCCGACTTCGCCGGCACCGCAGCAGGAGCCGGCGGGCGGCACCGATCCGGATCAGCCGGAGCAAGACCCGCAACCGGACGGCGAGTAGGACCGTCATGCAAGCCCGGGATGTGCTCATCGAGGCCTTCGGCCGCCTGCCCGACCTGGTTCGCGCGGCGGTCGAGGGCCTCGACCCGGAACAGCTGCGGTACGCCCCGGCGGGCGGTGCCAACACCATCGGGTGGCTGGTCTGGCACCTGACCCGGGTGCAGGACAGCCACATCGCCGAACTGATCGGCGCGGAACAGGTCTACCTCGCCGGCGACTGGGCGCCGAGGTTCGGCCTGGAACCGGACCCGTCGGACACCGGTTATGGCCACACCGCGGCGCAGGTGGCGCGGGTCGCCCCGGCCGGCTGGCAGGTGCTCGTCGACTACTACGACGCGGTGCACGAGCGCACCGTCGGCTTCCTCGGCGGCCTCACCGCGGCCGACCTGGACCGGGTGGTGGACGAGGCCTGGGACCCGCCGGTGACGATGGGGGTCCGGCTGGTCAGCATCCATGACGACGACACCGAGCACGTGGGCCAGGCGGCCTACCTGCGGGGACTGCTCTAGTCAGGCGGACGACGGTTCGGCCAGCGGCAGCCGCACCAGGAACCGCGTGTCACCCGGCTCGGACATCAGCACGATGTCGCCGCCGTGGCGGTTGACCACGATCCGGTACGAGATGTCCAGCCCCAGCCCGGTGCCCTCACCCACCGGTTTGGTGGTGAAGAACGGCTCGAAGACCCGCTTGCGCAGCTCCTTGGGCACGCCCGGGCCGGTGTCACCGACCGACACCACCAGATGGTCGTCCTCGGCGAAGGTGCGGATGGTCAGCGTGCCGGCGCCGTTCATCGCCTGCACCGCGTTGTCGATCAGGTTGGTCCACACCTGGTTCAGCTCGGCGGGGTGGGCCGGGATCTGCGGCAGGCTCCGGTCGTACTCCTTGACCACCGTGACGCCCTCGCCGATCTTGTGGTTGAGCATCACCAGCGTGGTGTCCAGCCCGGTGTGCACGTCGATCCACTGGTGCGCGGCGCGGTCCATCTGTGAGTACTGCTTGGCCGCCGTCACCAGGTTCGACACCCGGCTGGTGGCGTCCTCGATGTCGGTCATCAGCTGCTCGGTCTCCAGCGCGTACGCGATCCAGTGCACCGCCTGATCGAGCAGTTCCGGGTCGGCCTTGTTCTCGATCTCCGCCAGGCAATCGACGTCGAGCCCGCCCTGGGCGAACACCGGCGCCATGTCCCAGGCGCCGGTCAGCTTGCGCTCCGCCATCCAGTCGCCCAGCTCGTCCTCCCGGTCGGCGGCCTGCATGGCGGTCAGCGTGGGCGCCTTCGCGGCCCGCTCGATCACGCCCTCCTGCAGGTCGACCAGCGCGTTCAGCCGGTCCGGTGGCACCTTGCCGGCGGCCAGCATGCCGAGCTTGTGCCGCATGCCGGCGACCCGCTGGCGCAGCGCGCCGGTGGCCCGGGACGCGGCCGCGGCCGGGTTGTTCAGTTCGTGCATCAGACCGGCCGAGAGGGCTCCGAGCGCGGCCAGTCGCTGCCGTTCGCTGACCATCGCCTGCCGGTCCCGCATCCCGAGGGCCAGACCCTCGAGCAGGTGGATCGCCATCGGGAACCAGGTCCGCATCAGCCAGCCGAAGTCGGCCGCCCCGAGCACGAAGAACTCGCTGTCGTCCAGCGCGCGCATGGACGCCTGGTAGGTGCGCGGCACACCGTCGTCACGCAGGTATGCCTGCGTGGCGCCCATGTACACGCCGCGCTGCTCGGTGCGGGTGGTCTCCACCTCGTCCTGGCCCACCCGGCGGCTGAGCGCGATGGTGCCGCTGAGCAGGACGAAGAACTTCTCCGCCGGCTCGCCCTCGCGTAGCACGTACGACCCGGCGGAGTACCGCTCGACCTGGCCGTGTGCGGCGATCCACTCCAGTTGGTCGTCGCTCAGCTTCTCGAACAGGAACAGGGTGCGGAGTTCGGCCGGGCTCATCATCATGCCTCCAGGTAACGGTGCACCAGCGTGACGGCCATCGCACCCTCGCCGACCGCCGAGGCCACCCGCTTCACCGAATTGGCCCGGACGTCGCCGGCCGCGAAGATGCCGGGAACGCTGCACTCCAGGTAGAACGGATCCCGGTCGCGATCCCATCCCTTCGGCCGTGTGCCGTTCGTCAACAGATCCGGACCGGTGTAGACGAAACCCTTCTCGTCCCGGGCCACCACGTCGCCGAGCCAGTCGGTGCGCGGCTCCGCGCCGATGAAGACGAACAGGTAGCCGCACTCCACGGTGCTGGTCATGCCGTTCTTGCCGTCGCAGATGGTGATCGCCTGCAGGTGGCCGTCACCCTCGGCGGCGACCACCTCGCACCGGGTGCGGACCGTGACGTTCTCCTTCTGGTTCAGCTGCTGGATCAGGTAGTACGACATCGACGACTCCAGCGAGGCGCCGCGCACCAGCAGGGTGACCTGCTTGGCGAACCGGGAGAAGTACATCGCCGCCTGCCCGGCCGAGTTGGCCCCGCCGACGATGTAGACGTCGGCGTCCTGGCAGGCCGGGCCCTCCGAGGCCGCGGAACCGTAGTAGACGCCGGAGCCGGTCAGCTCCGGCACACCGGCGGCGGCCAGCGGCCGGTACGCCACCCCGGTCGCCAGCACCACCGAGTGGGCGGACACCTCGGCGCCGTCGTCGAAGGTCAGCGTACGGGCCGAACCGTCCGCGCGCAGCCCGGTCACCTCACGGGCGTTGAGCACCTCGGCGGAGAACCGGCCGATCTGCCGGCGAGCCCGGGTGGTCAGGTCGCCGCCGGAGATGCCGTCCGGGAAACCCAGGTAGTTCTCGATCCGCGAGCTCTGCCCGGCCTGCCCGCCGATCGCCCGGCGTTCCACCAGCAGCGTCTTCAGGCCCTCGGACGCGCCGTAGACGGCGGCACCCAGCCCGGCCGGCCCGCCGCCGACGATGATCAGGTCGTAGAAGTCGCGGTCCGGCGCGGTGGACAGCCCGGCCGCCTCGGCCACCTCGCTGGCGGTCGGCCGGGTCAGCGCCCGCCCGTCCGCGGTGACCAGCAGCGGGATGGACTCCGGTCCGACCGCGGCCGCCTCGAGCAGCCGCCGGCCCTCGGCCTCATCGGCGGACAGCCACCGGTACGGCACCAGGTTGCGGGTGAGGAAGTCGCGCAACTGGTACGACGGTTCGCTCCACCGGTGCCCGACCACCCGCAGGTCCGCCAGCTCCCGGTCGCCGGTCTCAAGCCAGGCGTCCAGCAGTGCGTCGATCACCGGATAGAGCTTCTCCTCCGGCGGGTCCCAGGGCTTGAGCAGGTAATGGTCGACGTCCACCACGTTGATCGCGGAGATCGCCGCGTCGGTGTCGGCGTACGCGGTGAGCAGCGCCCGCCGCGCGTGCGGGAACAGGTCCATCGCCTGCTCCAGGAATTCGATGCCGTTCATCTGCGGCATCCGGTAGTCGGCCAGCATGACCGCCACCCGGCCGCCGCGCAGTTTGATCTCGCGAAGGGCGTCCAGCGCCTCGGCGGCCGAGGGCGCGCGGATGATCCGGTACTGCTCGCCGTACCGGCGGCGCAGGTCGCGGGCGATGGCGCGGGAGACGGAGGGGTCGTCGTCGACGGTCAGGATAGCGGGATGGCCCATGGATCAACCTCAGCGATGGGAGTACGAGGGAGCGTGCGCGACTTCGAAGACGATTTCGTCCCGGTAACACCACCACCAGTTCTCGCCCGGCTCGTACGACTGCACCAGCGGGTGGTCGGTGGCGTGGAAGTGCGCGGTGGCGTGCTTGTTCGGGGAGGAGTCGCAGCAGCCGACGTGGCCGCAGGTCTCGCAGAGGCGCAGGTGCACCCAGCGGTCGCCGGTCTCCAGACACTCCACGCAGCCGTTGCCGGACGGCGTGACGTCCTCGGCCTGGTCCAGGTGGGTGCAGGGCGGATTGGTCATGAGGGATCCTCCACAACGTCGGTGTATTCGGGGTGCCGCTCCAGGTAGCTCCGGACGAACGGGCAGGTGGCCCGGACCGGTGTGGATCGGGCACGAGCATCGGCGAGCGCCGCGGCGGCCAGCCGGCCGGCCAGCCCGCGCCCCTCGAAGGCCTGGTCGATCTCGGTGTGCGCCAGCTCCACGTGGTCGTCGTGCCGCCGGTAATGCAGCATCCCGGCCACCTCGCCGCCGAGCAGGACCTCGTATCGGGACTGCTCGAAGCTGTCCACCACGGTCGCGTCGGAGACGTCGCCGGCGTCCACCTGCGCGCTGCCCTCGACCCGCAGCTTGCGCCGGGCGCGCTCGTAGAAGGAGGTGTGGCCCAGGCGGATCACCTGCGCGGCGGCCGGCACCGGAACGATGGCGAAGGTGTCGCCGGCTTCGGCGTACCCGGCGACGATGCCGTCCACCTCGACCGCCAGCCGGCCGCTGCCCCGCAGTACCTCCAGTTTCAGCTCCTCGTCCAGGGAGAGCATGAGCGAGCGGTTGAACGACGCGTGCGCGGCCGAGGCGCTGACGATCAGGCCCTCGACGTTCGGCGAGACGATCGGGCCGCCGGCCGAGAAGCTGTACGCGGTCGAGCCGGTGGGGGTGGCGACGATGACCGCGTCGGCGGCGTAGTTGACGAAGTTCTTGCCCTCCAGCGAGATGCCCACCGCGGCCAGGCCGTCGCCGGGCACCCGGACCAGGGCGATGTCGTTGAACGCCGGTATCGCCGTGCCGTCCGGCAGCACGGTGCGCACGGCGGTCCGTGACTCGACGGTGTAGCGGTGCTCGTCGATCGCGGAGAGCGCGGCGGGCAGATCCGGCAGGTCCACCTCGGCGAGGAAACCGAGCCGGCCGACGTTGACCCCGAGCACCGGCGTCTTGCGGCCTTCGACCAGGCGCATGGTGCGCAGCATGGTGCCGTCGCCGCCGAGGCTGACCAGCAGCCCGGCCCGCTCCACCATCTCCTGCGGGGTGACCGCCGTCGCCTCGCACGCGATCCGGTCGACCTCGTCGATCAGGCCCAGCACCGTGGCGTCGTGCGTGCGCGCCCAGGTGACGATCGCGTCGATCGCCGCGCCGCAGTCCCGGCGCGGGTGCAGAACCAGCCCGACCACTTTGACCATGCCCACGGGCGTCCCTCCCCGATTCCTTCGCGCGTGCGCCCGCCCAGCCTTGCACGGCCGGGACCACCACGGCGACCACGGCCCTCCACGGTTTCTTGACACAAACCTTCATAATCGACAAACTTCGATCAGAGAGCGCTCTTTCGGCTCCGATCCCCGTCGTCCACACCCCTGCAGCCTGCACGCCATCCCCCGGCGTGCGCGGGAAGGATCCCCATGCCAGCTCCGTACCGAGCCTTGGCCGTGGCCGCCGTGGCGGTCACCACGGTCGCGCTGTTTCCGCTGGCCGGCCAGGCCGCCGAGCGACCGTCGCCGGCGCCCTCGGCAGACTCCCCGGCGTTCGACCTGTCCCCCGGCATGCTCGCCGCGATGCGCCGCGACCTGAACCTCACCGACGATCAGATCGCCGACCGGCTGCGCACCGAAGCCGCCGCCCCGGTGGTCGAGCGGCGGCTGCGCAGCGAACTCGGCAAGCAGTTCGGCGGCGCGTGGATCCCGGCCGGCGAGGCCCGGCTCACCGTCGCGGTGACCACCGGGGCGGCGGCCGCCAAGGTCCGCGCGGCCGGTGCCGACGCGAAGATCGTCAGCCGCGGTCAGGCCGACCTGGACGCCGCCCGGACCCGGATGGACGAGCGCAGCAAGGCGGCGCCCAGGGAAGTCCGCGGCTGGTACGTCGACGTGGCCACCAACAGCGTCGTGGTGATGGCCGCACCCGGCGCCGAGGCGGCCGCGGCGAAGTTCGCCGCGGACAGCGGCGCCGGGGCGGTACGAGTGCAGCCGATGGCCGGGCAGCCGCGGCCGATGTACGACATCCGCGGCGGCGACCAGTATGTGATCAACGGCAACACCCTGTGCTCGGTCGGCTTCTCGGTGGCCGGCGGCTTCGTCACGGCCGGGCACTGCGGCGGCACGGGCAGTCCGACGCTCGGTTACAACAATGTGGCGCAGGGCACTTTCGCCGGTTCGTCGTTCCCCGGCAACGACTACGGCTGGGTGCGGACGAACGCCAACTGGACCCCGCAGCCGTGGGTGAACAACTACAGCGGCGGCAACGTGATCGTGGCCGGCGGGACCGAGTCCGCCGTCGGCGCCTCGATCTGCCGCTCCGGCTCCAC
>DASSAL010000004.1:0-18669 GCA_035685405.1 Actinoplanes sp. | reverse complement strand
AGGTCGGCGTCGCCGACCTCGTCCAGGGCGCATCCCCGGGACACGCACATCGCCACCAGTTGCCCGGTGATGTCGTGTGCCTCGCGGAACGGTACGCCACGCCGCACCAGCCAGTCGGCGACCTCGGTGGCCAGGGTGTAGCCGACCGGTGCCGCGGCGGCCAGCCGGTCCACCCGTACCGTCATGGTCAGGATCATCCCGGCCAGCGCCGGCAGCAGCAGCTGCAGCGTGTCCACCGCGTCGAAGGCCGGCTCCTTGTCCTCCTGCATGTCCCGGTCGTAGGTCAGCGGCAGGCCCTTCAGCATGGTGAGCACGGCCACCAGCCCGCCGACCAGCCGGCCGCTCTTGCCGCGGGCCAGCTCGGCGATGTCCGCGTTCTTCTTCTGCGGCATGATCGACGAGCCGGTCGCGAACGCGTCGTCCAGTTCCACCCAGCCGAACTCGGTCGACGTCCAGAGCACCACCTCTTCACCCAACCGCGAGAGGTGTACGCCGATCAGCGCGGTGATGAACAGGAACTCGGCGACGAAGTCCCGGTCGGCGACGGCATCCATGGAGTTCGGCGCCGGAGCCAGGAAACCCAGCTCCCTGGCCACCGCCGCCGGGTCCAGCGGGAGCGACGAACCGGCCAGGGCGCCGGAGCCCAGCGGGGAGATCGCGGTCCGGGCGTCCCAGTCCCGCAGCCGGTCCAGGTCGCGCAGCAGCGGGTGGACATGGGCCAGCAGCCAGTGGCCGAAGCTGACCGGCTGGGCGTGCTGCACATGGGTCAGGCCCGGCGCCGGCGTGTCGACATGGGACAACGCCTGGGACGTGAGCGCGTCGGCCAGCTCGACCAGGGACACGGCGACGCCGCGGGCGTGGTCGCGCAGATACAGCCGCAGGTCGGTGGCGACCTGGTCGTTGCGGGACCGGCCGGCGCGCAGCTTGCCGCCCAGCGCGCCGAGCCGTTCCAGCAGGCCGCGTTCCAGCGCGGTGTGCACGTCCTCGTCCTCGACGGTGGGCCGGAACTCGCCGGACGCGCAGGCCGCCTCGAGGTCGTCCAGCGCGGCCAGCATCCGGCCCAGCTCGTCCGGCTCGAGCAGGTCGGCGGCGGCCAGCACCCGAGCGTGGGCGCGGGACGCGGCGATGTCGTACGGGGCGAGCCGCCAGTCGAACTGGACGCTGACCGACAGCCGGGCGAGCGCCTCGGCGGGGCCGCCGGCGAACCGGCCGCCCCACAGGGAGGTGCGTTCAGTCATCGGAGGACAGCCGGGCGTCCCGGGCCGAGGCCATCCGGGACGGCAGGCCCCAGAGCTGCACGAAGCCCTTCGCGAGGGACTGGTCGAAGGTGTCCCCGGTGTCGTAGGTCGCCATCCCGAAATCGTAGAGGCTGGCCTCGGACCGCCGGCCGGTGACCACCGCGCGGCCGCCGTGCAGGGTCATCCGGATCTCGCCGGAGACGTGCTGCTGGGCGTCGTCGACGAAGGCGTCCAGCGCCTTCTTGAGCGGCGAGAACCACAGGCCGTCGTAGACCAGCTCGGCCCAGCGCTGGTCCACGCCCCGCTTGAACCGGGCCAGGTCGCGCTCGACGGTGACGTTCTCCAGCTCCTGGTGCGCGGTGATCAGGGCGATCGCCCCGGGCGCCTCGTACACCTCGCGGCTCTTGATGCCGACCAGCCGGTCCTCGACCATGTCGAGGCGGCCGACGCCGTGCGCGCCAGCGCGCCGGTTCAGCTCCGCGACGGCCTGCAGCGGGGTGACGGTCTGGCCGTCGATCGCGACCGGGTTGCCCCGGTCGAAGGTGATCACGACCTCGTCCGGGTCGCGCGGAGTGGCCGGGTTCTGGGTGTACGCGTACAGCTCCTCGATGGGGCCGTTCCAGATGTCCTCGAGGAACCCGGTCTCCACCGCCCGCCCCCACAGGTTCTGGTCGATCGAGTACGGCGACTTGTGGCTCACGTCGATCGGCAGGCCCTTCTCCTCGGCGAGCGCGATCGCCTTGTCCCGGGTCCAGGCGAAGTCCCGGGCCGGCGCGATGACGCGAAGCGAAGGGTCCAGCGCACCGATGCCCACCTCGAAGCGCACCTGGTCGTTGCCCTTGCCGGTACAGCCGTGCGAGACGATCGTGCCGCCGTGCTGCTTGGCCGCCGCGACCAGGTGCTTGACGATCAGCGGCCGGCTCAGCGCCGACACCAGCGGGTAGCGGTCCATGTAGAGCGCGTTGGCGCGCAACGCCGGCAGGCAGAAGTCGGCGGCGAACTCGTCGCGGGCGTCCACCACGACGCTGTCCGCGGCGCCGCAGTCCAGCGCGCGCTGCCGGATCACCTCCAGGTCCTCGCCGCCCTGGCCGACGTCGAGCGCGACGGCGATCACCTCCCCGCCGGTCTGCTCGGCGAGGTACGGAATGGCCACGGAGGTGTCCAGACCTCCGGAGTAGGCAAGAACGACCCGCTCGGTCACGGGGTACTCCTCTCAAGACTTTCGTAGGTATGGCCGGCCCATTCGGCGAACTTCTCGGCCAAGGCCTTGCCGCCGGTGATCCTCATTCGGTCCGGAGTGCCGTCTGCGGGTGCGGAGGCCGAATGATGATCATTGACGTCGCGGGCCACGACGAGGATGGTGTCGTCGCCGGCGATGGTGCCGACGACGTCGGTGAGCCCGGAGCGGTCCAGCGCGCTGGCCAGAAATTGCGCCGCCCCGGGCGGGGTTCGCAGGATGGCCAGGTTGCCGCTGGCGTCCACGCCGGTGAGCAGTTCGCGCAGGAGCCGGATCAGCCGGGCCGGCGCCTGCTCGGCGTCGCGCAGCGGCCGCTTGCCGTCCTCCGGGATCAGGTACGCGCCGCTGACCTTGACCGCACCCAGTTCTTCGAGGTCCCGCGACAGCGTCGCCTGGGTCACCTGGACGCCGTCGGCACCGAGCAGTTCGGCCAGCTCGGACTGTGAGCGCACCGGCCGGTCACGGATCAGTTCGACGATCCGGGCGTGCCGGCCGGCCCGGGTGAGCGGGCCGGTCATGAGGCGGCCTCGATCAGCCAGGCCAGCAGCGCCTTCTGGGCGTGCAGCCGGTTCTCCGCCTGGTCGAGGATGGCACTCTGCGGCCCGTCCATCACCTCGTCGGTGATCTCCTCGCCGCGGTGGGCGGGCAGGCAGTGCAACACCACCGCGCCGGGCGCCGCCGCGGCGAGCAGGGCCTTGTTGACCTGGTACGGGCGGAGCGGCGTCAACCGGTCCCGGCCGTCCGCCTCCTGGCCCATCGACGTCCAGGTGTCGGTGGCGACCACGTCCACGCCGTCCACCGCCTCGTACGGGTCCCGCAGCACGTCGACCGATCCCCCGGTCCAGGCGGCGATCTCGGCCGCCCGGGCCACCACGGCCGGGTCCGGGTCGAAACCCGAGGGGCCGGCCACCCGGACGTGCAGGCCCGCGGTCGCGCCGGCCACCAGGTACGAGTGAGCCATGTTGTTCGCCGCGTCCCCGACGTAGGCCAGCGTGCGGCCCTGGGTCGGGCCCAGCCGGTCCCGCACGGTGAGCAGGTCGGCGAGCAGCTGGCACGGGTGGAACCCGTCGGTCAGCCCGTTGACCACCGGCACCCGCGCGCCGGAGGCCAGGTCGGCCAGCCGGTCGTCGCCGAACGTGCGCATCACGATCGCCGACACGTACCGGGACAGCACCCGGCCGGCGTCGGCCAGCGTCTCACCACGGCCGAAGTGGGTGGTCTGGGTGTCCACGATGATCGGGTTACCGCCCAGCTCGGCGATGCCCGCCTCGAACGACATCCGGGTCCGCAGGCTCTGCTTGTCGAACAGCACCGCGACCGACCGGGGACCCTCGAGCGGGCGGTACCCGAACCGGTCCGCCTTCATCGCGGCGGCCAGGTCGAGCACGGTGACCTGCTCGTCCGGCGAGAGGTCGTCATCGCGCAGGAAGTGCCGGGTCATGACGTCACCCGGGCCAGCGCGGCCAGGAAGTCGTCGGCCTGCTCGGTGGTCAGGATCAGCGGCGGGGACAGCCGGATCACGTCGGGCTGCACCGGGTTGACCAGGAAGCCGGCTTCCCGCAGCGAGGTGGCCAGTCCGGCGGCCGTGGGTTCGGCGAGCACGATGCCGAGCAGCAGGCCGGCGCCGCGGACCTCGTATCCCTGTGCCTCGATGCCGCGCCGCAACTGTTCGCCGATCCGCTTCACGTGGTCGAGCAGGCCCTCGGAGGCGATCGTCCGGATCACCGCGAGCGCAGCCGCGCAGCTGACCGGGTTGCCGCCGAAGGTGGTGCCGTGCAGGCCCGGGGTGAACAGGCCGGCGGCCGGGCCGAACGCCAGGCAGGCGCCGATCGGCAGGCCGCCGCCCAGGCCCTTGGCCAGCGTGACGACGTCCGGCTCGATGCCGTCGGCCTGGTGCGCGAACCAGTGCCCGGTGCGGCCGATGCCGGTCTGCACCTCGTCCAGCACCAGCAACGCGCCGGCCGCGGTGCAGATCTCCCGGGCCGCGGCCAGATAACCGGCCGGCGGGACCACCACGCCGTTCTCACCCTGGATCGGCTCCAGGATCGCCATGGCGGTCGCCGGGGTCACCGCCTCCGCGAGCGCCGCCGTGTCGCCGTACCGGACATGGGTCACCTCGCCCGGCAGCGGCCGGAACGGATCCACCTTGGCCGGCTGGCCGGTCAGCGCGAGCGCGCCCATCGTGCGGCCGTGGAAACCGCCCGCCGTGCTGACCACATGGGTGCGGCCGGTGAGCCGGGACAGCTTGAACGCCGCCTCGTTGGCCTCCGCGCCGGAGTTGCAGAACAGCACCCGGCCGGGCCGGCCGGCCAGCGCGAGCAGGAGTTCGGCGAGGGCCACCGGTGGCTCGGCGACGTAGAGGTTGGAGACGTGGCCGAGGGTGGCGATCTGCTGGGCGACGGCCTGCACCACGGCCGGATGGGCGTGGCCCAGCGCGTTCACGGCGATCCCGCCGAGCAGGTCCACGTACGTCCGGCCGTCCTCGGCGGTGAGCACCGCACCCTCGCCCGTCACCAACGCCAGCGGCGGGGTGCCGTAGTTGTCCATCATGGACTGCTGCCAGCGGTTGATGAGGCTCACGAGGGGACCACCATGGTTCCGAATCCTTCCGAGGTGAACACTTCCAGCAGGATGGAGTGGGCCGTGCGGCCGTCGATGACGTGCGCCGCGGAGACGCCGCCCTGCACCGCCCGCAGGCAGGCCTCCATCTTGGGGACCATGCCGGACTCCAGGCCGGGGATCAGCTTCTCCAGGTCTCCGGCGCTGATCTCGCTGGTCAGCGAGTCGGTGTCCGGCCAGTCGGTGTAGAGGCCGGGCACGTCGGTGAGCACGACGAGCTTCTTGGCCCGCAGCGCGATCGCGAGGGCCGCGGCTGCGGTGTCCGCGTTGACGTTGTGCACCACACCGTCGGCATCCGGCGCCACGCTGGCCACCACGGGGATCCGTCCGGCGGCGATGATGTCCTCGATCGCGCCGGCTCGCACCTCGGCGACATCTCCCACTTGTCCGATATCGACCGCCTGGCCGTTGATCGACGCGTGTTTCTTGATAGCCGTAAACAGCCGTGCATCTTCACCGGAGAGGCCGACGGCGAACGGCCCGTGCTGGTTGATGAGGTTCACCAGCTGGCGTCCCACCTGTCCGACAAGGACCATCCGGACCACGTCCATCGCCTCCGGCGTGGTGACCCGCAGACCACCGCGGAACTCGCTCTCGATGCCCAGCCGGGCCAGCATCGAGCTGATCTGCGGTCCGCCACCGTGGACCACGACCGGCTTGATCCCGGCATAGCGCAGAAACACCATGTCCGCGGCGAAGGCGGCCGGCAACGACGGGTCGATCATCGCGTTGCCACCGTACTTGATCACGACCGTGGCGCCGTGGAACCGCTCCAGCCACGGTAGCGACTCGATCAGCACGGCGGCTTTCTCCTGCGGCGTCACGAGGAGTACGCCGAGTTCTCGTGCACGTACGCGTGGGACAGGTCGGTGGTCCAGATGGTCGCGGACATGTCCGCCTCGTGCAGGTGGATCTGGATGCTGACGTCCCGGCCGGACAGGTCCACCGTGGACCGGTCCGCCGCGGCCGCGCCGCCCCGGCACACCCACACGCCGTTGACCGCGACGTCGATCCGGTCCGCATCGAACACCGCGCCGGTGGTGCCCACCGCGGCCAGGATCCGGCCCCAGTTGGGGTCGTTGCCGAACAACGCGGTCTTCACCAGGTTGTTGCGGGCCACGGTCCGGCCGACCTCGACCGCGTCCGCCTCACTGTCCGCACCGAGCACCTCGATGGTGACGTGCTTGGTGGCGCCCTCGGCGTCGGCGATCAGCTGCTGGGCGAGGTCGTGGCAGGCCTCGGTGACCGCCGCGGTCAGCTCGCCCAGCGACGGCTGCACGTCGGAGGCGCCGCTGGCCAGCAGCAGCACGGTGTCGTTGGTGGACATGCAGCCGTCCGCGTCGATCCGGTCGAAGGTCAGCCGGGTCGCCTCGCGCAGCGCCGCGTCCAGGACCTCGTTGCCGGCCACCGCGTCGGTTGTCAGCACCACCAGCATGGTGGCCAGCGCGGGGGCGAGCATGCCGGCCCCCTTCGCCATCCCGCCGACCGACCAGCGGTCGCGGGCCACCACCGCGGTCTTGGCCACCGTGTCGGTGGTCATGATGGCCCGCGCGGCGTCCGGCCCGCCGTCGCGGTCCAGCGCCTTGGCCGCCGCGGTCACGCCGGGCAGCAGCTTGTCCATCGGCAGCAGCTCACCGATCAGCCCGGTGGAGCAGACCGCCACGTCGCCCGGTCCGATCAGCATCGGCTTGGCGCCGCCGCGCAGCACCGTCGCGGTGTGCTCGGCGGTGGCGTGCGTGTCGCGGAAACCCTGAGTGCCGGTGCAGGCGTTGGCGCCGCCGGAGTTCAGCACCACCGCGCGGACCACGCCACCCTTGAGCACCTGTTCGCTCCACAGCACCGGCGCGGCCTTGACCCGGTTGGCGGTGAACACGCCGGCCACGGTCGAGTCGGGACCGTCGTTGACCACCAGCGCCACGTCGGGATCGCCGGTGGTCTTCAGACCGGCGGCCACGCCACCGGCCCGGAAACCCTTCGGGGCGGTGACGCTCACGCGGTGCTCCCCGAGCGGAGCGAGGCCATCATCACGGCGCCACCCCGTACGCCGACAGGCCGGCCGTCTCCGGCAGCCCACACATGAGATTGGCGCACTGCACGGCTTGCCCGGCCGCGCCCTTGCCGAGGTTGTCCAGCGCGCTGACCACGAGGATCCGGCCGGAGTCCGCGTCGGTGGTGACCTGCAGATGGCAGGAGTTCGACCCGGCGGTGGCCGCGGTGTGTGGCCAGGCGCCCTCCGGGAGCACGTGCACGAACGGCTCGCCATGGTAGGCCGCGAGCAACGCTGCCCGGGGATCCCCGGCTCCGGTCGGGCAGGCCGTCACGGTGGCCAGGATCCCGCGCGGCATCGGCGCCAGCACCGGCGTCATGGACAGCGAGGTGGCACCGGTGGCCTGCTTGATCTCCGGCACGTGCTGGTGCGCGCCCACCTTGTACGGCGACAGGTCTCCCATCACCTCGCTGGCCAGCAGATGTGTCGTGGCCGCGGCCCGGCCGGCCCCGGACGTCCCCGAAGCGGCAACCGCCACCACGTCCTCGGGCGACGCCACTCCGGCGGCGACCAGCGGCGCCAGCGCGAGGGTGATCGCGGCCGCATAACAACCGGTGTTCGCCACCCGCTCACTGGCCGCGATCCGGGGCCGCTGGCCGGGCAGTTCCGGCAGCCCGTACGTCCAGGCACCGGCGTGCGCACCGCCGTAGTACCGCTCCCACAGCGCCGGATCGGCCAGCCGGAAGTCGGCGCCCAGATCGACCACCTTCACCCCGGCGGGCAGCTGCGCCGCCAAGGCCGCCGACTGGCCGTGCGGCAGGGCGAGAAAGACCAGGTCAGCGTCGCTCAGGGCGGCCGGGTCGGTGGCGCCGAGAGTCAGGTCCAGGCCGGTGAGCTGCGGGTGTACGCGGGCCAGCGGCGTTCCGGCCTGACTGTGCGCGGTCGCGGCGACCAGCTCGAACTCGGGGTGCCCGGCGACCAGGCGCAGCAGTTCGCCACCGGCGTACCCACTCGCCCCGGCGACCGCAACCCTGATGCCCATACCAACCTCCGCATGACTATGCAGGGAACGGTAGCAACCGGCTGGGCCGAGCGGCAACCTGGCGGGGCCACTCGTTGGTAGGAATGTGAGGTGGCCAACGAGGTGACCGTCCCGCTGCTGCCGTGCCGGGACATCGACGAGATCGCCGGGTTCTACGCGATCCTCGGGTTCCGGACGACCTACCGGCAGGAGCAGCCGCACCCGTACGTCGCGCTCCGGCGCCAGGACCTGCACCTGCACTTCTTCGTCGCACCCGGCGCCGAACCCGGCTCCTGCCTGGTTCTGGTGCGCGACGTGGGCACCCTGCACCGGGGGTTCGCCGACGCCCTGCGGGCCGCGTACGGCACGGTGCCGGCCTCGGGCACGCCGCGGCTGACCCGGCCCCGGGTGCGCCGCACCACCGGCCGTCTCACCGGCTTCAGCGTGGTCGACCCCGATGGCAACACGATCCGGGTGATGCCGGATCCCGGGCTGCCGGACCCGCCGGCCGGCCCGCTGCGCCGGGCCCTGGAGAACGCGGTCGTGCTGGCCGGCGTCCGCGGGGACCCAGCCGGCGCGGCGGCCGCGCTGGACCACGCGCTGGCCGAGGCCGGGCCGCCGGATCACCCGGTCACCATGGCGGAAGCGCTGGCCTACCGGGCCGAGCTGGCCCTGGTGCTCGACGACCCGGCGACCGCGACCGCCGCGCTGGAGCGCGCCCGCGAGCTCGACTCCACCGGCGAGGAGCTGGCCGAACTCTCCGAGGTGCTGGCCGCTCGCGCTGCGCGCGGGACGGTCCCCCGGTAAAGGGGATTCACGTTACTGCTCGAGGGCGGGCCGGGTTATCCGAGCCGGGCGGCGCGACTGGCCCGCCTCGTTCAACGAGCTGGAACTGCCCGAGCCGATGTGCAGTCAGCGGGCCGACCGGATCGGGCCGCCGGGGGAGAACTACCGGCATGGCCGATTGAGCGACCCCGGCCGCGGACACGTGGAGGTTCCGGAACCGTCCGGGCATGTCGGAATCGGATTCCTACTGTCAGACTTCGGTTCGGCCGCACTGCCCACCCACCGGGAGGATCGCCCGTGCCCGCTGACGACCCGTACCGCGATCCGTCCCGGACCGTCGACGAGCGCGTGGCGGACCTGCTGGGCCGGATGACGCTGCCGGAGAAGGTCGGCCAGATGCTGCAGCTGGACGCGCGCGGCGACCTCAAGGAGATCGTCACCGACAGGCTGGCCGGTTCCATCCTGCACACCTCGCCGCAGCGGCTGCTGGAGGCGATCGACCTGGCCGCCGGCACCCGGCTGGGCATCCCGCTGATCACCGCCGAGGACTGCATCCACGGGCATTCGTTCTGGCCCGGCGCGACCATCTTCCCGACCCAGTTGGCGATGGCCGCCACCTGGGACGCCGGCCTGCTGGAGCGGGTGGCCCGGGCGACCGCGGTGGAGGTCTCCGCGACCGGCATCCACTGGACCTTCTCCCCGGTCCTGTGCATCACCCGCGACCTGCGCTGGGGCCGGGTGGACGAGACGTTCGGCGAGGACCCGCACCTGATCGGCGAGCTGGGCGCGGCGATGGTCCGGGGATATCAGGGCGGCGGCCTGACCGACCCGACCGCGATCCTGGCCACCGCCAAGCACTTCGCCGGGTATTCCGAGACGCAGGGCGGCCGGGACGCCAGCGAGGCCGACCTGAGCCCGCGCAAGCTGCGGTCCTGGTTCCTGCCGCCGTTCGAGCGGATGGCCCGCGAGGGGGTGGCCACGTTCATGCTCGGCTACCAGTCCATCGACGGCGTGCCGATCACCGCGAACCGCTGGCTGCTCAACGACGTGCTCAAGGGCGAGTGGGGGTTCACCGGCACGCTGGTCACCGACTGGGACAACGTCGGGCGGATGGTCTGGGAGCAGCAGGTCTGCGCGGACTACACCGAGGCCGCCGCGATCGCCGTCCGGGCCGGCAACGACCTGGTGATGACCACGCCGCGGTTCTTCGAGGGCGCGCAGGCCGCGGTCGCCGAGGGCCGGCTGACCGAGGACGAGATCGATGCCGCCGTACGCCGGATCCTGGCGCTGAAGTTCCGGCTGGGCCTGTTCGAGGACCCCCGCGGCCCGGACGCGCGCCGGCAGGCCGCGGTGATCGGCGCGCCCGAGCACGCCGCGCTGAACCTGGCGGTGGCCCGCCGGTCGCTGGTGCTGCTGCGCAACGACGGCCTGCTGCCGCTGGACACCGGCGGTGCCCGGACCATGGCGGTGGTCGGCCCGAACGCCGACGACGTGTCCGCGCAGCTCGGCGACTGGGCCGGCAACTCCGGCCAGGTGGACTGGATGCCGGACGGGCACCCGCGCCAGCTCACCGAGACGGTGCTGGACGGCTTCCGGGCGCTGGCGCCGGACGGCTGGCGGGTGACGTACGCGCGCGGCGCGGACATCGAGCGCCTGGTGCCGGACCCGGACGGCCCGTGTTATCCCGACGGTCAGCCGCGGCCGCCGATCTCGCAGGCCGCCCCGGTGGAGCCGGTGCAGGTCGCCGCGGCGGTGGACACCGTCCGGGCCGCCGACGTCGCGGTGGTCGTGGTCGGTGACACCGTGGCGCTGACCGGCGAGAGCAAGTCCACCGCCACGCTGGAGTTGCAGGGCGGCCAGGTGGCCCTGCTGGACGCGGTGGCCGCCACCGGGGTGCCGACCGTGGTGGTGCTGGTCAACTCCAAGCCGGCCGTGCTGCCACCGGCCGCGCTGGCCGCCAACGCGTTGATCCAGGCGTTCAACCCGGGCATGCGGGGCGGGCGGGCGGTGGCCGAGCTGGTGTACGGGATGATCGAGCCGGCCGGGCGGCTGCCGCTGTCGGTGGCCCGGCACGTCGGCCAGCAGCCGGTGTACTACAACCAGATCCGCGGACAGCACGGCCGCCGGTACGCGGACCTGACCCAGGAGGCGCAGTTCGTCTTCGGCGAGGGCCTGAGCTACACCAGGGTCGAGTACGCCGATCTGCGGCTGGAGTCCGACCGGCTGACCGCGGGCGACGTGATCCGGGCGTCGGTACGGCTGACCAACACCGGTGCCCGGCCGGCCCTGGAGACCGTGCAGGCGTACGTCAGCGACCTGGTCACCAGCGTCACCTGGGCCGAGCAGGAGCTGAAGGCGTACCGGCAGGTGACCGTGCCGCCCGGGGAGTCGGTCACGGTGGAGCTGGAACTGCCCGCGGCGGACTGCACGCTGGTCACCGCGGACGGCCGGCGGGTGGTGGAGCCCGGTGAGTTCGCGCTGCGGGTCGGACCGAACAGTCGTGATCTTCTCGAGGCCTGCTTCCACGTCACGGTTTGACAGAATCGGCGGGTGCTGCATCCACCGGAGGATCTGGACGAGACCGTACTGGCCGCCGCGCTGACCCGGGAGTGGGGCGTGGTGGCGGCCGAGATGACGTACCGGCCGCTCGGCTTCGGCAGCCATCACTGGTCGGTGGTCGACCGGGCCGGCCATGCCTGGTTCGCGACCGTCGACGATCTGGACCGCAAGCGATTGTCCGGACAGGAGACGCACGACTCGGCGTACGCTCGGCTGCGGTCGTCGCTGGACGCGGCCCGCGGCCTGCGCGACACCGGCGCAACGTTCGTGGTGGCGCCGGTGACCACGGCCGGCGACGAGCCACTGGCCCGGCTCGGGCCGCGGCTGGCGCTGTCGCTGTTCCCGCTGGTGACCGGCGACAGCTTCGGGTTCGGCGAGTACGACGGCGACGGGCACCGGCAGGCCGTCCTGGAGATGCTGCTGGGCGTGCACGGCGCGCCGGCCCACGTGCGCGACCGCGCACCCGCCGACGACCAGGCGGTGCAACACCGCGACGCGCTCGAGGCGGCGATCGGCGACGCCGGCTTCCCGGACACCGGGCCGTACGCGCGGCGCGTGGCGGACCTGTTCGCGGAGAACCGCCGGCCGATTCGGCGGGTGCTGCAGCGCTACGACGACCTGGCCGCCGGGGTGGACCCGGCGCGGGCGGTGCTCACCCACGGCGAACCGCACTCCGGCAACACCATGCGGACGCCGGACGGCTGGCGGCTGATCGACTGGGACACCGCGCTGGTCTCCCAGCCGGAGCGGGACCTGTGGATCCTCGGCGCGGACGTGCAGCGGGCGTACACCGCGGCCACCGGCGTGCCCCTGCAGCCGGAGCTGCTGGAGATGTACCGGCTGCGCTGGGACATCGTCGACGTCACGATCGTGGCCGACCGCTTCCGCAGTTCGCACGCCGGAACCGCGGACGACGCCCAGAGCTGGTCGATCCTGCAGCGCGTGGTCACCGGCCTCCCTCGGTGACCGGCGCCCGGGATGATGCACATCGTGTGCACGATATGACATAGATGGATGTAGACATGCTGCCCGGCGTGGACCACAGTGTCCGGTATGGCAGACCGGCGCGCATTCCTGTCCGTGTCCGCGGCGGCCGCCGTCGCGGCGCCCCTGCTCGGTGGCACCCCGGTGTCCGCCGCGCGGCGGAGCCACCCGAGCCCGCAACCACCGGACGCCGAGCTCAGGGCGGTCCTGCGCGAGATCGACCCGGTCCGGATCGGGGGCATCGTCAAGCGGCTGGCCGGCTTCGGCACCCGGCACACGCTGTCCGACCAGGACGACCCGGTGCGCGGCATCGGCGCCGCCCGGGACTGGATCTACGAGCAGATGCAACGGTACGCGCGGGCGTCCGGCGGCCGGATGACCGTGGAGCTGCAGTCGTTCATCCAGCCGGTGTCGCCGCGGGTCCCCGTACCCACCCGGATCACCAACGTCGTCGCCACCCTGCGCGGCACCACCTCGCCCGACCGGGTGTACGTGGTGACCGGCCACTACGACTCCCGGGTCACCGACGTGATGGACGCGACCAGCGACTCGCCCGGCGCCGACGACGACGCGTCCGGGGTGGCCGCGGTGATGGAGATGGCCCGGGTGTTCGCCGGCCGACGCACCGAGGCGACGCTGGTCTTCGCCGCGGTGGCCGGCGAGGAGCAGGGCCTGTACGGCTCCGACCACATGGCCCAGGTGTTCCGGGACGCGAACACCGACATCCAGGGCATGTTCAGCAACGACATCATCGGCCGGGGCGACGGGCTCGACGGCACCCCGCCGGAACATCGCACGGTCCGGCTGTTCGTCGAGGGTGTGCCCACTACCGAGACACCGGCTCAGGCGACCCTCCGCCAGTCCATCGGCGGCGAGAATGACGGGCCCTCGCGCCAGCTCGGCCGGTTCGTCAAGGACGTGGCGGAGAACCCGGAGACCGGCATGCGGATCCGGGTGGTCTGGCGGCGCGACCGGTTCCTGCGCGGCAGCGACCACATCTCGTTCCTGCGCCGCGGTTACCCGGCCGGCCGGTTCACCGAGCCGCGGGAGAACTTCCGGCTGCAGCACCAGGACGTCCGGATCGAGGACGGCGTGCAGTACGGCGACCTGGTGCGGTTCGTCGACTTCTGGTACGTCGCCCGGGTGACCCGGGTGAACGCCGCCACCCTGTGGTCGCTCGCCCAGGCACCGTCCACCCCGAAGGGCGTAGTCATCGACACCACGCAGCTGACCAACGAGTCCACGCTGCGGTGGCAGGCCAGCACCGAGCCGGACCTGGCCGGGTACGAGGTGGTCTGGCGGGAGTCGACCGCGCCGGACTGGCAGCATGTCGCTGCGGTCGGCAACGTCACCGCGGTCACGCTGGACATCTCCAAGGACAACGTGCAGTTCGGCGTCCGGTCGGTGGACCGCGACGGCCACCGGAGCCCGGCCGCGGCCCCGGTGCCCGGCTGACCACCACCGGCCCGGCCGGCGGCCGTCAACGACCGCGAGGGGTGACCAGGCCGGCCTCGTACGCCAGCACGACGAGTTGCGCCCGGTCGCGGGCGTGCAGCTTGGTCATGGCGCGGTTGACGTGGGTCTTGGCGGTCAGCGGGCTGACCACCAGACGTTCGGCGATCTGGTGGTTGGACAGTCCCTGCGCGACCAGGGCGACGGCCTCGCGTTCGCGGGCGGTCAGCCGCCCGAGCGCGACGGCGGTGGACGGCGGCGGCTGGGCGACGTAGCGGTCGATCAGTTTGCGGGTGATCGACGGTGCGAGCAGCGCGTCACCGCGCGCCGCGACGCGGATGGCGTGCAGGAAGTCGTCCGGCTCGATGTCCTTGACGAGGAAGCCGGCCGCACCCGCGCGCAGGGCCTGGAAAACGTACTCGTCCAGACCGTAGTTGGTCAGGATGACGACATGCACGGCGGCCAGAGCCGGGTCCGCCGCGATGCGCCGGGTCGCTTCGATGCCGTCGACGACCGGCATCTGGATGTCGATGAGCGCGACGTCCGGCAGGTGCTGCCGGGCCAGTGCCAGCCCGTCCCGGCCGTCGGCGGCCTCGGCCACGACCTCGATGTCGTCCTCGGCATCGAGCAGCGCACGGAAGCCGCTGCGGATCAGCGGCTGGTCGTCCACCAGCAGCACCCGGATCACGACGCCCGGTCCAGCGGCAGCTCGGCCTGCACCGTGAAGCCGCCCTCGCTGCGCGCCTCGGCGCGCAGCCGGCCACCGAGGGCGGTCACCCGTTCCCGCATGCCGAGCAGCCCGACGCCGGGTGTGGGCGGAGATTGCCGCGTGGCCGTGCCGTCGTCATCCACCTGGACGAAAACCGCATCGGGCCGGTATTCGACGCGGACCGAGGCGGTGGCGGCCGCGGCGTGCCGGGTGACGTTGGTCAGCGACTCCTGCACGATCCGGTACGCGGTGCCGTCCACCGCGGCCGGCACGCCGCTGCGGTCCCCCTCGATCGTCAGCGACGTGTCCAGGCCGGTCGCCCGCGCCCGCTGCACCAGGTCGGGGACCTGATCGAGCCCGTACGGCGGGGCGCCGTCCTCGCCGCGCAGCGCATCCAGGGTGGCCCGCAGCTCGCGGGCCGCCTCCCGACCGGCATCCCGGATCACCAGCAGCGCCTCCGGCACCGGTTCACCGCGCTTGCCGGCCACGTGCACGGCGGCCTCCGCCTGCACCTTGATCACCGCGATCTGGTGGGTGAGCGAGTCGTGCAACTCCCGCGCGACGTGCAGCCGCTCCTCCCCGGCGCGGCGCAGCGCGATCTCGTCGCGGGTGCGCTCGGCCTCCTCCGCCCGGCGCTCGGCCTGGCGCAGCGCCTCGCCGGCCGCCCCGGCGGCGATCAGCCAGGCCAGTTCCAGGACACCCCGCGCCCGCACGAAGGCCTCGCCCACCGGCAGGCCGGAGATCACCGCAGCGACCGGCAGGGCAGCCAACATGACCGCGCTCGTCACCACCGTGACAGCGCGGTGCCCGGCTCGCATCGCCGCGTACACCGCGACCAGGTACGCCACCGCGAACACCTCGAACCCGGCGGCCTGATACCCCACCGCGCACGCGCCGGTGACCACCAGCACGGCGACCGGAGCACGCCGGCGTGCGGCCAACGCCAGGCCGCCGGCCGCCAGCAACCCGAAGCCGACCAGGTCGGGTCCGGCGGCGGAGCGGTTCTCGGACGCCCCGGTGATCAGCAGGATCGCCGCCACACCGGCCGCGATCAGCCAGTCCCGGAGACCGATCCGCGCGCTGCCCATGGGCGCACCTTAGCCGGACGCCGGGCCGGGCGAGTCCGTCCGGCGAAGCAGCCCGCTACCGCATCCGTGGTATCCGTGTCCCGCGGTCGCGGCAGGACAAGGTGTCCGCGCCGGCACGACGCCAAGGCGGCGGGCCGACGGACAGGATCAGGTCACACCCATCACACCGGAGGAGAACCCCCATGGATGTCCGTGACCTGCTCGCTGCGCCGGCCCTGACCGGCGACCGTATGGTGGCCACCGCAGCCGCGGTGGTGGCGCTGGCCGGCATTGTCGCCGGCGGGCTGGCGCTGCTGCGCAGCACGACCCGGACCTCGACCGTTGCCGTCGTGGCCGGGGTGACCGGCATGATCGCCGGCGGGATGGTCGTGGTCACCGCGGACGGTGGGCCCGGTACGGGCAACGGCATCGTCGGTGGCTACGCGGCCCTGACGCTCGGGCTGATCGGCGCGCTCCTCGGCGGTCTCGCGCTCGCCCGCGCCGGACGCGGCTGAGCCGGCGCCGGCGAACGTGTTTGCCGATGATCAGCATGGCCGTAGCCTGGCACGGTGGCATACGGCTATTTCGGCACCATGCGCACGGTTCCCGGCCACCGCGATCAGGTGGTGCGGATCCTCCTCAGCTCGGCAGACGGCCTGCGGGACGTGGGCTGCTCGGTCTACTCGGTCAGCGTGCCGGCCGACGACCCCGACCTGATCTGCGTCTACGAGGTGTGGGACACCAAAGCGAGCCACGACGCGTCGCTGACGCTGCCGGAGGTCCGCGCCGCGATCGCGGCGGCGATGCCGATGCTGACCGGGGAGTTCACCAGCCGGGAGACCACCGTGCTGGGCCGCCTCCCGTGACCTTCCCGGAGGGATCGCCGGACGAGATCGAGCTGTACCTGCGCTGGCTGGCGTTCCTGCGCGGCGCGGTGCTGCGCAAGGCCGCCGGGCTCACCGACGAGCAGGCGCGCTGGCGCCCGGACGGCAAGCTGCTGCCGCTGGTCGGCATCGTCCACCACCTCACCGGGGTGGAGACCCGGTGGATCGACGGCATGATGCTCGGTGCCGAGGTGGGCAAGCCGGCCGACGAGTACCACCCGGCGGTGCCGGTCGCCGACGCGATCGACGCCTACCTGGCGCGCGCCGCGGCGACCGACGCGGCGGTGCTCCAGATCGGCGACCTGACCACCCCGTCGCGGTACGGGCACGGCGCCGATCTGCGGTTCGTGCTGCTGCACCTGATCAACGAGACCGCCCGGCACGCCGGTCACGCGGACGCGGTCCGGGAACTGCTGGACGGCACGGTGGGCGAGTGAAAACCAGCTGCCGGGGTACGGTCGGGACGTGACCCAGCCGTACGCTCACGATGCCGTGCTCGTGATGGATCCCGGCGGTGACGTGAACGCACCGGGTGGCGCGATCACCACCGCCCTGTGCGGGCACTGGGAGCACCATCCGCCGTGCCCGCTGGCGCCGCACCACACGCGCGCCGACCGCGACGGCGACCGGGTGCGCCTGCACGTGCTCTTCGCGACCCGGCCCGACCGGCTGGACGAGGTGCGCGGCCGGATCGAGGCGGCGCTGGACGATCCCCGGTGGCGGCTGGAGTCGGCCGGTCCGGGCGTGGTGGCGGCCGAGGAGTCCGCGCACGCGGCGCGGCTGGCGAACGGATGAGCCTGTGCTGATCACTGTGGTGGCCGACTACGGCACCGGTGACCTCGCGTTCGCCGAGGTGCGCCAGCGGTTCGCGGTGCTGCTGCCGGATGCGTTCGTGGCCGCCATCCCGGTACCGCCGTTCGACACGGTGAGCGCCGGCTTCTGCGTTGCCCAGCTGGCGTTCGGCGAGGGACCGGCCGACCGGGTGGTGTACGCGAACGTCGCGCCCCGCCAGGACCAGGACGCCCCGCGCGAGGACAACGCCGGCGAGCGCCTGGTCGCCGCCCGGCTCGACACCGGTGTGCTGGTGGTCGGCGTGGCCGCCGGCGCCAGCATGTCGTTCCTGGCCCGTGAGGGGGTGCCGCTGCACGCGGTGAACGTCCCCGACGCCGGCTCGCAGTTCCGTTCCCGCGACGTCTTCCCGCCCGCGGTGGCCGGCCTGGTCAACGGCGACGAGGGCCTGCTCGGCGAGCCGGTGACGGTGGACCCGGCGCCGGAGCGGGCGGTCGTCTACACCGACGGGTACGGCAACCTCAAGACGAGCTGGCACCGGCCGCCGGCCGAGGTGGGCAGCACGGTCCGGGTCCGCATCGACGGCGCCGAGGCGGAGGCGATGGTCAGCGACGGCGTGTTCAGCGTGCCGGCCGGCATGGTGTCGTTCGCGCCGGGCAGCTCCGGCTGGAACGGCACCGAGTTCTACGAGCTGCTGGCCCGTGGCGGCAACATCGCCGAACGGTTCGGCTACCCGGCCTCCGGCACCCCGGTCGAGGTGCACCCGGCCGACTGACCGGCCGGCCGCACCGGAACGCTCATGCGCCGCGCAGCACCGCGCCGGTGGCCGACGCCGCCGAGGCCACCGCCGCGTCCCGGGCCGCCACCGCCTCCTCGACGGTGAGCGTGCGGTCCGGCGCCCGGAAGGTCAGCTTGTACGCCAGCGACCGCAGCCCCTCGCCCAGCTGATCCGAGGTGTACACGTCGAACAGGTGCACCGACTCGAGGAGCTCACCGGCGCCCGCGACCAGCGCCGCCTCGACCCGGGCCGCGGGCACGTCGGCCGGCACCACCAGGGCCACGTCGATCAACGCCGGCGGGTACGTGGACAGCCGCCCGGCCTGGATCACCGGCGCGGCCGGGAGCGCGTCCAGGTCGAGCTCCATGGCGCAGGTCCGCTTCGGCAGTTCCAGGGCGGAGACCACGGCCGGGTGCAGCTCGCCGGCGTGGCCGACCACCGTGTCGTCGACCAGGATCGCGGCGCAGCGGCCCGGGTGCCAGGGTGCGCAGTCCGCCGCCTGTACCGCCACCCGGTCGGCCGGGAGGCCGGCCGCGGACACCGTGATGCGCGCCGCCTC
>DASSAL010000003.1:0-2183 GCA_035685405.1 Actinoplanes sp. | reverse complement strand
TGACCGCGAGCCGGCTGGACAGGCTGCCCCGGGCCGCGATCGCGTCGTAGTAGGCGGCCCGGCGCCGGGCCACACACCCTTCCCTGACCGGTTCGGCCAGCGCCGGATCCAGGTGGGTGTTCAGGCCGTCCGTGAGCAACGCCAGCGCCTCGCCGCGCAGCTGCGACACCCGCGACTCGGTGACACCCAGCTGGGCGGCGATCTGGGCCATCGGCCGCTCCTCGAAGAAGTAGCCGATGACCACCGTGCGCAGCCGCTCGGGCAGGGCGTCGACGGCGTGCCGGAGGTAGCCGAGGCGCTCACGGCGGATCAGCAGCTCCTCGGGGCCGGCGCTGGGCTCCACCACCATGTCCTCGGCGGTCGCGGTGACGAAGCCCTGCAGGCTGAACACCACGGCACGGTGGACGTCGTCGTCGGCGGATTCGATGTCCTCCACCGTGCAGCCCAGCCGCGCGGCCACCTCGGTCACGCTCGGCGTGCGGCCCAGTTCGGCGGTCAGTTCCTGCCGCGCCGCGTCAGTACGCCGGGCCCGCTGGCGCACCGAGCGACTGGCCCAGTCCAGGCCGCGCAACTCGTCCAGCAGCGCCCCGCGCACCCGGGCCGCGGCGAACCGGGCGAACGGCACACCGCGATCGGCGTCGAACCCGCGGGCCGCGGCGACCAGCGCGGTGTAACCGGCCGAGAGCAGGTCGTCGCGGTTGACGTGGGCGGGGACCCGGACCAGCATCTCCCGGACCAGGTGACCGACGAGCGGCATGTGCGCCCGTACGGTGTCCTCACGGCGGCGGTCGGCCACGGGCGCACCGTGCATGGGGGTCTCCTCGGGTACCGGCCGGAGGCGGGGGGTTCCGGCACTGAGGAGTACGGTGCGATCCGCTGAGTGCAGCACGGGTCGATAACCGGTGCAGCCGGGTTGCGCTTTCCCGGCGGGGTACACTTGATCACGCAGCCCGCTCAGTCTTGCCTCGGGCTGTCTTCGGATCGACCACCACGCGCCGCGACCGCGAGGGTCTGCGCCGGGCAGGACGACCGCCATCGACGTACGGAGTTCTCACCTACATGTCCACGTTTCTCGACCTCGGCGTGCCCGCGAAGCTCGTCGGAGTCCTCGCCGACCTCGGCATCACCCACCCGTTCCCGATCCAGGCGGCCACGCTGCCCGACGCCCTGTCCGGCCGCGACGTGCTCGGCCGCGGCCGCACCGGTTCGGGCAAGACATACGCGTTCGCCATCCCGCTGGTGGCCCGGCTGGCCGCATCCGGTACCCAGCGGCGGCCCCGCCGGCCGCGGGCGCTGATCCTGGCACCGACCCGTGAGCTGGCGTCCCAGATCGACGCCACGCTCGCGCCGCTGGCCCGGGCCGCCGGCCTGCGCACGCTCACCGTGTTCGGTGGCGTCGGCGCGAATCCGCAGATCACCGGCCTGCGGGCCGGTGTCGACGTGGTGGTCGCCTGCCCCGGCCGGCTGCTCGACCACCTGCAGAGCGGCCACGTCGACCTGGGCGCGGTGGAGATCACCGTGCTGGACGAGGCGGACCACATGGCCGACCTCGGCTTCCTGCCCGGCGTCAAGCGGCTGCTCGACGCCACGCCGCGCGACGGTCAGCGGCTGCTCTTCTCGGCCACCCTGGACAACGGCGTGGACGTTCTGGTCCGGCGTTTCCTGCACCGGCCGGCGACGCATCACGTGGACGCCGCCGCGGAGGCGCCGGTGGAGATGGCGCACCACGTGCTGCACGTCCGCGCAGACGACCGGTTCCCGGTGCTCGTCGACCTGCTCGCCGCGCCGGGCCGCTCGGTGGTCTTCACCCGGACCAAGCGCCGGGCCAAGGTGCTCACCCGGCAACTCGTCGCCGCCGGCGTGCCGGCCGTGGAACTGCACGGCAACCTCGCGCAGAACGCCCGCAGCCGCAACCTTTCCGCGTTCTCCGACGGCAGCGCGCCCACCCTGGTGGCCACCGACATCGCGGCCCGGGGCATCCACGTCGACGACGTCGCGCTGGTGATCCACGCCGATCCGCCGATGGAGCACAAGGCCTACCTGCACCGGTCCGGCCGGACGGCGCGGGCCGGCGCGGCCGGCACGGTGATCACCCTGATGACCGACGACCAGCAGGGCGACGTACGGGATCTGACCCGCAAGGCCGGCATCCGCCCGGTCACCACGCGCATCCGGCCGGGTGA
>DASSAL010000002.1:0-23005 GCA_035685405.1 Actinoplanes sp. | reverse complement strand
AGCCGGCCGCGAGATCGACCGTGAACGCCCGGTCGCCGTCCGGTTCCAGGATCAGGTACTCGGCACCGGGGTGGACCAGCCCGTAACCCGTGGACGCGACGTCCCGGCGCGGCTGCATGTCGATCAGGTTCATCCGCTCGGCGTAGCGCCGGGTGTCGCCCATCGCCCACCGCGCCGGCTCGTACGCCGGGAACGGCGGCTCACCGGTGTCGGCCGGCGACCCGCCGGTCGGCTCCGGCCCGCCGATCAGCCCGAAGTCCATCAGGATCGGGTGGTGGCCGCGCAGGAACGACTTCCAGGCCCACAGGGCGTCGCCCTGGCCCGGTGCGTAGTGATCCGAGTCGCTGATGATCACCTTGGCGCCGTCGGCCACCGGCGGGTCGGCGTACCACCGCGACGGCGGCGAGCCCGGTGCCATCGGGTGCCCACCGCCGGCGAAGATGTCGTCGTCGTAGCCCGGTGAGATCCATTCGGCGCGGCTGCGCAGCAACGGCTCGTTGACCTTGGTCTGGTCGGCGACCGGGAACTGCATGGTCATCCCCATCGGGTGCACCGGGTAACCGCGCTCCGCCTCGTGCTGCTTGACCAGGTCGATCACCCAGTACTGCCACTGGGTCGAGTCGCCCCAGCGTGGCACCTCGGCCATGCCGATGAAGCCGGCGAACTCGCTGGTGACCGACCCGTCGCCGGTGGACTCGTTGGCCACCTCCCAGAGGACGTTCGGCAGGTCGTGCAGGGTGTCGACGACCTTGCGGATGTACGCCTCCTGCAGTTCCCGCACCCGCGGGCCCAGCGGCAGCACCTGCAGGTCGTTGATCGACGTGGCGGAGATGCCGTTGATGTTGTTGCCGGAGTGGAACGGGTGTCCCTCGATGTGGTCCGGTGCCGGGCTCAGGTGCAGCGCCCAGCCGTCGAACAGCATGACGCCCGCGTAGATGCCGGCCGCACCGGCCCGGGTGACCCGATCGTGCAGCCGCTCGAAGAACTCGTCGTTGAACCGCTCCAGGTCGAACCGCGGCTTGCCGTCCTTGGCGGTGCCCGGCCCGGTCCGCGCCCACGGCTGCGGCGTCATGTTGAGGTGGTAGTTGCCGCCGGCCGCCTGCGAGCGGACGTTCTCCCAGCGCCAGAGCCGGATGAAGTTGTGCCCGCGTTCGGTGAGGAACCGCAGGTAGGCGTCGTAGTCCAGGCGTTCCGGCTGGGCCGGGCCGTCGGAACCGGGTCCCATGCCGTCGTGCAGGTTGTTCCAGATGTGCGATCCGGTCAGGTAGACCGCCCGGCCGGCCCGGGGTCCGGACGTGGGCGTGAAGTAGCGCGGGTTGGCGGCGGCGACGGTCAGCGGGCCGTCGGCGTGTCCGATGGTTGTCATGCGGTCAGCCTCCTGCCCCCGGCGTAGCGGAACATCTGCCACCTGGCCGATGCTTGGGCATTGTGATGGCCGAGCCGAGTCACCTCCCGCACCCGCTCACCTCGTTCGTCGGGCGCCGCGCCGAGATCGAGCTGGCCGAGGCACTGCTGGCACGCCATCGCCTGGTGATGGTCACCGGACCGGGCGGTGCGGGCAAGACCCGGCTGGCCGCCCACCTCGCCGACGTGCAGCGCGACCGCTATCCGGACGGCGTCTGGTGGGCCGACCTGTCGGTGGTGGGCGACGGCGCGGCCGTGGCGGAGGCGGTCGCCGGCGCGGTGGGCGTACCGGTGGTCGGCGGGCCGCTGCACGCGTTGACCGCCCACCTGGCCGGCCGGCGGATGCTGCTGTGCCTGGACAACGCCGAGCATCTGCTGGACGCGGTCGCCGGCCTCACCGAGGCAGTGCTGCGGGCCGGGCCGGCGGTCACCGTGCTGGTGACCAGCCGGGAACCGCTCGGCGTGCCGGGCGAGGCGATCCTCGGCGTACCCCCGATGTCGGACGAGGACGCGGTGGCCCTGTTCGTCGACCGCGCCCGGCTGGCGAACCCCTCGTTCGTGCCGGCCGGTGCCGACGACGCGGCGATCCGGTCGATCGTCGCGCACCTGGACGGCATCCCGCTGGCGCTGGAGCTGGCCGCCGCCTGGGTGCGAACGCTCACGCCGCAGCAGGTCGAGGCCGGCCTGGCCGACCGGTTCACGCTGCTGGTGCGCGGGCCGCGGGGCGCGCAGCGGCGGCAACGCACGCTGGCGGGCTCGATCGACTGGAGTCACGCCCTGCTCGACGGAACCGACCGGGCGGTCTTCCGCCGGCTCGCCGTGTTCGCCGGCACCTTCAGCCTGCCGGCGGCGCAGGCGCTCTGCGCCGGTGGTGCGGTGCCTGCCGACGAGGTGCTGCCCGCGCTCGGCCGCCTGGTGGACAAGTCGCTGGTGGTGGCCGAGGACCACGGCGGCGAGTTCCGCTACCGGCTGCTGGAGACCATCCGCGCGTACGGCACGGCCCGGCTGGCCGAGAGGGGGGAGGAGTCCGCGCTGCGCGACCGGCACCTCGACTGGTGCCTGGAGTTCGTCGAGGCCACCGAGGCGCAGCGGGAGCGGGACGCCGACCGGTGGCGGCGGGCGATGCTGCTGGAGTACGACAACCTACGGGCGGCGCTGGACCTCGGGCTGGCGGCCGACGACGCTGACCGGGGCCGCCGGCTGGCCGCGTCGCTGGCCTGGCTGTGGCATCTGGACCGGCGCGGCCGGGAGGGGATCGGCTTCCTGCGCCGGGCCATCGACCACGCCCCGGACGAGCGGTCCCCGCTGCAGGCCCGCCTGCTGACCGGCCTCGCGCTAGTCGCCGACACGGCCGGCCCGCTGGACGTGGAGTACGACGCGGCCACCCGGGCGCTCGAGCTGGCCACCGAGGTCGGCGACACCGGGTTACGGGCGCTGTGCCTGGCCCTGTCGGCGGTCGGGACCTTCTACACCGACTTCGACGGGGCGTGGCGCCGGTGTGCGGAGGCGCTGGCCGCCGGCACCGGCTTTCCCCGCGGCGGCGCGCGGGCGTTGCAGGCGATCATCCTGCACCTGCGTGACCGCCACGCCGACGCCGAGGCGATCCTCGACGGCGACGTCCGGCGGGACATCCGGCACCACCGGGGCGTGCTGTCCACCGTGCTCACGTACCAGGCGGCCGGTGCCCTGGCCACGGGGCAGCCGGCGCGCGCCCTCGACCTCGCGGCGGAGGCGCTGCGCGTCGCCGAGCCCCTCGGTGACTACCACCGGGTCGGATCGGCCCGGTCGACGCTGGCCCGGATCCGGGCGGTGACCGGCGATCCGGGCGGTGCGGAGGCGGTGATCGAACCGGTCCTGCGCCTGCTGGACGGCGTCGAGGACGAGGTGTTCGTTCCCTTCGTCGACCAGGCCGTGGCCGTGCTGGCGCTGTACCGGGACGAACCGGAGCAGGCGATCACCTGGTTACGGCGCGCCGCGCGCTCCGCCGACCGCGGCGTCCCCACCTGGATCGCCGGGCAGGCCCTGCCCGCACTCGGGGCGGCGCTGATCGCGGCCGGCCGGCCCGGGGAGGCAGCGCAGGTGCTCACCACAGCCGTCACCGTGGCCTGCCGTCTGGGGCTACCCGGCGCTCTGGCCGAGGCGTACGCCGCGCAGGCCGAGGTGACGCCGGACGGGCCGGCTCGGGCCGTCGACCTGGTGCACGAGGCGTTGACCATCCGGCTCGATCACGGCTTGCGTGCGACACAGCCGGACAGCCTGGAAGCGCTGGCCCGGCATCGCGCCGCGATCCAGCCCGGCCTCGACGACGTCCGCACGCTGCATGCCGCCCAGGCGGCCCGCGCCACCATGGGTCTGCTCCGGCCACCCCACCAGCAGCGGCTGTTCGACGCCACCGCGACCGCGTTGCGCACCGCGCTGGGCGATTCGGCGTACGACCGGGCCGCGGCCGAGGGCGCCGGGCTCAGCCTCGACGATGCGGTCGGTCACGCCCGCCGCACCCGTGGCCGCCGGGGCCGGCCGGCGACCGGCTGGTCCAGCCTCACCCCCACCGAACGTCAGGTGGCCCGCCTGGTCGCCGAGGGCCTCACCAACCCGGAGGTCGGTGCCCGCCTGTTCATCAGCCGCGGCACGGTCAAGACCCACCTCTCGCACATCTTCGCCAAGCTGCACACCGCCAACCGCACCGAACTGGCCGCCGCGGCTCAGAGGCACGAAGCACAGACCCCGGGTGGGTAGTCCGGATCGGGCAGCCGGACGTTACCGACCAGCGGCCGGCGGACCCGCGGATCGTCGGTGCGAATCGGCACCAGGCGGTAGATGTCGTGGTGTGTCCGGGCGATCCGCCAGCACCGGTCGTGCACGCCGTACAGCCGGCCGTCCTGCTCCCGCATGCCGGACGCCACACACAGGGCCCGGGTGTTCTCATTCACCTGCGCGGCCTTGACCAGCGGCTCCTGCGCGAGATCCCACGCTTCCATGACGATGCCGCGATCCGGCCAGTACCTGATGGCGTGCAGGACCGGCTGTTCGCCGTACGGATCGCACGAATCCACTGTGCCGGTGAGCCAGACGTCGAAGCCGTTGACGTTCTCATCGGACGGTCCGGCGAACGAGTCGGTGACCGTCACCGTGTGGCAGGCCGAGTCGTACGGCCGGATCGGTTCGGCCGGCCCGTCGATCGGGGTGTCCCGGGTGGTCCGTGGCACGCCCGGTGCCGGTGTGCGGTACGGCGAGGACAGGCAGTCGACGGCGCAGAACGGGCCGGTCGGATCGGCGTCACCGGCCGGATACGCGGTCAGCGGCGCACTGACCAGCGGGTCGGTCGTCAGGACCGGCGCGAACCGGGTGACCAGCCGGTCGGTGCCGGTGCGCTGCGGCCGTACGCACGCGGCGTGCCGCGCCACCACCGCACCGTCGCGCTGCTCCGATCCGGTGCTGACGCACAGCGCCGCGACGTCCGGCTGGATGCGGCCGAAGCGGGAGAACAGCGTCGCGCCGCGGGCCGCCGTACGCCACGGCGCGCTCATCAGCCCGACCGTCGCGCCGTCGCGGACGTGGTATTGCGTGACGGCGAGCGTGCCCTCGGTGGCCTGGCCGCGGCACGGCGTGGACCACCCGCGCACGGTGGCGTCGAACCACGGCTCCCAGAACACCGAGTCCGGGCGGAACACCCCGCGGGAAGCGGCGAGCGTGACGGTCATACAGCTTTCGGCGGCGGCCGATCTGGGGGTGGCGTCCGCCGGGCCACCGCCGAGCGCGACAACCACGGCGACGACGGCGGCGACAAGTCGGGAGATCATGATTTCCGGTCCTGGTGGGAGGGTTGGGACGGGCCGGACGGCGGCGCCGCCGGGGGCGTGCCGAGGTCCGGCGGGCACGCGGCCCTTATCGCACCGAGCACCAGACCCAGCTGGAAGCGGTTCTCCACGCCCAGCCGGTCCATCAGGCGACGCAGGGTGTTGGTCACCGATCGGGCGCTGATCCGCAGGTGCCCGGCGGCCGTCACGTCGGTGTGCCCGAGGGCGAGCAGGCTGACCAGGGCCTGCTCGCGTGCCGAGAGCGTGATCGGCGTGACGGCGCCCACCTGCGGGTCACTGGCGTGCGCCCAGTGCTGCTCGAAGAGGCCGGCCAGAGCGTGCACGACGCCGGGGTGGCTGATCTCGACGTATCCGCGCTCGATCCGGTCCGGGTCCGCGGGCACCAGCGCGACCGATCGATCCAGGACGATCAGCTTGAGGGGCACCTGCGGCGCCTCGCGGAGCCGGTACGCCGGGTGCAACGGCTCGCCGGGGTTCAGCGTGTCCTGGTCGGCCGGCGGTACGCCGAGGATCCGCATGCGGGTGCCCTGCGCGATCAGCCGCCGGTCGAACTCCGCCCCGGTGCGCGCCGATTCGGCGTCGAACGCCTGTTCCGGGTTGATCGTCAGGGTCTCCCGGCGGCCCGGCAGCAGCTCGGCATAACGGGCCCGGGTCAGCTCCCGGGTCCGCAGATAGCGCACCTGCTCGTCGAGCAGGCCGCCGAGCGCCGGTGCGGTCAGCGGCAGCGCCAGCGCGTCGAGCTGCGCCCGCAGGCGCTGCACCACCCGCCGATGCGACTCGGCCAGGGCCTGCAGGTCCACCAGGCGCAGGCGCCGCCGGCGCAGCGCCGGGACCACCCGCTCCGGCGGCCGGGCCGCCCAGACGGCGGTGCGGCGGGCGCCGGCCGGCTCGCCGAACCGCATCCTCGGTGCGGCCGGCAGTCCGCCGGTGACCGAGACGGTGACCGCCCCGGCTGCCCGCAACTCGGCCAGCGCCTCGTCGATCCGCGCGACCGGCATCATCAGCTGGGTGCCGAGACCCCGGCGGGTGTGCGGGCCGAGCGTCACCAGCGTGCGGTAGACCAGGTCCGCGTCGGCCGAGGCGCCCCACCGGACCAGCGACGGTACGGCAGCGCCGATGGCCAGCGCCGCGGCGGTCACGACGGATCGCCGCCGCGGTCGGATGGGACACCCGGAGCGTGCGCCATGCGCAGGACGCCGAGCGCCAGGCCCAGCTGGAACCGGTTCTGCACGCCGAGCCGATCCATCAGACTGCGCACGATGGTCGTCACCGAGCGGGGACTGATGCCCAGGCGCTCGGCCGCGGTCACGTCGGTGTGCCCCGCCGCGAGGAGGGCGATCAGCTCCCGCTCACGCTCCAGCAAGGTGATGTCGCGCAATCCGATCTCCATCGGCGTTCATCATCGTCTCGGTGCCGCCGTGGCGTACTCAACCACACCGTCCCGGCGCTGACCAGAGCTGCCCGTTTTGTCGGCCGGCGCGTGCGGGATCCCGCAAATCCGGACCGCTGGGGGCCCGGTTCGTTGACCCGCGGCGCGCGCCCGCCGCACGCTGCTTCGGCAGGCCGGGAGCGGCTCCGCGGCACCGCGGGCGGGTCCGGGTCCGACATTCAGACGGGGGATGTCGGCACCGGACCCCGGCTCGCGTCCGCAGCGGTCAGGCCAGATAGGACACGGCGGTCCAGGCGTACCCGCCGGCGAACAACGCCAGCACCAGGATCGTCCGCCGCTCGTCGTGTCAGGCGTGCCGGTGGCCAGGTAGTCGGCCCGGCGGCGCAGCATCACCGCCAGCATGAGCGGGAACATCACGACGTGTTCCAGCGCCATCGCGGCGCCCGCGGTCAGCACGCCCAGCGCAACCAGCGGCACCACGGCGATCGCCGGTGCCAGCATGGCGCCGCTCATCTCGAGCGTGGTCGCCCAGCCTTGGCGCCGGAACCGCATCCAGGCCATCATGCCCACCGCCATGGTGACCCCCATCTCGAGGATGGTGCTCCGGGTGCCGGTTCAGCGAGTAGTCCACGCCGGCCAGCGCCAGCAGCCCGCGGAACGACCCGCCGAGGACCAGCATGCCGGCGACCATCGCCACCACCATCTCGGCGTAGTGCAGGGTGAATCGGGCGGCGTTTCGCACGGTGACCTCCGGTGGATTCGGTGTGGTCGAGTCTGGTCCGGCGCCCGATGGCCGGACCAGTGCCGCCGGCACCTTCGACCCGTGCACTTTGCACGTCCGGGCGCTTCCGGGTGTTAGGTTCGCGGCCGGGTGCCGACGACGATGACGGCGGGGAGGAGCAGATGATCCGCGTCCCGGTCGCCGAGGACATGCGCATGCTGCGCGACACGGCGCCACGCGGCCGGCGCTTCGGCGGCCGAGATGTACCTGTCGTACGGGACCGTCCGCAACTACCTGGCGGCTGCGGTCACCAAACTCGGCGCCCGCAACCGGGTGGACGCGGCGCGCATAGCCGAGGAGGCGGGCTGGCTGTAGAGACCCCCGGGGGCGGCTGCTCAGCCCTGCGGCGCCTCGATGGCGGTCATCGACGTCGCCCGCTGCGCGAATATGGGTGCGAGGCGATCCGGTCGCACGTCGGCCGCGGTGAGGTGCTCAGCTGGCCCGGGTCGGCGCGGGTACGGTCCGCGGGGTGCCGGCCGGGCGGCGCACCACCTCGGTGACGTCGTCGATCACCCGGGTGAGCATGTCCCGGAGCAGGCCGTCCGGATCCGGCGTGCACGCCTTGGCGATCCCGTCCACCGCGTACAGGACGGCGGACGGCGCGCCGCGGCGGCGGAAGGATCGGACCGAGACCGGCAGGTCTGCCGCCACGTCGGCGGCCCACCGGGCGGCCAGCGGCGTCCGCGCGAGTACCCGACGGCTGGCCTCCTGGAGGTGGCCGGCCGGTCGTCCGTCCAGCTCGGCGAGCAGCCGGTCGGCCACGATGACGGTCACCGCCATCGAGCGCTGCCGCTCCTCGGCCACCACCGGCAGCGCGCACCACGCCGCCCGCCATGCGATCCGCAGGTCGACGCGCACGTCGTCACCGGTGAGCCCGACCACGGACGGGATCAGGCCGGCCAGCTGCTGGCGCTCGGCGTCCGAGGTGTAGTCGTTGACCAGCCGGGCCAGCCGCGCCAGCAACGGATGGGTGCAGGCCGGGTGGTCGCTCCACCGCTCGCCGGCCAGATACGAGGCGAACTCCATGAAGCAGGCGCCCTTGCGGGGACTGCGGTGCTTGCCACGCGACAAGATTGGCACCAGGTCGGGCGTACGCAGATCTCCGGTCGACACGATGTCCTCCCCGGCCGACGATTCCGTGTCCCCAGTGTCCCTCTGCCGGACTCGGGCGCATCCCACCGCGTTGTGCGCCATCTGCGCGCCGGTCAATAGTCCAGGGCGGTGGCGGCGGCGTCGCGCAGCCGGGCGGCCGCTGCCGCGGGGACGTACAGGTCGGGGAGGTCGCGCGGTGAGCGGGCGAAGAAGACGCCGTACAGGGTGGCGGCGTCCAGGTAGACGGCCTGGCCGGTGGGGTGCTTGCCGTCCGGGACGATCAGGGCGGCGGTGCCGTCACGGGCCACCACCCGTTCGAACCCGTCGCTGACCGGGGCGATCACCGTGGGTACGGGCAGCACGGCCGCCAGGCGGGCGTATCCGGCGTTGATGGCGGCGACGTTGGCGGTGCGGGACCGGAACGGTGCCGGGTCGGCGAGGGCCCAGTTCTTGAACAACACCACCCGGCCGCCGGGTTTGAGGGATCCGGACAGGGCGGGGGCGTACGTCCGCAGCAGCGTGGCCGCGGCCCGGCGCATGCCGGTGGCGACCAGGGTGCTGTACTCCTGGAGCACGATGTAGTCGTATCGCGCGCGCCCGGTCAGGGCGGCTCGCGCCGGACCGGCGTCCCAGGTCTGCTGCAGGGTGTTGCCGAACCGGATCACCTCGGTGGTCCGGACCACCCGGCCGGTGGCCGTGGCCAGGCGGCGCACCACGTCCGGGGTGTCCTCCCCGGTGACCGCCGGCGTACCGATCAGGCTGTTGCCGATGAACAGCACGTCGAGCCCGGCCGGACCGGCCGTGACCAAGTGCCCGCTGCTCACCAGCAGGGCGGCGGCCAGCACCACGGTGGCGAGTAGCTTGCGGATCATGCCGTCATGGTGCGGTCCGGCGGGGCTCGCCCGGCTCATCCGGTCGGTCACTGTTGGTCCCGGTCAGGACTGATTCCTCCACCATCCATCATCGAGGTGACTTGACGACCGTGAGACCAGCCGTTTGAATCGTTTCATCACCTCGGACAAGGAGCCGCCATGCCCATCGACGACCTCGCCGGCCTGATCGCGGAGCCACCCATCGAGTTCCGCCCCGAGCTGCGCTGGTGGCTCGCCGAAGGTCTGCACACCGACGAGACGCTGCGCTACGAGATCGACACCGCGCACCGGCTCGGCTTCGGTGGCATGGAGTTCCTCGCGATGGACGAGGCGGCGGTCGACCACCGCCGCTACGGCTGGGGCGCCGAGGAGTGGGTGCACGACTCGCAGATCGTCGTGGCCGAGACCACCCGGCGCCGCATGTCGGTGAGCTTCACCTCCGGCACCAACTGGTCGAACGCCAATCTGCCGACCATCGACGCCGACCACCCGGCGGCCGCCAAGGAACTGAACGTGGTGGTCGAGGACCTGGCCGGCGGCGCGTCCCGTACCGGTGCTCTGCCCCGCGTCGACCTGAGCACCGCGCAGTCGGAGTCCCCGCTGCCGGGCCATCGCGGCACGGTGCGCCGGCAGTCCCTGGTCGCCGTCGTCGCCGCGCGCGTGTTCGAGGAGACGGCCGCCGGTGCGATCCTCGACGTGGACTCGGTCGTGGACCTCACCGGTAAGGTCAGCGGCGAGGCCCTGGACTGGACGCCGCCGGCCGGTGGCGGCTGGCGGGTGTTCACGTTCTGGATGCACGGCACCGGCCAGACGGCGTCACCCTCCGCATCGGTCAACTACACGGTCAACTACTTCGACCGGGACGGCGCACAGGCGGTCATCGACTACTGGGACTCGGTGGTCCTCACCCCGGAACTGCGCGCCGAGATCAACCGGAACCCGCGGGCGCAGATGTACATGGACTCGCTCGAGCTGTCCACGTACGGCGCTGCCGGACTGTTCTGGGGCGGTACCCTGGCGGCCGAGTTCCGGGCCCGCCGCGGCTACGACATCGTCCCGTGGCTGCCGTTCCTGACCCGGTCGGTGTTCATGATGGCGGCCGCGACGAGGTACCACAACGAGCCGCCCGCCGAGCACCGGGTCACGGTCGACAAGGTGCGCTTCGACTACGTGCGTACGCTGACCGATCTCTACATCGAGAACATGCTCCGGCCGTTCGCGGACTTCCTGCACCGCAACGGTCTCCAGTTGCGCGCCGAGATCAGCTACGGCCTGCCGCTGGAGCTCACCCGTCCCGGTCCGGAGGTGGACGGCATCGAGACCGAGTCGCTGGAGTTCGCCGCGCAGATCGACGCGTACCGGCTGATGGCCGGCCCGGCCCACCTGTTCGGCAAGCAGTACTCCTCGGAGACCGGGGCGACCACGCGCAACCACATCCTCGACCACCGCTTCTACGACCAGATCATCGCGACCCAGCTGGCCGCCGGGATCACCCGGACGGTGCTGCACGGCTGGGCCAGCACCGCGGGGGCCGAGGGCGCCACCGAGTGGCCCGGGCACGAGGGCATGTGGTCGATGTTCTCGGAGCGCTTCGACACCCGGCAGCCGGCGGCTGAGTTCTATCCGCTGTGGAACGCCGCGATCGGCCGGTACCAGGCCGTGCTGCGGCAGGGCCGGCCGCGGATCGACGTGGGCATTCTGCGCACCGACCACTTCACCGACAACCTGTCCGGGGTGGCGCTGACCGCACCGGACGGCACCCGGATCCGGGACGAGGAGGCGTACGCCCGGCACTGGATGCGCAACCGGCAGAACCACTGGTGGGCCGACCTCGGCATGCAGGACGCCGGATGGACGTACGAGTTCTTCGACGGCTCCCTGCTGCTGCGCGACGACGTGGCGTTCACCGGCCGGCTGGTGCAGCCGGACGGGCCCGGATACCAGGCCCTGATCGTCTTCCAGAGCGACCTCGACGCCGACGTCGCCGCGCACCTGCTCGGCTGGGCCCGGCAGGGCCTGCGGATCCTGATCGTGCACGGCGCCCGGGAGGTGCGGCTGGTGCAGGCCGGCCGGTACGTCACGCACGAACGGGCCGCGGCGCGCACCCCCGGTCTGGACGGCCGTGACCGCGAGCTGGCCGAGACCATCGACCGGCTGCTGGAGCTGCCGACGGTGACCGAGGTCGACGACCCGGCCCGGACCGTCGCCGCGCTGCGCGAGCTCGGCATCCGGGGCCGCGCCGAGTTCACCGCCGACAACCGCAGCGTGCTGACCCACCTCCGGGAGGACGGCGACCTGCTGCACCTGTACGCCTACCACTTCCAGTACGAGACCGGCGAGCCGGTGCGGGTGGAGGTCGCGCTGCCCGGCCGGGGTGCGGTGCACCGCATCGACGCGTGGCGCGGCACGATCCGCCCGCACCGCGGCGTGCGGTACGACGGCGACCGCACGCTCGTCATGGTCGACCTGGCGCCCGGTGAGACCGCACTGGTCACCCTCGACCGGTCGGTTGGCGCAGTCCCGGAATCCGCGCCGGCCGGCCGCACACAGGTGGCCGAGTTGTCCGGCTGGAGCGTCGCCGTGGAGAGCTGGGACGCCGGTGAGCTGCAGGTGATCACCGAGGACCGGGGTCTGGGATACGTGACCCGGGAGGTGCGCCCGGCGACGGCGGTGACCCGTCTCGACGCCGGGACCGGCGACCTGCGGGCCTGGCGGGACCTTCCCACGGTCGGGCCGGAGGTCTCCGGGGTGGGGGAGTACGTGACGACGCTGCGGTTCGACGCACCGGCCGAGCCGGGCGCCCGCTATCTGCTCGATCTGGGTTCCGCCGCCGGCGGTCTGGGCTCGGTGCGGATCAACGACGGCGCGGCGATGGGGTTCGACACCTCCCGGCCGGTCGTCGACGTCACCGGCATCCTGAGCACCGGCGACAACACGGTCCGCGTCCGCGTCGCGAGCTCCCTCAACAACCGGCTGCTGGCCCGGGGATACTACGACCGGGTTCCGGACATCGTCACCCGGCTGACCGGAACCGAACGGACGCAGCAGACCGAGGTGCACAGCCATGGCCTGCTCGGGCCGGTCCGCCTGCTCCGCGAGCTCTAAGGTGGTCCGATGGGCCGAGCCGGGGTGGTCGCCGCAGTGGTCGTTTACGCGCTGGTGGCCGCCGGGTGCCGTCCGCTGACCACGCCCGCTCTGGTGGCCGTTCTCGCGGTCGGACTGCCGCTGTGCTGGCTCGGTGTGCGGCGCCGGCCACGCCGTGCGGAGCCGGTCGGCCGGCGCTCGGCGGCGGTGTGGTTCGGCGTCGGTGGCCTGGCCGGGGCCTATGAGCTCGGCCTCTGGCTCGGACCGGACGATGCCGCGCACCCGACCCTGAGCACCCTCGCCGATCCGGTGCTCAGCACCTATCCGGGCCGGATTGTCGGATACCTGCTCTGGATCGGCCTCGGCGTGTGGCTGGTGCGCCGATGACGCCGCGCGCCGCCATCATCGCCGGCTTCGCCGCGATCGTGCTACTCGTGGTGGCCGTCGACCTGGTGGCACGGCGAACCGCATCCGGGGTGCGGCCGCTGTCCGCCACGCTGGCCGCGGCGCTGCGCTCGCCCGGTGGCCGCGTGGTCGTCTTCGCGGCCTGGCTCTGGGCGGGCTGGCACTTCCTGGCCCGCTGACCGCTCAGCTCGTCGGTGGCGGGCTGGTGTAGACGGTCGGGTCACCCTGCACGATCCACACCTGGGGAGCGTCGATCGGCACGAACGACCGGTCGCCGCCGGGCTCCCGGCTGGTCGGCACGGTGTCGCCGTTGGGCAGATGCATGATGAAGTTCACCGGCTGGGTGTCGTCGACCAGCGGGATGTCGTATTCCGCCCAGCCGTTCTCGATCCGGGTCGGCGGCCACGGCCGGTCCCACGCCACCTGCGCGAGCACCGCCGGATCCACCGCGTCGCCCCACAGGTGCAGTCCCCAGCCGTCGTAGTCGCCGGCCGGCCGGTAATAGTGCAGGGTGGCCGTGGTCAGCGGTGGACCGGCGTACCGCACCGTGCGGATCGCGCTGGTCACCCGGGTGCCGTCGGGCTCCGCCAGGACCGCCCGATAGCGGATCTGCGTGCCGGTGGCCAGGGACAGCGGCGCCAGGTCGTCGAAGACCGTGTACGCCGGTGAGGAGGCGTCCCGGCCGATCGTCGTCCACGCACCGTCGGCGATGCTGCGCTCGAACCGGACCACGTGGGTGGCCCGCTCCGGGTCGGCGACCGCGCGCACTTCCACGGTGCCGCGGACGTTGCTGCCCTCGGCCGGCGCCTCGATGGTCACGGCCGGGGGCGGCACACGAGCGTCGCGGGTGCGGCTGCTGGCGGTGTGCCCGCGGTTGTCCAGCACCACCGCGCGGTATTTCACCTTCGTGCCCGCGTGCAACCCGGCGACGTCGTGGAACACGCGGTACGGCGCGGTGTCGTCGGTGCCGATCGGCGTCCAGCCGCTGCGCCCGGTCTGGGCGTAGAAGGTGACCTCGTAGAAGGAGGAGCCGGCGACGTTCGCGGTCACCTGCATGCGCCCGCGGGACTCGGCGGCCGGTGCCGGCGCGGCCAGCGAGACCGCCGGGGCGGCCGTCGAGGCGGGGATCCGCTTGACCGACGAATACACCACCGTGGACAGGGGCGGCACGCTCACGGTGAGCGTGCGGTCGGCGGCCGACGTCACCCGGGCCGGCCCGGACCCGTACACCCGCTGGAAGGCCCCGCCGGCCACATAGGTCGGGACCGCCGCGGTCTTCGCCTGCTCGCTGTTGTTCAGCGCGACCACGTACTCGCGCTGCTGGTGGCGGTCGATGCGGGAGAAGGCGTACACGCCGGCCGCCTCGTCGCCGTACCGGTGCTGGTGGGCGCCGTCGCGCAGGGCGGGGTGCCGCTGGGTGAGCGCGGCCAGGTCGCCGATCGTGCGGTACAGCGGATGGCCGGACACGAAGTTGTCCTGGGCGTGGGTCGCATCGGTGCCCAGCAGGTCGTCGTCGAGATAGTCCGGCACGCGGCTGGCGAACAGCGTCTGCCGGGCGTCCTGGTCGCCGCCGGGCCCGGTGAAGCCCTGCTCGTCGCCGTAGTAGATGACCGGATTGCCCCGCGAGAAGTACATCAACTCGTGTGCGAGCCGGTCCCGGGCGACCCATTCGGTGTCGCCGGCGCCGGGGTTGTCTGCCCGGACGAACCCGCCGATCCGGCCCATGTCGTGGTTACCCAGGAAGGTCGGCAACTGGTAGACGTTCGAGTCGGCGTCGGTGTACCAGTCGTCGTCGACGAAGAACTGGCCGAGCTGCCCGGCCGGCTCGCCGCGGGAGGCGAAGTCACGAGCCGCCTCCTGGAACGGGAAGTCCAGCACCGCCTGCATGCGGTCGCGGGTGGTGAAGTGCGAGGTGAAGCTCTTGGTGGTGTCGAAAACCTCGCCGAACATGAAGAACTCACGCTTGCCGTGCTGCCGGGCGAAGCGCAGCACCTCCGGTCCGAACCGCTGCCAGAACTCGTCGTTGACGTGCTTCATGGTGTCGATGCGGAAGCCGTCGACGCCGAAGTCGGCGATCCACGTCTTGTAGATGTCGATCATGCCCCGGACCACCCGCGGGTGTTCGGTGAACAGATCGTCGAGGCCGAAGAAGTCACCGTACAACGAGTTCTCGCCGACGAACGTGGTGTCGCCGCGGTTGTGGTAGAGCGTGACGTCGTTGAGCCAGGCCGGGACCTTGAGGGTGCGCTCGGCCGGGTCCAGGACCGGCGTGTACGGGAACGACACCTCCGGGTCCAGCGGCGGGAAGCCGGGCCGGCCCGCGTAGTCGCGGTCGTCGAACGGCCGGCCGGCGGCGGTGCGGTACGGCTCGACGTCCTTGGACACGTACGGCTGGCGCGCGCCCTCCTCGTACCCGATGACGTCGGCGGTGTGGTTGGTGATGATGTCGAAGTAGACCTTCATGCCGCGCGCGTGCGCGGCGTCGACCAGCGCCCGCAGTTCGGCGATGGTGCCCAGATGCGGGTCGATCTGGGTGAAGTCGGTGATCCAGTATCCGTGGTAGCCGGCCGACGGGCCGTCCTCCAGCTGCACCGCCTTGTTCTTGAAGCTCGGGGTCAGCCAGATCGAGGTGGTGCCCAGGCCGCGGATGTAGTCGATGCGCCGCAGCAGCCCGGCCAGGTCACCGCCGTTGTAGAACCCCTTGCGGGTGGGGTCGAATCCGGACACCAGCGGGTCGTCGCCGAGCCCTCCACGGTCGTTGCCCGGGTCACCGTTGTCGAACCGGTCGGCCATGACGAAGTAGAAGTTCTCGTCGGTGACCGGCGCCCGCAGCGAGTGCCGGCCGGGCAGACCGCCGTCGCCGTGCGATCGGGGAGCGGCACCGGCGGGCGACGCGACCACCCCGCCGGCGAGCACCGTGGACAGCAAAACCGCAACAGCACGACGGACGCGCATCGATCCTCCCCGGTAACCAGCCGGGGGTCACGTTACTCAGGCAAATGGAGAGTGTCGATGGGAGCCGTTTCGTACGTCGCCCGGTAATGCGCCACGAACCGGCGCGTTCCGAACCCCCAGCGGCGGGCGACGTCGGACACCGACGTCCGGGCCGGATCGCCGGCACGGAGGTCGGCGTGAGCCCGGGCCAGGCGCACCTGCCGGACGTACCGCATCGGGCTGGTGCCGGTGCGGCGGACGAACTCCCGGTGCAGACCGCGGATGCTCATCTCGGCGATCCCGGCCATGCCGGCCACGGTGAAGGCGCGCTGCGGCTCGTCGTGGATCGCGTCGATGACCCGGCTGATCCGATGGCCGGGATCCCGCCGGGCGCGACCGCGGATGGTGTCGGAGTACTGGTGGTCCACCGCGTACAACAGCGACATCAGCAGCCACTCCTGCAGGGGTTCCGCCACCATCGGCTGGTAGACCAGCCCGGTGGGGTTGTCGATCTCGTCGGCCAGCAACTGGATCAGCTCGGCGAAGCTCCGCCCGGGGCCGCGGTGCAGGCGCAGCGGTCCGGCCACCCGCAGCGGGCCGGGCACGGACGCGTCCATGACGGCGGCCAGCGCGCCCTCCACGGCGGTCCGGCTCATCTTGACGGCCAGCAGGTGGCAGTCGGCGCTCGAGTGGTGCAGGACGATGTCGCCGACCGGGCCGTACACCGCGGCGTGCGCCGGGTCGCCGCTGATCGGCCGGCCGGCTTGGTCCGCCGTGAACGACCCGGCCAGCGGCACGTTGACGTGGTAGCTGCCGGGCTCGTCCATCTCTCCGGACAGGGCGGCACCGTACTGCACGTCGCCGAGAACCAGTCCGTCCAGATGGAGGAACGCGAACCGGGCCGCGAGCCGGGCGTGCCGATCGGCCAGCCGCATGGAGCGGGGGTACAGATGCGCGCCGCACACCTCGCGCGCCTCGTCGAGATCGGACGTTTCGACCGCGAACGAGCACGGTTGCCGTCCCGCAAGACCGGTTCTCATCGTTCGCCCCCCATCGTCGCGCTGCGAACCGTGTCTCCTTGGTGCCCCGGACGACCGTGCGGCAATCCGGATAGGCGTGAAGCGGCCGGAAATGGGCAAGAGACGCGGTAACCACGGCGAGAAGGACGTGAGATGCCGGACGACAACGTCGCGCGGATCAACGGCTCGTACCGCTTCACCGCGCCCGCGGAAGTGGTCTTCGGCGTGCTCACCGACCCGGCGCGGACGTCGCGCTGGCTGCCGCGGGGTATGACGTCCGAATCGTCCGGGACCGATCGGGTGCGGGTCCGGACCGGCTCCCAGGTGCACGAGTACGGTGTGCAGGTCGTACCGGAGGAAATGCAGATCCGGTGGCGATCGCAGAAGACCGGAGGCCTGTCCGGTACGGCCCGGGTGCAGGACGAACCGGCCGGCGGCAGCGTGGTGCACGCGGAGGTCGTCCTGCCCGGACCGGCCGCCGACGATGAGCAGGTCCGCAGCCTGCTGGCGGAGACCATGCAACACCTGCAGCGCGACGTCAGCGACAACTTCAACGCGGGGTGAGTGATGACCGAGCCGAATCCGGAAACACCGCTGGCACCGGATCCGCCCGAGCCGGCCGAACCGGATCGCCGGGCCCCGGACCTGACGCCGCCCGGTGCGTCGGACGACCGCGACATCCCCGACGACGCCGACGTGACGACCGAGGCGGGCACGGTCGAGGCGCCGGACTAGTGGCGCGCGGGTTCGACCCGTCCGAGCGATAGCCATCCGGCCAGCGCGCCCGCTACAAAGGAGGAGGCCGAGTTGCCCGGTGGCGGCGAGCAACCCGGCCGAGACGACGCCGTTGGTCTGCCCCTCCGAATGCATCAGCACTGGTGTCTATCGAGGTAAGCGCGCAACCTGTCAGCCTGGTCGGGTCGTCGCAACAGGCGTCAAAAGGTCACGGTGCCACACCGGCGCAGGCTTGGAAATAGCTCGGCCGGGTGGCCCGGGCCCGCGGACCCGGGGTGTTTCAGCGGCGGCGGGTGAGCGCCGGCTCCAGGACCTCATGCACGTACGTGTTGGGGAACCTCGGCTCATAGTGCCGCACATCGATGCCTCCGGCGGCGGACGGCGATTTCCGCGTACGTGACGAACATCTCGATCGGGACATCAGACGATTACCGGTACCCGGACCGGGAACGGCCCGATCGACCGGCGCAATGGTGCGCTCCTGTTTGACCTGCCGCTGCGCCGGCCCAAGCCGAAGGTGCGTCTTGACCGCAACATCGGACCGCGTCCGCGTCACCCCGTCCGTCACCTCGGACACCCGCCGCCACGTCACGCTGGTCGTCGTCCTCGGCCTGCTGACGGCGCTGGGTCCGATCACCATCGATCTCTATCTGCCGGCCTTGCCGGCGATCACCGATGAACTGCGGACCACCGAGCCCGCGGTCCAGCTCACGCTGACCGGCATGCTGATCGGGCTCAGCGCCGGGCAGCTCGTCGTCGGCCCGTTGTCCGACGTCCTGGGCCGCCGCCGCCCACTCCTCGCCGGCATCGGCGTGCACATCGTGGCCAGTCTGCTGTGCACCGTCGCGACCGGCGTGGTCATGCTCGGCACGCTGCGCGTCCTGCAAGGCGTCGGTGCCGCCGCGGCTGCGGTGATCGCCCTGGCCGTGGTCCGGGACCGGTTCACCGGTCACACCGCGGCCGCCGTCCTGTCCCGGCTCATCCTCGTGGTCGGGGTCTCTCCGGTGCTGGCCCCCACGGTCGGCGCCGAACTGCTGCGCTTCACCGACTGGCGTGGGCTGTTTCTCGCCCTGGCCATCATCGGGGCCGCCATTGCCCTGGTCGCCGGGCTCGCCCTGCCGGAGACGCTGCCGCCGGAGCGGCGCCGCACCGGCGGGTTGCGGACCACCGCAGCCGACTACCGCGGCCTGCTGCGCGATCGGGCGTTCGTGGGGCTGGTCCTGGTGACCGGGCTCAGCATGGCGGCGCTGTTCGCGTACGTCGCCGGCTCCTCGTTCGTCCTGCAGGAGCAGTTCGGGCTGACCGCGCAGCAGTTCGGCCTGGTGTTCGCGATCAACGCGGTCGCGCTCATCGGCGTGCCGCAGCTCAACGTCGTGCTGCTGCGCCGCTTCAGCCCCACTCGCATCCTGCACGCCGCCCTGCTCGCCGGTGCGCTGTTCGCGGTGGTCCTGCTGATCTTCACGCTGACCGGTACCGGTGGCCTGCTCGGCGTGCTGATCCCGCTGTTCCTGATCCTGTGCGCCGTGGGGTTCCGCGGCCCCAACGCGACCGCGCTGGCCCTGACCCGGCACGGTGAAGCCGCCGGCACCGCGGCGTCGCTGCTCGGGGCCGCGCAGTTCGGCATCGGCGGGCTGGCCGCGCCGCTGGTGGGCCTGCTCGGCAACAACGCCGTCGCGATGGCCGCGGTGATCGCCGGCGCGAGTATCGCGGCCCTCGTGGTCCTGCAGATTCTCGTACGTCCTGGGCCCGCCGTCACCGCACGGTAGCGGCGGTCACGCCGGAAGGTCGGCGGCGGATCAGTGCCCCAGGCCGGCCTTGTCGACCCGGCGGTGGAATCGCATGCCGGCGAGCCCGCCGAGGATCGCGCCGACCAGGGCGGCGACCAGGGCGATGGCGATCGCGACGATGCTGCCGGTGGTGACGTCGACGCCGCCGATCGGCAACCGCGGGAAGCCGCCGACCCGGTCGAGCACGTTGTACTTGTCGCCGAGTGCCGCGACGGCGATCGCCACCGCGGCGGCGATGACCACGGCCCAGATCCAGACCGCGAGGCCCTGCTTGGCGCCGTCGAAGCGGGCCATCCGCCCGGCGACGTAGCCGCCGCAGAAATACGCGACCAGGATCACCGCGAGCAGGGTGAGGCCACCGACCAGCCCGATGGTGCCGGCGTTGTCGGTGGCCTGTTGCTGGGCGTCCGTGGTGTCGATCCCGGTGTTGACCCCGACCGCGGCACCGCCGGCGACGAGGACGGCGGTGAGGATGGCCGCGGTGCCCGTGGCGGTCAGCCAGCCGAAGAACGCCGACCCCCATTTGATGCCGCCGTAGCGGTCCTTCTCGCGCGCCACGACGGATTGCCGGTCCGTCCGTGCGGCCGCCGCACCCGTGTCCTCGGTGGACCGGTCGACTGCCCGGGTGCCGCTTTCCCGGTCGGTGTCCGGGCGCTCGGTGGCACGGGTGGAATCGTCGTGAAAAGAGGATGTGCTCATCGGAACTCCGACCTTCGAGGTTGGGCGCGCCATGGATGCCCGCCAGGTCACCGCGCAAACGTCGGCCGGTGGGTCAGGTGGCGGCGCGCCGGCGGGTGGCCCGGCGCCGGTCGGTCTGCCGGCGGGACTTCACCTGGCTGCCGCAGTCCTCCATGCTGCACCACCGGCGGCTGCGGTTCTTGGTGGCGTCGACGAACAACCAGGAACAGCCGCCGCCTTCGATCGGGCAGCGTTTGACCCGGTCGAGAGGCCCCCGGGTGAGCAGGTCGACGGCCGATACGGCGACCGGCCACCAGGGCCGGTCGAGACGGTCTCCGGGTACGTCGCCGGATGCGCCGGCCGGGACCGCGCCGGCCCAGCTCCACTCGAATCCGGTGCCGCCCGGGTCCAGCCGCCCGTGCCCCGTCGCGGTCACGAAGGCATCCCGCAGCGCCTGGAGGTCGGGGTCGGTCGGCTCGGTGCCGTCGGCGATCGCCTGGAACAGCCGGAAGAGCGCCTCGCGCAGCTCGATGGCGGTCCGGAAGGCGGCCCGCGCGACCGCCGGCCGGTCCACCGCCGAGCGCAGCAGCGCCGCCGCGTCCGCATCGGCCAGCACGCCGCCATGCCGGGCCCACTCGACCAGATCCGGATATCCGGTGAGCCAGTCGCGATGCACCGGCCCGGTCCGGGGTTCCACCGTGTTGGTGTAGTCGAGGCACAGCCAACCGCCGTTGCGGGGCAGGTCGGCCAGGCCCATGGCCGTGCTCGCCTCGGTCATCGCAACATCACCTACCACTAAAACCTGTTTAGCCGGCAGCACATGCGGTATGCTGCCACTAAAGAGATGTTAGCTGGTAGCAACGAGGAGAAGCCATGATCGTCGAGCTCGCCGTCGGACGGATCGGCGTCCACAAGGCACGCGAGGCATCACAGTCCGCCCTGCCGGACGCGCCGGTGGCCCGGGAGCGGATCCCCTGGACGGCGGTCGTCCGCATCCGGACCGCCGGGACGCTGCACCGGCTGGCCGATCGGGTCGGTCCCGGTCCTGCCCCCGGCCCACTCCGGCAGGCCTGAGAGCGGAGCATCGCCGGCCGGTCGTTCCCGGCGGAGCGACCGGCCGCCGCCCTCCTCGAAGCGGGTGACCCTCAGACCGCTCGCATCCGGTTGTTGCGGGCGCCGTGTTCGACCTCGGCCAGCCCGAGTGCCTCGAGCACCGGCGGAACGTAGCTGGCGAATCGCCCGCGGAGGCCCTTCTTGATGCCGTACCACCCGCCAACCGGGTTCTTCTCCGAACGGCCCCACGCCTCGACCGTGCCCTCCGCGGCCGGTTTCTGCTCGTCGGCGTTGCCCAGCGGCATCCAGTCGCCGTGATCGGCCAGCCTGCGGTGCAGGTCGTCGATGCACGACAGGTGATAGCGGAGCTGGGTCTTGCCGACCTGGACCACCAGTGCCGGCGGATCGGCGTCCGGATCGCGGTAGGCCTGAAACCTGCTGGTTCCCGGCGGTGTGGACAGCTGCCACGGGTCGGACGGTGTACCCGTACCTTCGACGTCGTCAACGATCATGGGCTCAACTGTCTCAGGCATAACTGGACATCTTTTGTCAGCTTCGGAGAATTTACACTCGCCATGTGCGGGCTGCCCGGGTGCTGGACATGCTGCTGGTCCTCCAGCGCCGCGGGCGGTTGACCGCCCGCGAGCTCGCTGCCGCACTGGAGGTCAGCGAGCGGACCGTGCTCCGCGACGTCGAGGCGCTCAGCGAGGCGGGCGTCCCGATCTACGCCACCCGTGGCTCCGGCGGCGGCATCGAACTGATGGACGGTTTCGAGACCCGGCTGACCGGGCTGACACCGGACGAGGCGCAATGCCTGTTGCTGCTCGGTCAGCCGCAGGTGGCGCAGCGGCTGGGGCTGGGCGCACCGGCTCGCAGTGCGCGGCACAAGCTCGGCAGCGCGCTGTCACCCGTCCTCGCCGCACATGTGGAAAGCCTGACCGACTGGTTCCTGCACGACAGCGAATCCTGGGGCGGTTGTCCGGTGCCGCCCGGTGAGCTGCACCGGATCGCCGCCAGCATCCGCCGGCGCCGGCGGGTGGAGCTCCGGTTGAACCGGCGTCCGCCGTTCCTCGTGGAACCGCTGGGCCTGGTGCTGAAGGCCGGATCCTGGTACCTGGTCGTCGGCGGCGAGGCGGTCGGGGTCATCGGCCTCGACGAACTGCGTGCCACCCGCCTGACGACCCAGCAGTTCGACCCACCGGCCGGCTTCTCGCTGACCGGATTCTGGGCGGCTCACGTGGTTACGAGCGGGTGATCGGCCAGCAGTTGCCGGTCTTGTACATGTTGTTGTTGTCCGGCACCAGCCCGTGCCCGGCGATCGCGATCCGCGCGCACACCTTCGGTGCCTTGCCGATCACGGTGGTGAAGAGGTCGTCCGAAAGGGACAGCGTGGAGGGCCGTCGGTCGTCGTAGAAGTACTTGCCGCGCAGGTTCTTCGGCGCATGCGAGCCCATCAGGTGGTCCGGCGGGTTCTTGCCGTCACCGCCGTAGAAGTGCACGTGGTATCCGCGGTTGACGTCCGGTTTCGACCCGGCGTATTCGACGTCGTACGCGAGCGTCAGCTTGCCGTCGGCGATGACCGCCGAGGTCAGGCACACCCAGCGCCGGTTGCTCTTGATCTCGTCGGTGCACAGCTCGTCCGCGGGGGTGGTGGGGCTCGGGGCGGCACTCGCGCTCGCGCTCGCCACCGGTGGCGGGACACCGCCGGCGCGGTCCTCGTCACCGCCGCGGCCGTACTGCGCGTACGCCACGCCGCCGGCGACCAGGATGGCCGCCAGCCCGATACCGGCGCCGACCATCATCCACCGCCGGGCCGGGCGTACGCCGGCCGGCGAGCTGCCCGGCGGGCCGGGCTCCGCGGGTGCCGCGAGAGACGCGGTGGTCTCGCCCGACGGGCTGCCGGGCACGCTGGCCACGGCGCTGACCGTGGCCGGCGGCAGGGGTGGCGCGCCG
>DASSAL010000001.1:0-10039 GCA_035685405.1 Actinoplanes sp. | reverse complement strand
GGCCAGGACTGGACGTTCGCGCCGTGCGTGTGCGTGGCCCGCAACGACCGGTGGGGCCGCACCTCCGAGTCGTTCGGTGAGGACCCGGCGCTCGTCTCGCAGATGACCACGATCATCGACGGCCTGCAGGACGGTCCCGTGCCGGTGCTGGCCACCGCCAAGCACTACGTGGGCGACGGCGGCACCACCGGCGGCGTCGACCAGGGCAACACCCAGCTGACCGAGGCCGAGCTGCGGGCCGTGCACCTGCCGCCGTTCCGGGCCGCGGTGCAGCGTGGTGCGGGCTCGGTGATGATCTCGTTCAGCAGCTGGAACGGTCAGAAGCTGCACGGCCACCGGTACCTGATCACCGACGTGCTCAAGGGCGAGCTGGGCTTCACCGGGTTCACCGTCTCGGACTGGGCCGGCATCGATCAGCTCGACGGTCAGCGCGGCTTCACCCAGGCCGAGGTGGCCACCGCGATCAACGCCGGCCTGGACATGATCATGGTGCCCAACGACTGGCAGCTGTTCCTCGGATACCTCAAGGCGGCGGTGCAGGCGGGCCAGGTCCCGATGTCCCGCATCGACGACGCGAACCGTCGCATCCTGACCAAGAAGGTCGAGTTCGGGCTCTTCGAGCAGCCGTACGCGGACCGGACGTATGCGGCCACCATCGGCAGCGCCGCCCACCGCGCCCTGGCCCGTGAGGCGGTGCGCAGGTCCCAGGTGCTGCTCAAGAACGCCGGCGGGGTGCTGCCGCTGGCCAAGTCCGGTGGCAAGATCTTCGTGGCCGGTAAGAGCGCGGACGACATCGGCAACCAGAGCGGCGGCTGGACGCTGAGCTGGCAGGGCGCGAGCGGGAACACCGTGCCGGGCACGACCGTCCTGCAGGGCATCCGCAACGCGGTCGGGTCGTCGGCCGCCGTCACCTATCAGCGCGACGGCACCGGCATCGACAGCTCGTACCGGGCGGCGATCGCCGTGGTGGGGGAGACCCCGTACGCCGAGGGTGACGGCGACCGGCCCGGTTCGATGGGCCTGGACAGCACGGATCTGGCCACGCTGACCCGGTTGCGCGCGTCCGGCGTACCGCTGATCGTGGTCCTGGTCTCGGGCCGCCCCCTGGACATCGCCGCACAGCTCGGCGACTGGTCCGCGCTGGTGGCCGCGTGGCTGCCCGGCAGCGAGGGGGCCGGCGTGGCGGACGTGCTGTTCGGTGACCATGCGCCGACCGGCAAGCTGCCGATGACCTGGATGCAGTCCGCGTCGCAGCAGCCGGTCAACGACGGCGACGGCAAGACGCCGCTGTTCCGGTACGGCTTCGGGCTGACCTACGGCAGCGGACCGGGTCCGACGCCGACGCCCACGCCGACGCCCACGCCGACGCCGACTCCGACCCCCACGCCCACGCCCCCTCCGTCGTCGGGGTCGTGCCGGGTGGCGTACACGACCAATGACTGGAGCACCGGCTTCACCGGGTCGGTGGCCCTGACGAACACCGGCACGACCGCGATGAACCCGTGGCGTCTGCATTGGTCGTTCGCCGCCGGCCAGCGGATCACCCAGTCCTGGTCGGCCCGGGTCACCCAGACCGGGGCCGAGGTCACCGTGACCGGCGAGACCTGGAACGCCTCGCTGGCACCGGGCGCCACGGTGACGTTCGGCTTCAACGCGAGTCATGCCGGCAGCAATCCCCGGCCGGCGTCCTTCACTGTGAACGGCACCACCTGCACTGCCTGACCACTGAGGAGTCTGTTGATGCGCCGTCCCCTCCTTGCCCTCGCCGTGGGTTCGCTGCTCGCGGTGACGGCATGCGGCACCGCCCGGAACCCCGCCGTGAGCGCCGTACCCAGTGCCGGTGCGGGCGCGCCGTCGGCCGTCGCGGTCCCGACCGAACTGGCCGAGACCAAGGCGGTGTGCGAGGCGATCGGCCAGGTGTACACCGCCAACATGGGACCGTTCGCGCAGGCGGTCAGCGAGCTGGCCGCCGTCCGCCAGCGGTCCGGCGATGCCGGGCAGCTGCAGGGCCAGGCCCAGGAGCGCCTGAGCGAGTTCGCCACCGCGATCCGCGGCGCCACCCGGGACAGCGGTGTCCGCGAAGCCCAGGCCGCCGGCGAACGGACCGCCAAGCTGCTGGAGGCCAAATCGGACGACGCTGCGTTCTTCCGGAAGATCCAGACCGGCAAGGACGCGGAGCAGGTGATCGGATCGACCCTCAAGGAGTGGCTGAAGCCGGTGACCAGCTACTGTTCCTGACAATGACCCACATCGCCGTCGTCGGTGCCGGGATCATCGGCGCCGCCACCGCCGATCGGCTCGCCGCGGCCGGCGCGCGGGTCACCCTCCTGGAGGCGCGCCAGCCCGGCAGCGGAGCCAGCGGCACGAGTCTGGCCTGGCTCAACTCCTTCCACAAACCGCCCCGGCACTATCACGACCTGTCGGTGCGGGCCATCGCGGAGTGGCGGCGGCTGGCCGACGGCTTCGGCGATCCACCGTGGTACGTCCCCACCGGCAGCATCATGTGGGCGGATACCGGCGACCTGGCCCGGCACGTCGGCCGGCTGCGCGACTGGGACTATCCGGTGACCGAACTGACCGCGGCGAAGGTGGCGGACCTCGAGCCGCAGCTCCGGCTGCCGCCGGAGCTGCCGGCCGTGTACTTCCCGGCGGACGGCTTCCTGCACGGTGGCGCCGCCGTGCGGGCCCTGGTGGAGCGGGCGCAGAGCCGTGCCGTGGTGAACACCGACTCCCCGGTGGCCGACGTGCAGACCGACGGCGCCGCGGTCACCGGCGTGCGGCTCATCAGCGGGCGGCGGGTCACCGCCGACGCGTACGTGTTCTGCGCCGGCGCGGCCACGCCCGGGCTGCTCGCCGGGACGGGCATCGCCGTGGCCCTGGAGCCCGGCGACGCGCCCGATTCGCCGGCACCCTGCCTGGTGGCGCACGTCCGGACGCCCGCGCGCCTGGTGCGGCGGGTGATCCAGGCGCCGGATCTGTCGCTCCGGCCGCTGTCCGAGCCGGGGCTGTACCTGGAAGCCGGCGACCTCAACGCGGGCGTGGACGTCCACACCGGCGCGACCGATCTCGACCGGTGCGCCACGGAGTTGCTCGCCCGCGCGACGGCGGTGCTGCCGGCGCTGGCCTCCGCGGGGTCGCCGGCCGGCCGGCGGATCTGCGTCCGGCCGCTGCCGGTCGACGGTAAGCCGATCATCGGGTGGCTGGCACTGGACAACGCGTACCTGATCGTCACGCACAGCGGCATGACGCTCGGTGCGCTGCTCGGCCGGCTGGCCGCGGCCGAACTGCTCGGCGAGCCGCAGGCGGTGCTGCAGCCGTACCGGCCGCAGCGGTTCCTCAACCCGGCCTGACCGTACGGCGGGGTCAATGAGCCGGGTGACCGGTTCCGTGCTCGCGGTGACGAATTTAGATTGCTGGATGTCAAACCCACCGTTGACCATGGGAGTGCACATCGTGGTGTCTCGCTCGTTACGACGACGTCTGGGCGCCGCCGCAGCCGCGGCGGTGCTCCTGGCAACCTTCGCCGTTGCCGCACCCGCGCAGGCGGCCGGCAACGACCGCATCGAACAGCTCACCAAGTCCGTCACCCTGGCCGGGTTGCTGCGGCACCTGGTGGCGTTCCAGGGGATCGCATCGCTGCACAACGACAACCGCGCGTCCGGATCGCCGGGGTACGACCGCAGCGCCGACTACGTGGCGACGCTGATGCGGCTGGCCGGGTACCACGTCACCCGGCAGCCGTTCGACTTCAACTACTGCGAGGAGACCGGCGACCCGGCGTTCACGCAGAACACGCCGACCGCGACGACGTACGTCGATCAAGAGGACTACGACGTCCTGGACTGCTCGGGCAGCGGCACCGCGACCGGCGCCGTGGTGCCGGTCGACCTGCAGCTGACCACGCCGAACACCAGCACCTCCGGCTGCGAGGCGGAGGACTTCACCGCCGCCGTGGCCGGCAACATCGCCCTGTTGCAGCGCGGCACCTGCCCGTTCGGCACGAAGGTCGCCAACGCCGAAGCGGCCGGCGCGATCGGTGCCATCGTCATGAACCAAGGCAACACGGATACGCCGGACCGGCAGGATCTGTTCTTCGGCACGCTGGGCGCCCCGGTCGGCATCCCGGCCGTCTCGGTGTCGTACCCGCTGGGTGTCGAGTTCGCCGGTACGGCCGGCCTGACCGTGACCATCACCACGGAGACCATCGCGCAGATCCGGCAGACCGAGAACGTCTTCGCCGAAACGCGGCACGGCAATCCGGACGAGGTCGTGATGGTCGGCGCCCACCTGGACTCCGAACCGGACACCCCCGGCATCAACGACAACGGCTCGGGCAGCGCCGGCATCCTCGAGGTGGCGTTGCAGATGCGCAAGTTCAAGACCACCAACAAGGTGCGGTTCGCGTGGTGGGGCGCCGAGGAGTCGAACCTCGCCGGCTCGACGTACTACGTCAACAACCTCCTCGCGGAGAACGAGGCGGAGCTGGCCAGAATCGCCCTCTACCTCAACTTCGACATGATCGGTTCGCCCAACTACACCTTCGGCGTGTACGACGGCGACGACTCGGCGGCCACGGGATCGCCTGCCGGTCCGCCCGGATCGGCGGAGATCGAAGCGGTGTTCCAGTCCTTCTTCGCCGCTCGCGGCGAGGCCACCGCGCCGGCCGACTTCACCGGCCGCTCGGACTACGGCCCGTTCATCGCGGCCGGTGTGGGCATTCCGGCCGGTGGTCTGTTCACCGGCGCCGAGGTGCTCAAGACCGAGGAGGACGTCGCGTTGTGGGGCGGCGTGGCGGGTGCGCAGTACGACCCGTGCTACCACGACCCGTGTGACAGCCTCACCCCGGAACGGGACGGCGCCGATGCCGAGCTCTACGCCCAGCTGCGCCGGGAGTACCGCCTGTTCGGCAACGTCAACACGTTCGCCATCGACACCAACGCCGACGCGATTGCGACGGCGGTGGCTACCTTCGCGTACGACACGTCGATGATCCCGCCGCGCACCACCACCATGGCGGCGGCTCGATCGGCGGCCGCCGGCACGCCGGCTGCGTAACACCGGTTCGCGGATCGGGGCCGTCCATCCGGGACGGCCCCGATCCTCTTCCGCAAGCTGGCTGCGCGGATCGGCGTTGCGCGCCCCCTTGTCGATGCCGGACACAATGACCGGATGCACGAGACGCTGCGCACCGACACCGAGCGGGCGGTGGCCGAGGCGTTCGCGGCCGGGTCGCCGCTGGACGTGAGCGGGTGGCCGGATCCCGCGGTCCGCGCAGTAGCCCTGCGGTATCTGCTGCTGGGCGGGGTCGCGGCGGCACCGGGCGAACGGGCGGAACTGGCGTTGACCGGGGCCCGGGTCGAGGGCGCCCTCGAGGTGGACTTCGCCGAGATCGACGCTCCCATCACGCTGATCGCCTGCACGTTCACCGGCCGGGTCACGTTCTTCGGGTCGCATCTGCGGCGGCTCACCCTCAGCGGGTCGGAGTTCCCCGGGCTCAACGTCGCCAACGCGATCATCGACGGCACGGTGGCGCTGCGCCGGTGCCGGAGCACCGGGCTGGTGTCCTTCGGCGGCTCCACGGTCGGCGGCTCGCTGCTGCTGGGCGGCGCCGTCCTGGCCGGCCGGGGCATCGCCTTCGACAGCACCTCGCTCTGCGTGCGCCGGGACGTGCTCGCCGACGACGGGTTCACCTGCCGGGGCGCGCTCCGCCTCGATCGGGCCGAGATCGGCGGCATTCTGTCGCTGGAGCAGGCGGTGCTCGACGGTTCCGGGGACGCGGCCGCGGACACCCTGCGCGCGGCCGACATCGCCCGCGGCGGGCTCGACGAGAGCGACTGGGCCGTCAGCGTCGCGCTCAGCGCCCGATATCTCACCGCCCGGGAACTCGTGCTGCTGCCGGCGCGGCGGCCCGGCGGCTTGGTCGACCTCCGGCACGCCAAGGTCGGGCTGCTCCGGGACGCCGCGGACACCTGGCCGGACCGGCTGCGCCTCGACGGCATGACGTACCAGGCGGTGGCCGACCTCGACGACCGCGACGCGCGCCTGCGCTGGCTCCGGCTGGATCCGCCCGAGTTCCGGCCCCAGCCGTACGCCCAGCTGGCCCAGGTCTGTCGCGCCACCGGCCGCGACGACGACGCCCGGACCGTGCTGCTGGCCGGCGAACGGCACCGGCGCGAGAAGCTCGCCCGGCCCGGCCGGTGGTGGGGTCGCCTGCAGGATCTGACCGTGGGCTACGGCTACCGCCCGGTCCGCGCCGGCCTGTGGCTCGCCGTGCTGTTCACCGTCGGCGCGGCCGTGTTCGCGCTGATCCCGCCCCGAGCCGCCGAGCCGGCCAAGGCGCCGGAGTTCCGGGCGCCGATCTACACGCTGGACCTGATCCTGCCGGTCGGTGACTTCGGGCAGCAGTCGGCGTACCACCCGCGTGGCGCCACGGCCTGGCTGGCCGATGCGCTGATCGTCGCCGGTCTGATCCTCACCACCACGGTGGCCGCCGCCGGCGCCCGCCGCCTGCGGCGCAACTGATCCCGCTCTGGCGCTAACCCGCCGCCCGAGACGGCGTCCGCTCGACGGCGATCGAACCGACCCGTGCGGACACCGCGATGTCGTAGCGGTCGACGGCCGACTGCCAGCCGCGCGAGCTCACGATCCCGCCGGGCCGCACGTCGCGCCGGGTCGTGTCCACGGTGACGCGGTCGGCGCCCTTGCGCAGGCGCAGCCGGACCGGCACGTCGTCGCCGGTCCGGATCCGCAGGTCGGCCACCGCGCCGGCGATGCGGAACGCGAGCGTGCCGGTGGCCGGTGGCAGCGCCAGCACCACGCGGGTGGGATCACCGGTCAGCTCGATCGCGGCCAGGCCACCGGCGCGCAGGTCGATCACCTGCTCGCCGGCCCGGCCGGTGACCCGGACCGTCCATCGCACCTTCGCGTTCAGCTGGACCTCGGCGCCGGCCGCGCCGGTCGCGGCGCCGGCCCGGGCCACGCTGAGCCGCGGTCCGCGGGCGGTCTGCACGACCGTCGGGACGGTGCTGCCGTCCACCGTCGCGACGCTGAACAGCAGATCACCGAGATCGGCGCTGCCGATCCGCAGCGGCGTCGCGGCGCCGGTCACCTCGAGCAGCCGTTCGGTGGCCGACCCGAGCGGCGCGGTGATCCGGTGCCCGGGCAGCGGCACCACCGGGGCGGGCGGGCTGGCCAGCACCTCGGGCGGTGCGACGGACGACGCCTGGACTTGCGCCGCGGGCAGCGACCGGGCGGCCGGCTGGTACGCGGCGGCCTGGCCGAGCACCACCCCGGTGGTGAGCGCGACCAACAGGCCGGTGAACACCCAGAGCCCCCGGCGCGGACGTGGTTCCGGCTCGTACACGATCACCGCGCGCGCCTGCACCCTGGGAACCGGCTGGATCTGCGGGAGCTGTTGGGTGGGTTCGGTGCCGAAGCCGGGCCGGGTGGTGATCGGCGCGTCCGCCACGTCCGGCGGCACTTCCGGGCCGGTTCGCGTCAGCGGTCCCGTGACCGTACCCGCCGGGTGGTGCGCCGGCGTCACCTCAGATGCGTTCATCGACCGCGGTCCCTCCGGTCGCCGGGGCGAGCACCCCGTCTCCAGGAAGTGATACGGGTGGATGCGGGTGTTCGGATCGAACACCGATGAGTTCCGATCGGCCGGCCGGTCCTACCGGCATGGCGAGCGCCGCGATTCCCTTCGCCGTCGGCCCGGCGGTGACGCGTGCGGACATCCCGGTGCTGTGCGCCGACCTCGCGGCGCTGCTGCGCGACCGCACCGGCGGGCCGGTGGTCTGCGACGTCGCCGGGGTGGTCCGGGCCGACCTGGTGACGGTCGAGGCGTTGGCCCGGCTGCGGGTGACCGCCCGGCGGTACGGGCGCCGGATGGTCGTCAGCGGCGCCGCCCCCGGCCTGCGCGACCTCGTCGCGCTGCTCGGCCTGACCCAGGTGTTACCCGAGCCGGGCCGGCAGCCCGAAGAGGGGGAACAGGCGGGCGGTGTCCAGGAAGTTGTTGATCGCGGTGATCCGCCCTCCGGCGATGTCCAGCACGATCAGCGCCCACGGGTCGTGCCCTGAGCCGCCGAGGCTGGGCCGGTACTGCCCGAAGGCCGGCATGCCGTTGGCCGCCGCCGGAACCAGCCGCGACCCCCGGCAGCCGCGGCCGGTGCCGCTCATCCAGGCGGTGATGTGGTCCGGGCCGCGCAGCCACAGCGGGAGCGGCGGCATCGACAGCGTCGCATCCTCATGGAGCAGCTCGGTGAGCGCGGCGAGGTCGTACGCCTCGAACGCCCGCACGTAGCGCCCGAGGATCGCCTTCTGCTCCTCGTCCATCGGCTTGGTGGAAGCGGCGGAGGCGTCCACCGATGCCAGCGTGGCCCGGGCCCGCTGCAAGGCGCTGTTGACGCTGGGCACCGACGTGTCCAGCAGCTCGGCCACCTCCTGGGCCGACCAGGTCAGCACTTCCCGCAGGATCAGCACGGCCCGTTGTTTCGGCGGCAGGTGCTGCAGCGCGGCGACGAAGGCCAGCCGGATCGAATCCCGCTCGGCGACCACCTCGGCCGGGTCGGCCCGCTCCGGCAGCACCCGGTCGTCCGGCACCGGGCCCACCCAGATCTCCTCGGGCCGCGGTTCGCCCGCCGAGGTGGCGTGGCCGGATCCGGGTGGGCCCAGATCCATCGGCCGGACCCGCCGCTGAGCGCTGGCGAGCATGGTGAGGCAGACGTTGGTGGCGATCCGGTACAGCCAGGACCGCAGCGCCGCCCGTCCCTCGAAGCGATCGAAACCGCGCCAGGCGCGGACGAACGTGTCCTGCACCGCGTCCTCGGCCTCGAACGCCGAGCCCAGCATCCGGTAGCAGTACGCGGTCAGCTCGGCCCGGTACGCCTCCAGCCGTGACTCGATCGGTGTGGTCGTCGCCGCATCGTTCACCCCGCTGACCATAGTCGCCGGACATCCGGGCCGCTACGAGCGATGAGTTCGCGGCGGCCGCCCGGTCCCTATCCGCGTCAGTCCGATTCCAGAGACCTGAGGAGCACCACATGAGCGCCGAGTCCACCGGCCGGTACGCCGACGTCAACGGCATCAACCTGTACTACGAGACGCACGGGTCGGGGCATCCGATGATGCTGCTGCACGGCGGCCTCGGCTCGGGCGAGATGTTCGGCCCGATCCTGCCCACGCTGGCCGACCATCACCGGGTGATCCTGGTGGACCTACAGGGCCACGGGCGGACCGCGGACATCGACCGGCCGATCGACGTACGCCTGATGGCCGACGACATCGCCGCGCTGATCGACCACCTCGGGCTGCAGCACCCGGACGTGGTCGGCTTCTCGCTCGGCGGCGGTGTCGCGCTGCAGGCCGCGATCCGCCATCCGGAGAAGGTGGGCAAGGTGGTCACGGCGTCGGCGAACATCCGCCGCAGCGCCATCTATCCGGAGATGCTGGAGCAGCAGGGCCAGGTGAACGGGGCGGCGGCCGAGTTCCTGAAGGACACCCCGATGTACGAGGTGTACCACCGGGTGGCGCCGCGGCCGGAGGACTTCCCGCGGCTGCTCGACAAGATCGGCGAAGCGATGGCCAGGGACTTCGACTTCACCGAGGAGGTCCGCGGCCTGCGGGTGCCGACGCTGGTGGTGGCCGCGGACGCCGACATGGCTCCGCCCAGCCACTTCGTCGAGGTCTTCGCCCTGCTCGACGGCGGCCTGCGGGACGGCGGCTGGGCCGGCGAGGGCCGGCCGAAGGGTGGTCACGCACTGGCCATCCTGCCCGGCCTGACCCACTACAACCTGTTGTCGCCGCTGTTCGCCGCGGTCACGCTCGATTTCCTCGACCGGCAGAGCTGACCCGCGGAGTCACGCCGCGTGCCGGCGGCCCGGACCATCCGCGGTTGCCGGGCCGGCGGCGGGGCACGGTCGGGGGTCGCCGGGCCGGCGGAGCACGGCCGGGGCCACCTGGCCCGCGGCGGGCACAGTCGGGGTCTCGCCCGGCCGGCGGCCGGCACAGTCGAGGCCGGCGGCCGGCACAGTCGAGGCCGGCG